>JADFVW010000388.1 GCA_015222725.1 Pseudomonadota bacterium | reverse complement strand
GTACCTGCTTCGCCCCGAAAAACTCGTTGTCCACCAGGTAGTCATACAGCAGGTAGGAAGTGGCAAACAGCGGAAACAGCAGGCAGCGCTCGTTCTCCATCTCCTGTAGAAACTCGGGTTCTGCCAGCGTTCGCCGGTAGCCATTGTATAGCGCTGGCAAGGCCTGACGATGCTCTGCCACATCGATAAACTGATCGTCACGCACTTTGCCGGGGCGCAATACCGCGTGACTGGCCATGGGGAAGAAACCCCACAGGCGCTCGCCCACGGGCACTTCGGCGCAGCTGGACGCAACAACATTGGCACAGCCCCAAACCGGCACTTTGCCCCACTCGTCTTCCGCCGGGTAGTAACCCCAGTAACCGATCATGTCGCCGGAGACGGCATAACTCACGTTATTGGCTGTGAGTCCAAATTTGTCGATGGCGACCAGGACCTCTCCCTCCGCCAGGGCCGCTATATCGGAACGTACAACTCTGGTCTTTCTAAGATCTTTACGATCTACCCATAATTCGGTGCACCGCGTCATTAGCCTGTTCCTGTGTCTCGCTGTCGAATGATGTCTCTCTGTCCGCTATGGCTGTGGGAGCAATCACACTATGCCCTGGATAGGGACCGGGTCATATCATAAGCGAGATTGGCCATGGCGAATAACACTAATTCAGTATTGTGCAGGACGTCAGCTTTTCCCGGGGAGAAAGACCAAAAAAAGTGTTTTGTTGATTCGCATCATTGCAAGCCATTTTCACACAGGTTTTCATAAGCGCCTCATTTATTTCCATGGAGCCCAGAGTGACAGACAAGACCAGCACCAGCAAAAACATCGGTAATGACAGCCTTAACCTCACCCCATCGCCCTCTCACGCTGAGGCGACAACGGTGGCCGCGGACGAGAACACTTCCGGCGCCGCTTTACTTCATGAGTTAGCAGAGATACGGCGCGACCCGGACGCCATCCGCGAGCTGTTTCTCTCCGGCAAATATCCCTACCAGACTAAAATTCCGACGGCGGAGTACGAGCGCAAGAAAAAGGCATTGCAGGTCGAACTGTTGAAGGTGCAGCGATGGGTGAAAGAAACCGGACAGAAAATTGTCGTGCTGTTTGAAGGCCGCGACGCGGCGGGCAAAGGGGGAACCATCAAGCGCTTTATGGAACACCTCAACCCTCGTGGCGCCCGGGTGGTGGCGCTGGAAAAGCCCAGCGAACTGGAAAAGGGCCAGTGGTATTTTCAGCGGTACATCAATCATCTGCCTACCGAGGGCGAGATCGTGTTATTCGACCGCTCCTGGTACAACCGCGCGGGTGTGGAGCGTGTCATGGAGTTTTGCAACCCGGAAGAGTATCTGGAATTCATGCGCCAGACCCCGGAACTGGAACGCATGATGGTGCGCAGCGGCATACACCTGTTCAAATACTGGTTTTCAGTCACCAGGGAAGAGCAGCTGAACCGGTTTAACCGCCGCTCCGAGGACCCGCTCAAACAATGGAAGCTGTCCCCTATCGACCGTGCCTCACTGGACAAATGGGATGAGTATACAGAGGCAAAAGAAGCCATGTTTTTCTACACGGACACCGCCGATGCGCCCTGGGCCATCGTCAAGTCATCGGACAAGAAGCGCGCCAGAATCACCTGCATGCAGCATTTTCTTAGCCAACTTAACTATCCAGGAAAAAACGAGAGCGTTGTGCGTAAGCCCGATCCACTGATAGTCGGCCACAGCCAGCATGTCATCGGGAAATCCAAACACATTCTCGGTCCGTCACTCAGCGAGTGGTAGATTCATTGGTTGCCAGACTCAAGGGGTGCCCTCTGCGGTTACCCCTGGCTTTCCTGTAGTTTTCGATACAGCGAGCGTACGCTAATACCCGCAATAGCAGCCACCTTGTCCTTGTCGTTGTGGTGGCTGCGCATCAACTGCTCAAGATAATGTTCCTCGACCTCCTTGAGACTCATCTCAGCTGGCACAGCCGTCCCAGCCCCAACATCCAGACATTGCCTGATAACAGACTGGTCAATCACGTTGGTGTTGGTCAACACCACAGCCCGGGACATGATGTTACGCAGTTCCCTAATATTACCCCGGTAGCGATGCGCTTTCAGAATCGTCATAGCAGATTCTGTGAGGTGGTAGGCTTTGTTGCCATCCTTGTCCTGCAACATAGTGCGAGCCAGCAGCGGCAGGTCTTCGAGGCGCTCTGCCAGAGATGGCATATGAATCGGGAAAACGTTGATTCGATAGTATAAATCCTGCCGGAACTCCCCGGCGTCTACCATCTGTTCCAGGTTTTTATGGGTGGCGCATACCAGTCTGAAATCTGTCTGCTTGGGCTGGTTGCTGCCCACTGGCCGGTAAGTTCCGGTTTCTATCAAACGCAACAATTTGACCTGAAGTGGGTAGGGAATGTCACCGATCTCGTCGAGAAACAAGGTGCCGCCGTTGGCCGCCTCTGCCAGCCCCTGCCTGGTGTAGTTGGCGCCGGTAAATGCACCCTTCACATGACCGAATAATTCACTCTCGAACAGGGTCTCACTCAAGCCCGCGCACTCCAGGGTCACCAGCGACTTATCCGAGCGCAGGCTGGCCTGGTGCAGGGTTCGGGCCGCCAGTTCTTTGCCCGTGCCTGACTCCCCCAGCAATAGTACAGCGGCGTTGGAAGGCCCCACCCGTGTAATCAGCTCCAGCATTCGATTAAACCCCGGGCTGGCACCAACCATGGGCTTGTCACCACCTGCACCCGCTATCGGCACAGGCTTGAGTAGCTCCACGAAAAACTGCAGGGCGCCCTGCTCGTCAAGAATGGGGAGCATCTCCACATCCACGTGCTCTTCGCCCCTTGGGGTCTGGTGTATGTGCAGTACCCGCTCCCGCTGGCCAGACCGGGTGGCCGCCGCCAGCGGACATTCCTCCCCCGCCTGGTCACATGGTCTATCATAGTCATGGGAGACTTTGTAACAGCGAGCAGGCTCCCCCGCAGAATCAATGAGGCCAAATTTTTCCTGGTACAGATCATTGGTGGCCAATATCTGGTACTCGGGGTTAACCAGGATCGCGGGGTGCTCGTAGCTATCGAGCATCCTGGCGAGGGAGGAGTCGGTGTCCGCTGCGATAATTTCCATAGTTGTCAGTTTTGGCGAATGTAGTGTTAAATTTGGCATAAAAGCGCTTTTGTAGCAAGGGGGCTATTCTTACCACTTAAGCAGGAGCTATATATTCTCCTTTATTATTATATAGTTATGGAGTATTGATAATGTTATTTCCTCTTTGGCACGGGGATTGCTGATGATCGTGTAACACTCAACGGCACCAATGGGCCCAGCGCTTGTCGGCCCAGCAAGGAAATAGAGGATGCATCCATGAACCAGGCAGTAAAAGGCACTTTCGATACCACTGTGCGCCCCGAAGTTACCCCATTTTTTGACGAACCGACCAATACCCTGTCCTATGTTGTCAAGGACCCTGCCAGCAAGGCCTGTGCCGTGGTGGACTGCGTGATGGACCTGGACTATCCCTCCGGCTCCATCAGCTTTGCCGGGGCAGACCAGATCATCGCCTATATCAGAGACAAGCGATTGGAGTTGCAATGGATTCTCGAAACCCATGT
>JADFVW010000387.1 GCA_015222725.1 Pseudomonadota bacterium | reverse complement strand
TTTTATAGGGGGTGCTATCGCTAAAAGCCTCGCCTCTGAACACGAGATTCTGGCAATGTCCCGCTCTGAAAAAAGTGATGTGCCGATATGGGCATTGGGCGCAGAACCCGTTCGGTGTGATCTTGCAACGCTGGAACCCGGTGACATCCCCGATTGTGATGCAGTGATTCACTGTGCAGCTTATGTTGAGTCATGGGGCACACGCGAGCTAACCTGGAAGATCAATGTAGAGGGCACAGAGCGAACCCTGAAGGCTGCCCGGGCGGCGGGGGCCAAACGCTTCCTGCACATGGGTACAGAAGCGGTACTGTGGAAGGGGCAGGACCTGGTTGATGTAGACGAAAGTTACCCCTATCCCGAGTCTACCCCTTACCTCTATTCTGAAACCAAGGCTGAAGCCGAACGCCTGGTAATAGCGGCCAACGAAAGTGGCGGTATGGAAACTGTGGTTTTGCGCCCTCGGTTTGTTTGGGGGCCGGGCGATCAGACCCTTGCCCCGGAAATTACGGCCATGGTTGAGAAGGGGGCTTTCATGTGGGTAGATGGTGGTCGTGCAAGAACCTCTACAACCCATATTGACAATTTGGTTCACGGCGCAAAACTGGTACTGGAGAGGGGGAGGGGAGGAGAGGCCTACTTCGTCACCGACGGCGAAGTACGCAGTTTTCGGGAATTTTTACCTGCGCTGATGAGTGCCTACGAAGTGGAACTGGGAGATAAATCCATGCCCTCAGCCATTGTTCGACCCATTGCAAGACTGGTTGAGGCTATCTGGCGAACATTCAAGCTCTCCAGTACGCCACCTATAACGCGCCATGCCATCGACCTGATGTGTTGTGATTGCACTCTCCGGATTGACAAGATAGAGAGTGAACTGGGTTATCACCCTGTCTTGTCTGTCGAAGAGGGGTTGCTTCAACTTAGGGAAGCCATGCTTCATTGACCGAAATCAACAAATTGATGACCCAAATCAATAATGCTTTTTGCCTGTAATGCGGTATAGTGGCCCGTTCCAAATGACAAGTGAAATGTATTTTTGGATTAGTGTGTATTTGTGTTTGGGCGTTAGTATTGATTAAATCAACGTCGAGCGTAGTAACGGTACACACTAACGGTGGCCGGGGGGCTGCCCTGCGTTTTAGCTATAATAGACGATATAGGAATACTCTAGGGGAACCACATGAAGAAGAAACTATTAGCAGCATCTGTATTGGCCGTTGTCAGTACACAGGCCAGTGCCTTTCGGTTTGACGCGGGGGACGATTTCGAAATTCGATGGGACAATACTCTCAAATATAATTTAATGCTTCGTGCAGAGGACCCTCATAAGGATGTTTTAGGCACCCTTGCAACAGCAGATCCGACTTTGGGCGTCGAAAAAGGGGATATAATCAGTAACCGCTTCGATATCTTGTCCGAAATGGACGTGGTGTGGAAAGATACCTTTGGTTTTCGCATCAGCGGTGCCGCCTGGTACGATGTGGCCCTGAGTAACGGCATGGACCAGCCTAATAGTATTGCGCCTCACTGGACCAATCCGTCGGTGCCCGTGGGTGAGCTAAACTCTGAAGCGAAAAGCAACCACTACATGGGTGCGGAAATTCTCGATGCCTTTATCTTTGCCAACTTTGATATTGGTGACATGGCTGGTAATGTTCGCCTAGGTCGACACTCCATTTACTGGGGCCAGAGCCTGCTCTTAACCGGTGCGGTACACAGTGTCGGTGGTTCCATGAACACCATCGACGGCATTAAGGGTTTTGCCGTGCCAGGCAGTGAAGCCAAGGAATTATTTCGGCCTACAAATAAGATTTCAACTGTTTTCCAGTTTACCGACAACCTTACCATGGAGGCCTATTACAGCCTGGAATGGGAGAATTACCGATTGCCCGAAGCAACAACTTTTTTCAGCCCTTCGGACGCATTAACCGAAGACGCAGAAATGATTCATCTGGCACTTGCCCCCGCCTTTCCCGGATTCGAGGGGCCTGTGGGTATCGGCTTGGAAATGCAGGATGATGAGTATTCTGATGACGGGGAGTGGGGTATCAACTTTTCCTACTTTTTTGACGCATCTGGCCTGGAGATCAGTGCCTATTACCTGAACTATAATTCCAAGGTTACGGACGGTCTCACGGGGGTCATCGACGGCAAGCAGGCTTTGACCGTCGGGTTTTTTGATGAGCTGATTGTGGGTACGGGTGTTCCCGAGTCGGTGCTGCCAGGGCTAAAGGCGGCCTTCGGTGCGGCACCGGATCTGGTCAGTGCCGAGTTGGGCCAGGTTTCTATTGGTAAAGCCAAATGGATGTATAAAGAAGATATTGACCTCTACGGCATTTCCTTCAGTAAGGAGTATGCCGGTATCAGCTTCGGCATGGATATAACCCACCGCAGGAACACACCCCTGAGAGTGGATAGTGCAACTGCCCTACAGCAGTTTGACAACTACCCGGATTTTCCACCGTTGGAAGAAGGGCTGACCGCAGTGTTTGGTCCAGAATACGATTTTGACGGTGCTGACGGTGCCAGTTATGATCGCTCCCCGGTGGGTAATACCTACCATCTGGTATTTAATGGTTTGGGTTTCCTGCAAGATAATGGAATTTGGCAGGGTGGCACCTACCTGTTTGAGGCTAGTTTTGCCTACCTGGATGAAGTCAAAACCAATGAGCACATGTTGCTGAATACACCGGGAGCCGTCAGCATTGAGGAGGGCGACACTTCTGCTCACCTGTCCCTGATTTTCGCCCCTGTCTGGTACCAGGTCCTACCCGGTGTAGACCTGACTATGCGAACCAGTGTTGGCATGGGCTTGACTGGCAGTGCGCCCCTCGGCCTGGGCGGTGATGAGGAGGTTGGCAATGGCTCATTTGGACTTTCGGCCAATGTGGACCAACTATGGACCGCCGATGTGCGCTACAACTTCTTTTTCGGCCCGCAGAAAAATGGCATAGGCGGAAACTGGAAGGATCGCGATAATGTATCCTTCACCATCAAGCGTACTTTCTAAAAATAGGTTATAACTAAACTGTTGAAATTATTCATCGAAGAGGAACGCACTATGAAACAACGTATAACAATGGCTGCAGCCTTTTGCCTGAGCTCAATTGTCGCCACCGCGGCTTTTGCGGGTGTCTCGGCTGAGGACGCCGCCAGGTTAGGGAAGGACCTGACTCCCATGGGTGCCGAACGGGCGGGCAACGCCGACGGTAGTATTCCAGCGTGGAACCCGGATGGTGTAACACCACCTGCTAATTTTGTTGCTGGATCGGACAATTTTGTAAACCCTTATGCTGATGAAAAGCCCCTGTATACGATAGATGGCAGTAATTGGCAGGACTATGCCGATGTTCTCAGTGAGGGCAGCAAGGCGATGTTTGAGAAGTTGGGTGCGGATGGGTTTAAAATGGACGTTTATCCCACCAAACGAGGTGCTGTCAGGCCCGATTGGTATTATGCCAATACGCTGAAGAATGCCACAGGAGCCACCCTCACCGAGGGTGGGCAGAAAATTGAAGGCAACCTTCCGGGCGTACCGTTCCCCATACCGCAGACTGGCCTGGAAGTTCTGTGGAACCACATGATTCGCTATAGTGAGGGCAACTCGCTGGAATACGATGTCTACTATGTGAGTTCCAATGGTAAACGCATTCTTTCAACCACCGGCAGCTCTGATTCGGTGTACCCGATGTTTGACAACCCGGATCAGGAGGTCGGTGAGACCCCTTGGCTGTTGTTACGCATTAACTATATGGCGCCTGCCCGCAGGGCGGGAGAAATCTTGCTGGTGCACGAGCCCGGGGCAGACTATACGGCCGGTAAGGGCCGTAAAGCCTGGCAATACCTGGTAGGACAGCGCCGTGTCCGGCTGGCTCCCGCGGTCTCTTTTGATACACCCAACCCCGGTGTGGCGGGAACAACCACCTACGATGACTCCTTCATCTACAATGG
>JADFVW010000386.1 GCA_015222725.1 Pseudomonadota bacterium | reverse complement strand
TCCCTGGGCTCCCGCAGCACTGAGGCTACCCACTTCCTCGTGGTCATTGCACACCAGCAAAGAGCTGCTCTCCCCCGTGCTCTGTAAAAGAGCCTGCAAGCCGGTGAAGCAGCTGAGTAAATTATCCAGTCGCGCCGAGGCGATAAATTCTTCATTGAGGCCGATAACCGCGGGGCTCTGTGTGTCGTAGAAGGACAATTCGTAATCGAGTACTTGCTTCACCCCACAGTCCGGGTGCTCCTCTAATAAACGGGCACGCAAAATAGCGCGAAAATCGGGCTTGTCCTTGTGATCCAGCTGACAAAGAATCGGTAAAATATCAGTCTGGGGGTTTATTTTTCGGTTCTTGTTCGCCTCCCTGTCCAGGTGGATGGCGAGGCTGGGCACTATGGCCACCGCACGCCGGTAGTCAATCAGGGCAGATGATAATCGACCGTCCTGGGTTTCAAAGCTCACCCTGCCTGCCAGGGACAGGTCGCGGTCAAACCAGGGATTTAGCAATGCGCCGCCGTACACCTCAACTCCCAACTGAAAATAACCCTGTTTGATTTTTTCCGGATTGGGCTTCACCATCAGGCAGGGGCTATCGGTATGCGCCCCCACCATACGCAGGCCGTCAACGGGGCCAGACTTTGATCCGATGACAAATGCTACCAAGGAACTGCCATTACGCTGCAGAAAATACTTTCCCCCGGGTGTTAAATTCCAGCTATCGGCTTCATCCAGGGCGACAAAACCCGCATCTGCCAGATGGGTGGACATAATTGCCACAGCGTGAAAAGGGGTGGTGGCTGTGCTCAAAAATTGACAGAGTTGCCGATTAAATGCCTGCTGCGCCATATCATTCTTTCCAATGTGTTCTGATGATAGGGCTAGGGTAATTGTGCTGCCTCAGTGACGCAAGTTCTCTATTGCAGTTTTCAGCATTTGCCGTTGATTTGCGGCACTGAGCCTGTCCTCTCCAGTGACGACAGAGACCGAAATTCCGGAAACCAGTGCCATCAAGGATCGATAACTGTTACGTAAACTCAGGCCCGACTTCAAATCACCGGCCCGTTGAGCCTTGCGCAGGCAGGTCATCCCGGCTTTCTGGTAACCGGCTTGGAACTGTAACAGCCTATCTCGCATCTCCGGTGATCTCGCGGCTCGGGTGGCGAATGAAAAACGCACCTTCCACTCGTCAAGTACATCTGACCTAATCGGTAATTGCGCATTTAATCGCGCATGAAGCTGCTCCAGACCCGAGTGCTGCTCACCGATTTTGCGCAGTCTGTCTTCACATTGCTCCTCAACGAAGACCAGTGCTGCCAGCATCAGTTCTTCTTTATCGGCAAAGTAATGCTGCACCATACCCTTGGTGCAACCGTGCCGCGATGCAACAGCTCGCAGCGTGGTGTTTTCCAAACCCAACTCTGCGAGAGCGCTCGCCACGGTTGAAGACAACGCCTGGCGCTGTTGCTCGTGATCAACAATTTTTGGCATTACAAATACCCCTTTGCACACTGCATGAGGAAGCCACTGATTCAGTGTAGCAGAGGATTGAGATCCTGCACTGGGGCAAAACTTTTAGCGCAATTAAACCAGAATGAGGAGGTAGAGCACCGCGGCCAGGATTATCCTGTAGTAGACGAATGGCATCAGCCCTACCACGTCCAATAGACGGATGAATGCCGCTATACAGAAATAGGCTGTTATTCCGGAGATGCATGCAGCGACGGCCAACTGCACCCAGTTCACCGACACTGCGCTGTGTACTAGATCCACGGCCATCAGAGCGCCGGCACTGGCGATGACGGGTATGGAAAGCAGAAAAGAAAACCGGGCCGATGCCTGCCTGTCCATGCCCAGCAACAGCGCTGCCGTAATAGTCACACCCGACCTGGACACGCCGGGAATAGGTGCCAGGGCCTGAGCCAGCCCAATTAGCACAGCGATAGACAGCGACAGGGCGACGACAGGTGACGAGCTTCGTGCCCTCCGGTCGGACCAGCCCAGCAGCAGTCCAAATACCAGAGTAGTTGTTGCAATCAGCGGCAGTGTACGCAGTTCATTGCCTATCAAATCCTTGGCTGCCACGCCGACGATGGTAACAGGCAGAGTCGCCACGGCAAGATACCAGACCAGCCGACTATTGTTATCTACCGGGCCGCCTACCAGGGACCCAAACCAGCTGCGCGCCATGATCTGGAGATCGACCCGGTAATAGAGTAATACCGCCGACAGGGTACCCACGTGTACCGCAATATCGAAAGCCAGGCCCTGGTCCGGCCAGCCCAGGAGAACCGGAGAAATTGCCAGGTGGGCAGAACTCGAAATAGGGAGAAACTCTGTCAGGCCCTGCACTATGGCCAGAATAACAGCCTGGTACCACTCAATCATTGTCTTTTACCCTGCTCCGAAATTTTTTTCCAGGAGACTTCTTCGCGCACATACACCGGCATGACCTCAGCGGGCTGTTGCCAATCGCCCAGCGCATAGCTTGCCAGTGCCTGTGGAATAAGGTCTCGCGCACGGGGAAATAGGTCTACCCGGGTCTTTACCAGAGCCAACTGCAGGTGTCCGGGAAGGAAATCTGCATAGCCAAATCCGCCACCCACGCCCACCAATCGCTCTTGCTGTGTTGTAAAATCGACATTTTCAGGAGCACACACCACGGGTCCTTGCATTAAAGTCGCAAGCCCGTCCTGAAAATCATACGCGGCCCAGTACACCTCGTTCATTCGCGCATCGAGCATACTGAGCACCCGGTCTTCCGGTATTGCCACGCCCTCTCGCAAAGCGGTCTGTGCCTGACAGGCAAGTGTAGAAACAGCCAGGGCCGGCAGCTCGTTGCCAAAGGCCAGACCCTGGACAGCGCTGGCAGCAATGCGCAGGCCAGTGAATGAACCAGGGCCACTGGCATAAGCGATCGCATCTACCCCCTGTTCGCGCAAGTTTCCACTGGGCAGCAATTCCCGCAGCATGGGAAAAATTCTCTGGCTGTGCTGCCGTGGAATAAGCTCGTATATTTCCCGGTACTCACCATCGAGATACAGGGCAACCGAACAGGCATCTGTTGATGTATCTATCGCTAGAATATTAGTCATCTTTTATAATACGTAGTCGCGGTGATTTTAAGTTCAGGCTGGATTGATGCTCCGGGTCATGGGATTATCACACAGGCGGTAACGGGTAAAAACCTCTGCCGGGATAATTCATCAAACATTGTCACATTCTGGCTTTACTGTGCAGCCTACGCGAGGTTTTTTTGAGGACAACATGATTGATACCGACAACATCACAGGGCTGGTCCTGGCGGGCGGCGCAGGAACCCGTGTCGGGGGGCAGGACAAGGGCTTATTGCAATGGAACGGCAAACCGCTGATTTTCCATGCTGCCAAAAGACTACAGGCGCAAACCGGACAAGTATTAATCAGCTGCAACCGCAACCTGGATGAATACAAACAGCTTGGTTTCCCCACCATAGAAGACCACCGAGCAGACTTTCAAGGCCCATTGGCGGGCATTGAAGCGGCCAGGGACTTTATAAAGACTGATTACCTGGCCATAGTGGCCTGCGACACACCGCTGCTACCGGCCGATCTGGTAGCGCGACTGCTGCACCCCCTGCTGGAGCATCGTGACCCGACCCCATTGATAAGCTTCGCCCACGATGGTGAACGCGAGCAATATCTGTTTTCAGTTCTGGATGTACGCTGTCTGGAGAATCTATCGAATTTTTTGGCGCAGGGACAGCGCGCCGTTAAACACTGGTACCGACAAAACCCCCACGTGACTGTGGATTTTTCCGATCAGCGCGATGCGTTTCGAAATTATAATTATTTGAGCTCACCCTAAAACAAAAAAGCCCGCCGGGAATAATCCTGGCGGGCTTCCTGGTAAACCTCGACTACTTCTTTGCCTTGGGCTTAGCTTTGGGCTTGGCTTTTGCCTTGGGCTTGGCTTTTGCCTTGGGCTTGGCTTTTGCCTTGGGCTTGGCTTTTGCCTTGGGCTTGGCTTTAGCTTTAGCTTTGGCCTTCCCGGTAACTTTACGAAGAGCTGCCTTCACCTTCGCTTCGGCCTTCTTCTCGGCTGCACGCACTTTCTTTTCCAGGGCCTTGGCCTTCGCAGCTATTTTCCGTTCAAGCTTGGTCAATTTAGCAGCCAACTCCTTTTCCAACACCGCCAACTTTTTGGCATCTTCGGCGGCACGCTTCTTAACCCACTGCTCGGCATGCCGAGCCACTGCTGTGACCTTGTCCGCCTCGGCTCGAATAGCCAATTCAGCCTTGTGCGCCAACAGTTTATCCTGAGCGGCCAACTTATCGGCCTTGGCCTTCGCTGCAGTCGCTACTTCTTTGGCCCGCGATGAAGCTGCTGCCGTGCGCTCACGCATTGACTTTACCCTGGCAGAAATTTTTGCCAAGGCGGCAGATGCCGCTTTAGCCGCGCGCTTATCCGCAGCGGATTTGGTTTTGGCTGCTTTGGCCCGGGCCGCTTCCATTTTCTTTCGCGCAGCTACCAGAGATTTTTTCTCCGCTTCAATAGATTTTTTAAGCTTTTCCAATACATCGTTAGCACGTTTTACCGCTGGTGCCAGCGTAACTTTTGCTGCCGTGGTTTTTTTTACAGCTTTCTTTGGGGCTGCTTTACGTGCAGCTTTTTTCGGTTTTGCGCTTGTCTTTTTCTTAGCAGTAGCCATCGCGGTATTTCTCCACTGTTGTTATTACAGATGATTAAAGGATCCAACATTTGGAAAATAGCAATAATAGTCCCAGTACACAATAGATACAGGCATAAAAAAAGGGCCGAAGCCCTTTTTTTATTGCAGCTAAATCACTCTGCAAGCGACGAAAATACCTGGTCGCGAATATCTTCCATACCCCCGACCCCGTTCACTTTGTGATAAGCAGGCGCATTCTCTCCAGGCATATTCTGGTAAAACGCTACCAACGGACTGGTTTGCTCGTGATAAACACCAAGTCGATTCCTGATGGTCTCCTCCTTGTCATCTTCACGTTGCACCAGTGCCTCACCCGTTTCATCATCGCGCCCTTCGCGTTTGGGCGGGTTGTGCTCAACATGATAAATGCGGCCGGAATCAGGATGTACACGCCTGCCACTCAAGCGGGCGATAATGTCGTCGTCGTCAACGGCTATCTCTACTATGTGATCGATATCTACTTGTGCCTCCACCATGGCTTCCGCCTGGGGAATGGTTCTAGGAAAGCCATCAAACAAGAAGCCGTTAACACAGTCACTCTGTTTGATCCGCTCCTTAACCAGGCCAATGATAATATCATCGGAGACCAGTTCACCCGCATCCATGACGGCCTTTGCCTTTAGGCCCATGTCACTGCCCGCCTTGACCGCAGCCCGAAGCATGTCGCCCGTGGAAATCTGGGGGATACCGTATTTTTCGGTGATAAACTGCGCCTGCGTGCCTTTGCCAGCGCCAGGGGCGCCCAATAGTATCAATCGCATTCAATGTACCCTGTTCGTATCAAAAAGTTTGTCGGAATAGCCTTGGCGTGGAGCCTTCAATAACTGGGAATTCGAGGGCAGTAACCATACACAGCGCAAAGGGTTTGTACAAGCACTACACGGGGCTACGGGCGGGCCCTTTTTGCCTTGAGCCACAAATTATCCAGCGCTTCGGCGCTCAAGTCATTCATCGCCCTGCCGGACAGTTCAGCTATATTGACCATGTGTTGAAAGCGCTGCTCAAACTTGGCTGTTGCCCTGCGCAGACTCGCCTCTGCATCCACCTCAAGGTGGCGGGAAGCATTGACGCAGCTAAACAGCAGATCGCCCATTTCCTCCTCTATGGCCTCAACCGAACGGGATGCTATGGCCTCACGCAGTTCCAGCATTTCCTCTTCTATCTTGGCCAGCGCTCCGGAACTGTCTGGCCAGTCGAAATTCACACTGGCCGCCCGTTTTTGTATTTTCTGTGCCCTGGGCAGCGCGGGTAGTGCCCGGGGGACATCATCGAGAATGCCGTGCTGGGATTTTGCCTTTCTCTCTTCCTTTTTTATCGCCTCCCAGCTTTGTTTCACATCCTCAACCGTTGTATCAGAGCCACCTTGCACAGACTGCCTGGGCACTACGCCCTCGAGTTCTCCCCCTGCAAACACATGGGGGTGCCGCCGCAACAACTTATCCGCCAGGAGGCTGACCACATCTTCGAAGCCAAACAAGCCCTGCTCGGAACCGAGCTGGGCATAAAAAATAACCTGGAAAAGCACATCACCCAACTCTTCCGCCACATGGGAGAAGTCTTCACTCTCAATGGCCTGGGCCAGCTCGTAACACTCTTCAAGGGTAGAGGGTACGAGGGATTTGAAGTCCTGGCGCAAATCCCAGGGGCAACCCTGTTGCGGGTCTCGCAATCGCTCCATTACACGCAGTAAGTCATCCAATGAATATTTGGCGACCGTCACTTGTGCGCTCCCAACTGGGATGCCCGCACCGCTGAAATCACATTGTGCAAGCGATTAATGCGCTCCAACAGTTTGGACAGAAAACCCAGATCCGGCACTTCTACGGTCAGGCGCATGGTGGCTGTGTGACTTTTTTTGTTGGTATCGGTATGGATCGACAGTACATTTATCCGTGCATTGGCGAATAGCTCGGTAATGTCGCGCAACAGGCCCTGCCTGTCATACGCCTCGATAGCGACGTCGACCTTATAATCGGCCCGGGGAGAGTCGCCCCAGCTGACATCGACAATTCGCTCGGGAGAGGTGTTTTGCAGGTTGATAAATCTCGTACAATCTTCCCGGTGTACGCTCACGCCCCGGCCCTGGGTGATAAACCCGCAGATTGCATCTCCGGGAAGGGGCTTGCAGCAACCCGCCAGTTGGGTGAGCAAGTTGCCAACACCGCGCACCTGTACCGGGTTTCGATAAGAACTCGCCCCCGCTTTTTTTAGCCTCATTACCGGTTCGGGCCGACTTTCCACCAGACCCTGGGCAGCATTTAACACCTGGGCGGAGGAAATGTCGCCTGATCCAACAGCGGCGTACATGTCATCGACGGTATTGATCTGTACTTTTTTTGCCACACGTTTGTAATCTATGCTGGTTAGCGCAAGCCGCTTGAACTCGCGCTCCAGCAAGTGACGCCCGGCATCGATATTGTCCTCGCGGGTCTGGGCCCTGAACCAGTGCTGGACCTTGGCCCGGGCTCTGGAAGTGCGAAGAAATCCAAGACCTGACTGTAGCCAATCCCGTTTCGGCGCACCGTCTTTATTGATTAACACCTCGACCCGCTCACCGGTTTTCAGCGCGTAGGTCAGGGGCACAATAGAACCGTTTACTTTAGCCCCACGGCATTTGTGCCCTACTTCGGTGTGAACATGGTAGGCGAAATCCAATGGCGTCGCCCCCTGGGCCAGGTTGACCACATCGCCCTGCGGCGTAAATACATACACCCGATCCTGGGCGACATCAAAACTGAACTGCTCGGCGACACCATTGCTGTCCCCTGTTTCCTCGTGCCAGTCCAGCACCTGCCGCAACCAGGCTATTTTTTCCTCGTAGGTATTGGCCAGGGCGCCACTCCGGGTATCGGCACCCTTGTAACGCCAGTGTGCACAGACTCCCAATTCTGCCTCTTCATGCATTTCGTGCGTTCTGATCTGCACCTCAAGTACTTTCCCCTCCGGGCCAATCAGCGCGGTGTGCAAAGAGCGATAGCCGTTCTCTTTGGGGTTGGCGATGTAGTCATCGAACTCGTTGGGAATATTGCGCCACAGACCGTGCATCAGACCCAGGGTGGCGTAGCAGTCCTTAATTTCTGGCACCAGGATACGCACGGCGCTAATATCCAGAACCTGGGAAAAACCGATTCCCTTGCGCTGCATTTTACGCCAGATACTGTAGATATTTTTGGCACGCCCGGCAATTTCAAAGTCGAAATCCTCAGCGCGCAATACCTGCTCGAGCTCAATCTTGACCCGGGCGATAAACCTGTCCCGCTCCAATTTTTTACCATCCAACAAATTGGCTATTTTGCGGTAGGCGTCGGCATAGATATAGCGAAAGGAGAGGTCTTCGAGTTCCCATTTCAGCTGGCCTATTCCCAGGCGATGTGCCAGGGGCGCATAAACATCGAAGACTTCCTGGGCAACGCCCTCTCGACGCAGCTCATCATTTTTAACCGCCCGAATTGCACAGGTTCTCTCCGCCAGCTTGATCAGGGCCACGCGTACGTCGTCCACCAGGGAGATGAGCATTTTTCGAATATTGTCTTTCTGCCCGTCGGCCTGCCCAAGTACGGGCTTCACCCTCTCCTTGGTCAGGTTGCTGATGGCAGCCATGCGCAGGACGCCGCGCACCAGAGCAAGCACTTGCGGGCCAAACTGAGCTTCCAGGGGTTCAATTTCGAGACGACCCTCACGTACAGAACGGTACAAAACTCCAGCCACCAGGGCGTCGCAATCAACATGCAGGTCTGCCAGAAGGTGGGCAATATCAAGCCCCGCCAGAAAGCAGTCTGAGCGTTGCGCCCAATCGGCAAACTCATTGGATGCATTGTTACCCGCGGCGCGCACCAACTCGCAGGCAGCGATAATTCGCTGTGACTCGGTATCGCTGAGACTCACCGAGAGCTGGGAAATCCAGCGGCTCAGGTCGGCATCACCCGCCTCATTGACATAACTCTGTTCGCGTACCTGAACCATTTATATCAACTGACTGTCAAAAACGCCGGTGGAAAGGTATCGGTCGCCGCGATCACAGATAATGACAACGATAACAGCGCCCCTCAGCTCACCGGACAGTCGCAAGGCACCTGCAACAGCGCCTCCGGAAGACACTCCGCAAAATATGCCCTCCTCGGTCGCAAGTCGGCGCATGGTCGTCTCCGACTCCTGCTGGGAAATATCCAACACCCGGTCTACTTCGGCCGCCTTATAAATTTTCGGTAAATACGCAGCGGACCAGCGCCGTATGCCTGGAATGCTTGAACCCTCCACTGGCTGTAGCCCCACGATTTGAATATCGGAGTTTTGCTGTTTAAGGTAAGTTGAACAACCCATAATAGTTCCAGTAGTACCCATGGAGCTGACAAAGTGCGTTATCGAACCGCCCGTCTGGCGCCAAATTTCCGGGGCGGTTCCCGCCATATGGGCAAGGGGGTTATCCGGGTTGGCAAATTGGTCCAGCACCCGCCCCTTTCCGTCTGATTGCATCTGCAAAGCCAGGTCCCGAGCGCCCTCCATTCCCGACTCCTGGCTGACCTCCATCAGAATGGCGCCGTAAGCAGACATGGCGAGCTTACGCTCCTCGCTCATATGGGAGGGCATGATCAATATGAGTAGATACCCCCGGATAGCCGCAACCATGGCAAGGGCAATTCCCGTGTTGCCACTGGTGGCTTCTATCAGCGTATCCCCGGGGGAGATATCACCGCGCCGCTCGGCCTCGACTATCATACTCAGGGCGGCCCTGTCCTTGACCGAGCCCGCGGGGTTATTACCCTCCAGCTTGACGAGAATGGTATTGCTGGTATCGCCCGGCAGACGCTGCAGGCGCACCAGGGGAGTCTCTCCAATACAGGACTCTATAGTGGGATAATCGGGCATTCGCTGTTACCACGTAATTGAGCGACAAAAGTATATAGACTTTTCTCCGCGCTACCAGTTCCCATTAAATTTCTTGGCATTTTTCGCCTCAGGTGAGCACCGCAAATGCCACCACATAGTCGATCTCGTCCGCCAGGCTGATTTCGACGCGCCTCCCCCCCCGCTCTGTCGCTACTCTCAGTGCACCTCCGGAGAGTTGAATCTGCGGTGCACCTGAGTCATTGTGCACAAGCTGAATATCCTGCCAGCTGACGCCGCGACCGATACCGGTTCCCAGCGCCTTGGCCACGGCCTCTTTCGCGGCGAAGCGCTTGGCCAACAGGCGCGCTGGCTGGGCGCTGGATTTATACTCTGCGCGCTCGGTCTCGGTGAGAATACGATTGACAAACTTGTCCCCCAGGCGCTCAAGCACCGACTCTATACGATCGATCTTGAGAATATCGGTACCTACAGCTATCACAGTCACCTCCCTAAACGCGACGAAACAGATCCCGGCTTTTCAGCGGGGCATCACCCAGATGACCCGCCAGGGCCTGGCGCAACAGACGTTTTGCTGTTCGCTTCACCGGCTCACCCCACTCCCCTGCAGCCATGGCAAGCAGATCGCCCCCTGCAAAGACGGGGTTGCCAGCAGCCACGGCCCTGTCCGCCAGCACCAGCCCGTATTCACTGTCGAATCGGTACATGAGGTCGGTACAAATGGCCTGCCCGCTCCTGCCGTCACTGGACAGCTCAAAACCAAAACCCAGCTCCCGCAGTAGCGTGAACTCAAAACGCCGCAGCACTTCACCCACCGCCTCTTCATTTTTCAAGGCCTCCAATGCATTGCCATAAGCCAGGAATAGCTCGGCGTGGGGGTCGTGCCGGTGCAGCAACCTCACCAGTAATTCGTTGAGATATAGCCCGCTGAACAGGCGCGCACCGCCGGGTGTTCGTGGGCTTCCGGCAACCTCCGAGGCAGTGACTGTTTTCATCTCGCTTCGCCCGGAAAAAGACAGCAGCAGAGGAATAAAAGGTTGCAGTATCGCCGCCGTGGAGCCGCCTCTCTGCCGGCGTCTGGAGCCTTTGACGACCATTGTAATGCGCCCGTATTCGGCGGTTAACACATCCAGAATCTGGCTGCTGTCTCGATAGGGACGGCTGTGAAGTATGAAGGCCGGCTGCAATTTAACACGCACGGAGAAATCTCTAAAGACGCTCAGCGATCATCATAACCCAGGCTGCGCAGGGCGCGCTCGTCATCTGACCAGCCAGATTTAACCTTTATCCAAAGACGTAGCATGACCTTGCTGTCGAACAGTGACTCCATATCTTGTCTTGCGTCGGTACCGATTGAACGCAAACGGGAGCCGCCATCGCCTATCAGAATCTTTTTCTGCCCCTTGCGCTCGACAAAGATGAGTGCAGAGATATGCAGTATCTCCTTTTCCATCCCAAATTCTTCAATTTCTACAGTGATCGCGTAGGGTATTTCATCGCCCAACTGCCGCATGATTTTTTCCCGCACGATTTCCGCCGCTAAAAATCGCTGGCTGCGGTCGGTAATCTGGTCTTCCGGAAAAAAGTGCGTGGAAAGCGGCAGAAATTTTACTATTTCTGCCTCAAGTTCGGCGACATTGTGTTTGCTGAGAGCGGAGATAGGCATTATCGCCGCAAAGTCGCCTTTGGTAGCCAGTTCCTGAAGATGGGGTAACAGGCTGCCTTTATCCTCCAGCAGATCAACTTTGTTGATCGCGAGAATGGTGGGCACACGCGCCGCAGTCACCTTCTGCAGCACCATTTCATCTTCCTCGGTAAACGCTGTGCGATCAACGACAAAGATGACCGCATCCACATCTTTTATCGCCGAGCTGGCCGCCCGGTTCATAAACCGGTTTATGGCCTTGCTTTCGACCTTGTGCAAGCCGGGTGTATCGACGAAGATAATCTGATTCTCCGCCTCGGTTTTAATACCCAGTACCTGGTGCCGTGTGGTCTGGGGTTTGCGCGAGGTAATGCTGATTTTTTGCCCCAGAATATGGTTCAAAAGCGTCGATTTTCCAACGTTTGGCCTGCCCACGATGGCGACATAACCGCAGCGCCCCTCATTACTTTCCATCTTTACTGATCCTCTGCAAAACCGCCTGTGCCGCCGCTTGTTCAGCTTTTCGCCTGCTGCCACCGGTGCCACTCATCTCCAGTGACGGCTTTTGTAAACTGCATTTAACATGGAACTGTGGATTGTGATCATTGCCATCGGTGTGCAGCAGTTCATAGGACGGCAGGGGCTTGTGACGGCCCTGCAAGTATTCCTGCAAGGCTGTTTTCGGGTCTTTCTCGGTGGGCTCGAAAGCCAGCTCTTCGAGGCGAGATTGAAACAGGGCCAGTATGCATTCCCGGCAGCGCTCTACCCCGCCATCCAGCAATATGGCTCCGCTCACAGCCTCCAGCGCATCGGCGAGGATTGAGTCGCGCCGGTGGCCGCCACTCTTGCGTTCACCGGGACCCAGCAGCAGGTACTCTCCCAGATTCAGCTCTCTGGCCACCTCGGCCAGTGTGTCGCCCTTGACCAGAGAAGCACGCATACGGCTCATATCGCCCTCATCGGCTTCCGGGAATTTTCGGTAAAGGGCCTCGGCCACGATGTGATTGACTATGGAGTCACCGAGAAACTCAAGACGTTCATTATTTTTACTGCCGGCGCTCCTGTGAGTCAGCGCCAGAGCGAGCAGCTTGGTATCGGAGAATTCATAAGCCAGCGCCCGCTGCAGGCGTGATGTATCCTTCATGCGGCTATTCAGGGGCGGGATCGCCGACGATAAATTTCAGGTCGTCGAAGTTCATGATGGCATCCACTTTACCGGCAACCGGTGTCCTGACCTCATAACTGGCATCAATGTAGGTTTTGCCGTCTTTACGGTACACCTTCACCTCTCGCGGCTGCAGTGCGTATATCTGGTTGGTGTTAAATAGATTGGCAATTCTACGACGGAGATCGGGAATGGTGACATCGTCGGCCGCCTTCTCTGACGCCACTTTTGTCACGATTTGCTTTACCGTCAGGTACTCCATATAGGGAGGCACCATGCGCATCGCGCACATGACGAAAAACCCGATCATTATTCCTATAAACAACATCCCTATGACGGACATGCCAGATTGGCTATGGCGCATATTCATATTTCTTCCCCCAACAGTACGGCTGTTATGTTTATTCTATTGAACCCACGCGACTGAAGCCAGGGAGGCTAAATAACGAATCCCAGTGCATCCAGACGGCGAAAGCTTTGCCTACTATATCTCTTTCTGGCACCTGACCCCAAATCCGGCTATCGCTGCTGTTGTCGCGGTTATCGCCCATCATAAAATAGTGGCCGGGTTTCACCACCACAGAAAAGTCTCTGGCGGGCCGCATATCGTTGGTTTGCATCAGGTGATTTGAACGTCCCAGCGCCTCAAAGCCCATTTGGTAGCGCACATTTCCCTCTGGCAGGGTAGCCATATGTTCCTGGATAACCGGCTCGCCATTCACTGTCAATTGCTTGTTATGGTAGGAGATGTGATCGCCGGGCAGGCCCACTACCCGCTTGATAAAATACGTGTCGTTCATATGCGGCGGAAAGAACACCATGACATCGCCACGCTTGGGCTCATTCAAATCCAGCACCTTGGTGCGAATGACCGGCAGACGTATGCCGTAGGTAAATTTGTTTACCAGAATATAATCGCCAACCTGCAAGGTGGGCACCATGGAAGATGAGGGAATCTGGAAGGGTTCTACCAAAAAGGAGCGCAATACGAAAACCACAAATAATACCGGAAAGAACGACTTGGCGTACTCAACGAACAGGGGCTCGGCTGAGGATTCCAGGGCCTTTGCCTGGTACTTTTTCGCCTGGGAGCTACCTGTATCTTCCCAGCCCGGGAACTGGCCCTGCAACTGAGCGACAGCGCGCCGGCGCCCCGGGGCGAGAAATGCCGCATCACAAGCCCAGATAAGACCGGTTCCAAATACCAGGATTACTAAGATCAGTGGAAAATCAATTGTCATTACGTGCCCTTGTTCGGCTTTATTTAACCGTCTGTTTTCAACACCGCCAGAAATGCAGATTGCGGAATTTCTACGCTCCCTACCTGCTTCATTCTCTTTTTACCGGCCTTCTGCTTTTCTAGCAACTTCCGCTTTCGCGAAATATCGCCGCCATAGCACTTGGCTGTCACATTCTTACGCAGGGCCTTTACTGTCTGCCTGGCCACAATTTTGCCCCCGACTGCAGCTTGTATCGCCACATCAAACATCTGCCGGGGAATCAATTCTTTCATTTTTTCTGTTAACACCCGGCCCCGGCGTTGCACGTGGTCCCTGTGCACAATGATAGCCAGGGCATCAACCCGCTCGTTGTTAATCAATACATCCAGTCTGGCCAGATTGGCGGCCTGAAAGCGCTCAAAGCTGTAATCCAGGGAGGCGTAGCCTCGACTGACTGACTTCAGCCTGTCAAAGAAATCCATTACCACTTCCGACATGGGTATATCGTAGGTGACCGACACCTGAGACCCCAGAAACTGCATGTCTATCTGCGCGCCGCGCTTGTCTACACACAGCGTAATGACGTTGCCCAGATACTCCTGGGGTACCAGGATATGGGCGCGGGCGATGGGCTCCCGCATTTCCTCAATGTCACCCGCATCGGGCAGTGCCGACGGATTATCAACGGTAACAATATCGCCGTTCTTTTTAACAATTTCGTAAATTACGGTGGGGGCTGTGGTAATGAGGTCCAGATCGTACTCGCGCTCCAACCGCTCCTGGATAATTTCCATGTGCAACATGCCCAAAAACCCGATGCGAAAGCCGAAGCCCAACGCATCCGAGGTCTCCGGCTCATAAAACAGGGAGGCATCATTCAGGGTCAATTTGGCCAGCGCCTCGCGAAAATCTTCGTAGTCATCGGAGGAAATGGTAAATATTCCAGCGTACACCTGGGGTTTGACCCGCTGGAATCCGGGCAGGGCTGCCACGTCCGGTTGCTTGTGATGAATCAGTGTATCACCCACCGGGGCGCCGTGAATATCCTTGATTCCAGCCACCACAAAGCCCACTTCACCGGCCTGGAGGCAGTCTTTTTCCAACCGCTTCGGTGTAAAGATACCCAGGCTATCCACCTGGTGGGCTTTGCCGATGGTTTTGGCTACTATTTTATCGCGCTTGCGCAAGGTACCGTTCTTGACCCGCACCAGTGACACAACGCCCAGGTAGTTATCGAACCAGGAGTCAATAATCAGCGCCTGCAGAGGCGCTTCGGTGTCGCCCTCCGGCGGGGGAATTTTAGTGACGATAGCTTCCAGCGCATCCTCAATGCCCATGCCCGTTTTTGCACTCACCTGGCAGGCATCGGTGGCATCGATACCGATAATTTCTTCTATCTCGTGGGCGACTTTATCCGGGTCGGCCTGGGGTAAATCCATCTTGTTCAGAATGGGCAGTACTTCCAGACCCTGCTCGATGGCGGTATAGCAATTGGCAACTGATTGCGCCTCTACGCCCTGCCCCGCATCGACAACAAGTAAGGCGCCCTCACAGGCCGCCAGGGACCGCGACACTTCATAGGAAAAATCCACGTGCCCGGGCGTGTCAATAAAGTTTAACTGATAGCTATTACCATCCTTTGCCTGGTATTCCAGGGTAACGCTTTGCGCCTTGATCGTAATACCGCGCTCGCGCTCGATATCCATCGAATCCAGCACCTGCGCGTTCATCTCGCGGGCGCTCAAACCGCCACAATGCTGGATAAAACGATCGGCCAGAGTCGACTTCCCATGATCAATATGGGCAATGATAGAGAAATTGCGGATCTTACTGAGGTCGCTCACGTGCTAAAGCTCTGTTAGGTAGAGGGGATTGCGGCGAATAGCCGCAACAAAAAGACGCGCGATTGTACCCTATCAGCCCAACCGGTGTAACTACTCCTCTAACTTGAGGCCAATA
Organism: Pseudomonadota bacterium; assembly: GCA_015222725.1. Classification (GTDB taxonomy): domain Bacteria; phylum Pseudomonadota; class Gammaproteobacteria; order Pseudomonadales; family Halieaceae; genus JBALVT01. The sequence continues at coordinate 5,079 of JADFVW010000386.1, read as the reverse complement.
AACAATGGCGAACCGCGACGCATCAGCCGAACCGGCACTGAAGATCCAGCTTCCAGTTGCTCCACGGCGGCCCCGAAACTCGACTTGTCGCCAATAACCGAAGAGCCGATCAGGGTAATAACGTCACCCGGCACGATACCCGCCTGTGCGGCTGCAGAGCCAGATACTACCTTGCGCACAACCACGCCACCGCTGATACCGAAGCGCTCCAGCACCTCCGCAGGCACCGCTTCGATGATCAGGCCCAGGCGACCGCCATAACCGCCTTCCACCGCTCTAGCGCTAAGCGCGTAACTATCGTCGGCATCCAGGCCACCCACTTCCACATAGATAGTTTTCTCCTGGCGATTGCGAACCACGCGCACAGGGACGCTTGTGCCCGGCTCTATCAGGCCCACAATATGGGGAAGATGGGCCGAGTCCTCGACATCATTTCCATCGAATTCGATGATAACGTCGCCGGTTCTCAACCCGGACTTCTCCGCCGGTCCATCCGGGGCAAGCTCTGAAATGAGCGCGCCACGAGGCCTGTCCAGACCGAAGGATTCCGCCAGATTTTTGTCTATACCTTGAATGGTCACGCCCAACCAGCCCCGGGTCACACGACCGCCGTCTTGCAACTGTGCCACTACATTGCGCACAACACTGACCGGGATAGCAAAGGACAGACCAATAGAGCCGCCGCTGCGAGTGAATATTTGTGAATTGACGCCGACAACCTCGCCCTCCAGGTTAAACAGGGGGCCGCCGGAGTTTCCCGGGTTAATCGCAACGTCGGTCTGGATAAATGGCACGTAATTTTCATTCTGCTCCGTTGGCAGACTGCGGCCCTTGGCACTGACGATGCCAGCAGAGACAGAGTAATCGAGCCCAAAGGGAGAACCAATGGCCAGCACCCACTCGCCCACTTCCAACTCTCCGGCCTTGGCCAGGGTCAGCACGGGTAGTTCCCTTGCTTCGATACGCAGCAGGGCCAGGTCCGAACGCGGGTCTGTGCCAATAATTTCTGCGTCGAACTCACGCCGGTCACTGAGGCGCACCAGCACGCTGTCAGCGCCCTCCACCACATGATTATTGGTCACTATGTAGCCGTCATCGGAGATAATAAAACCGGAGCCCATGGACACCTGTTGCCGTTGGGGCTGGGGCTCTCCACGGTACTGAAAAAAGCGCCGAAGTGGCTCTGGAATATCCCTGGGGTCAATTTGGGGCTGCCCTCGCCGGGCTCTTTTGTGTTCCACCATAATTTTGACAACAGCCGGCGAACTGGACTTCACGATATCTGTAAAATCAGGCAGCCGTGCGGCATAGGCATTGGATACAGACATAACGGAGGCTACAAGCAAAAAGCAGCCCGTCAAAAAAGTAGATGTGCTTCGCGTCATAATTTCATTCCAGAATAAATTTGTAACAAGTAAATGAATGTCCGGGCCGCAGCTCAGCGCACTGTAACAGCCTCAGCCGAGGAGCTTACCATTTCCTCCAGCCTGGGCTGTATGGATTTGTCGGATCGAGTGTGCCATGCGTGCCAGCGAACCAGCCCAACACCCAGGGCGAAGCCTGCAGCGGCACCGAAAATAGCCAACAAATCCTGGTCACCCTGCACGGTATTGGCTGCAAAAGAAGCGCCTAGCAGCATCGAAACAAGGGGCAACATGTACACTATCATTGAGCCGCGTAGTAACACTTTCTCGGGGATACTGATGCGCACGTGATCATCAACCGCACAATGAGAGGCCGCCAGGGTGCCGGAAAACACTTCTATATAACTGCGACGACCCGAGGAAATTTTGTTCAGTATGCCGTGGCCACAGCCCTTTTGCGCCGCACAGCTGCCACAGGTGCTCTTGCGAATGGTCTCCACCCAGACACTGTCTGCTTCCACGGCGACCACATGTGCAGTTTCTAACAACATGCTTATTGCAACAGGGCAACCGAATCGGCCACCATTCGGGCGGTATTCACGGGTACTTCTCCTATGACGGTAATTAATGCGGGCCTGCCGGCCATGCGTACTCCGCGTGTATAGGATGTCGTGCCACCTCTGCGCACCACTCCTTCCCCAGGCTGGATATCCCTGGGTAGTATCTCCAGAAATACAGAGAAGACGGCCAGCCCATCGGTATAGGTTCTGCGCCGTTCACCACCGGAGGAAGAGTCGGTTGCCATAAAACCGTTTGGCAACCAGCCAACCCCCCAATCAACGCTATAGGAACGTTCATGTACTAGCTCACGACCCACAACTGGATGCTCAGCCTCATGCACCAGATCAACATCGGCCGTCTGGCTGCCCCCCTCACCATAGGAAAGGTTGGCAAACTGGAAGTTCTCCAGCACTTTATCGCCACGCCCGATGGTGGCTGTTTTTAGCAGCAGCCCGGTTTGCTTATCGAGTTCCATGACATAGCCGTAACGGTACATATCCCTGGGGGCAACTACGATTCGCACGGCCTTGCGACCCGCCACCCGTTCGCCCTCTGTCACGCTGAAACGGTAGTGCTCTGAGAGGCCACAGGTTCCTGCAGAGCTGCCATCGCCCGCCGCCGTGTGCAGATCTGTACCCAGGCGCAATAATCTATGCCCGGGATGGATGCAGTCCAGTGGGTGTTCCACCCTGACCACCTGGGCACCCTGCCCGGTTAGTTGGGTCAGGCTTTCAGTGGCCGACTGGCCGGACACTGTGTGCGATATTTGCATCACCTGCATATCGTCGCCCCGCTGGAAGGTAACAACACCCTGGTAGTTCACCTCATGGGCACTGCGCGACATTTTATCCAGCCATTTAAGCGCCTCGGGGTTAATCTCGGGACAGGTATCCGCTACCGCATACCCGGCAGACAACAGGGTTGCGACGGCGAAAGCACTGGCGAATTTTCGACCCTGCAGAAATTTCAGCTTCGATACCATCAGCAACAAATCCCGCGCTTATTCTTGAATCTGTTGAACACGAGAAAACGGAATCAGACCCTGCGGAGTATTGAGTGCAGCCTGCTCAACATGTTCCTGCATATACCTTTCCATGCGCTGACGCGCCAATTCCCGGTAGGCCGTTCTTACCGTGGGCTGCAAGACAGGTACAGATTGCATGCCATAACTTGCCTGTACGGCAGTGGCACCCACGCTGTTGATCAAGCCCACAGGGGAAGCACCCGCCAGGGTGTTTACATAGGAGTCTGGTTCCCCGATCTGGTAGAGTTGCTGACCACCGATAACCACCGTGGCTGCAACCGACGCCGCGACGGCAAAGCTGGCGAGGGGCTTGAGAAAACGTTGCGCCAGACCCGCTGGTTTATTCAGGGCCTGGCCATCGTTGCCCTCATTTATGGCCGCGCGCACACGACCGGAAACATCCAGGGATAAATTGGCGATATGCCCCCCTTCGTTGACAGAGCGGACCGCATTATAGCGAACCCAGGCCTGGCGCAGCTCATCATCTTCGCCAATGCGGGATAAAACCCGCTCCAGCTCCAGCTCATTGGCCTCGCCATCCATCACGGCAGATAGCGATTCCCGTAATCTTTCACTCATTGTTCTATTCCTCCGCGCCGGGGCGCGAGTATTGCGTAAAAAATGTAAGTCAGAGCCTCAAGCTTCCCCATCAAGCTGCTCCCTGACCTGTTTGTCTATTGATTCCCTGGCCCTGAATATGCGCGAGCGCACGGTTCCAACAGGGCAGTCCATAATTTCAGCGATATCTTCGTAACTCATACTGTCAAATTCCCGTAGAGTCACCGCCGTGCGCAAGTCAGCGGGCAAACCAGCAATAGCGCGCTCAATCACAGCCTTCAACTCCTCGCAGAAGTAACTACTTTCCGGCGTATCGAGGTCGCGCAGGGCACCGCCACCATCGTAGTATTCTGCATCTGCCACTTCTACATCTGAGCTGGGCGGCCGTCGCGACCGGGACACCAGGTGATTCTTGGCGGTGTTGATCGCTATCCGGTACAACCAGGTATAAAACGCGCTGTCACCTCGAAAACGTGGCAGTGCCTTGTACGCCTTGATGAACGCTTCCTGGGCGACATCCTGTACTTCATCGGCGTCGCGCACATAGCGGCTGATCAAGCTGAATATCTTGTGCTGATACTTCAGTACCAACATATCAAATGCCCGGTTATCACCTTTTTGCACCTTCGCAACAAGCTGCTGATCCGTCTCTGCGGCGGTCATGCCCTGCACCCCTCCCTAGTCCATGACACAACTGCCCTGGTAATAATCTTCCAACTGACTGAATAGACAGTAGAAAACAACATAAGTTCGCTGTTTTTTACACGCTCTGCCAAGTTTGGCCAGTGGTAAGAGAGGCAGATGGGAAGAAAGTTCCGCAACAACATATTTCCTTATTTTGCCCGACCTCGTTTATACTCGTGATCGGCGTATGTTTTTGGACCTAAGTCCTTGAGCTACATGATATAAATTACGTTTATCCAGAGCAAGTGTTTCACCTATGCCTGTTACAGACAACACTAGCGCGTCACGGCAGCACCAACACGATGTCCTGATCATTGGCAGCGGCGCCGCCGGACTGAGCCTGGCTCTACACCTGCCCGCACACTATCGCATTGCCCTCATCAGCAAGGCCGATTTGAAACAGGGCTCCACCTACTGGGCCCAGGGCGGAATGGCGGCAGTATTACACACCCGCGACACTATTGACTCTCACGTCGAGGACACCCTGAACGCCGGCGACGGATTGTGTCACCGCGATGCGGTTGAGTTCACGGTGCGCAACAGCCGGCGCTGCGTCGAATGGCTGGTACGCCAAGGCGTCGATTTTGATTTGCGCGAAGACCGTGTCGATAACAGCGGCCCCGAGTTTCACCTCACCATGGAGGGAGGCCACAGTCACCGGCGCATTATTCACGCAGCCGACGCCACAGGTCGCGCCATTTCGGAGGTGTTGATTGAAAAAGCCCAGGCCGCGGAAAATATTGAGATATTCACCCACCGGGTGGCAGTCGACCTGATCACCGCGCAGGGCCATTGCCAGGGTGCCTATATCCTGGACCGGCAAACAGACCACGTGGAATTATTCCAGGCCAGGGCCGTGGTGCTGGCCACAGGGGGCGCCAGCAAGGT
>JADFVW010000385.1 GCA_015222725.1 Pseudomonadota bacterium | reverse complement strand
GTCTTCACCTGCGTCTGCTGCAGCATAATTTCCGAGACCCAGACGCGATACGGGTTGATTGCTTCCTGCCAGGGCAGGTCCTTGCGCCCGTGCTGGTCGTACCAGTGCAGCACTTTACTGGAAAATTGGGTGGAGGACGTAGGGCGGCTGGGCATGGCGAACAGGGTAATGGCCGCAGCGTAAAACCTCCAGTGAATTAAAGCCCGGTTTCTTCTATAATGGCTGACTTTTCGGGGCGGGCGCCTCGATAGAGTCACTGGTACACATATTGGAGATAACTCTTGGAAACGGGATTGGCCGATCGCAAGGCCACAGTAACGCGCAATACGCTGGAGACACAGATCACTGTAGAGGTGAATCTGGACGGTTCTGGCCAGGTTGAATTCGATACAGGCGTGCCCTTTTTAGAGCATATGCTGGACCAGATTGCGCGCCATGGAATGATGGATCTCACTATCAAAGCCAAGGGCGATTTACATATTGATGCACACCACACGGTGGAAGATATAGGCATCACCCTGGGGCAGGCTTTCGCCGAGGCGGTGGGAGATAAGAAAGGCATAATGCGTTACGGCCATGCCTATGTGCCCCTGGATGAAGCACTTTCCCGCGTGGTGGTAGATTTTTCCGGCCGACCTGGACTGGTATTTAACGTGCCCTTTACTAGAGGGATAGTGGGAGATTTTGACGTAGATTTATTTCACGAGTTCTTCCAGGGTTTCATCAATCACGCCCTGGTTACATTGCATGTCGACAATCTTCGCGGAGAAAACGCTCACCACCAGGCCGAGACAGTGTTCAAGGCCTTTGGCCGGGCGCTGCGCATGGCCTTGTCCGCCGACCCCCGCATGGCCGGCGTGACCCCTTCCACCAAAGGCGTGTTGTAGGCAGAGGTACGGGTACTAGCATGGGTGGTATTGTCGCCGTTATTGATTACGGCATGGGTAATCTTCATTCTGTGGCCAGCGCGCTGCAACACGTGGGGGCGGATAAGGTTCTGGTGACTCACGATGCCGAGCTTATACGCACGGCCGATCACGTTGTGTTTCCCGGTGTTGGCGCTATACGCGACTGTATGGCCGAGATTCGTCGGCTAAAATGTGATGAATTACTGCTGGATGTGCTCACCGAGCAGCACAAACCGGTGCTGGCCATCTGTGTGGGTATGCAGGCACTGATGAGCCACTCTCAGGAAAATGGCGGCGTCGACTGCCTGGATATCATTCCCGGTGAAGTCAGGTTCTTTGGCAATCCCCTGTTGGATGCTGAAGGGGGGCGCCTGAAGGTACCCCACATGGGCTGGAACCAGGTGCATCAAGTGAGCGCGCATCCACTGTGGAGCGGTATTGAAGATAATTCACGTTTTTACTTTGTCCACAGTTACTACGTGGATGCGGTAGACCGGAAGCTGTTGGCGGGCAGTGTGCAGTATGGCGTGAGCGCCGACGCTGCCCTGGCCAGGGATAACCTCTTTGCCGTGCAGTTTCACCCGGAGAAGAGCCACACCGCAGGGCTGCAACTGCTGCGTAACTTTATAAGCTGGAATGGCCAATGTTGATAATACCTGCAATCGATTTAAAAGACGGTGAATGTGTTCGCCTGCGTCAGGGCTTGATGGATGACAGTACGGTGTTTTCCGATGACCCCCTGTCGGTGGCCCAGCGCTGGGTAGATGCCGGCTGCCGGCGCTTGCATCTGGTAGACCTCAATGGCGCCTTCGCTGGTGAGCCGGTGAATGGCGAGGTGGTCACCGCTATCACAGCCGCCTATCCCAATGTTCCGGTGCAGATCGGTGGTGGTATCCGCACCCTGGAAACCATAGAGCACTATGTGAAGGCTGGCGTGAGCTACGTGATTATCGGCACCAAGGCAGTGAAAGAACCGGAGTTTGTCGTCGAGGCCTGCAGGGCCTTTCCCGGCAAGATCATTGTTGGCCTGGACGCCAAAGACGGTTTCGTGGCCACTGATGGCTGGGCGGAGGTATCTGATATTCAAGCCAGTGATCTGGCGAAGCAATTCGAGTCCGACGGTGTTTCTGCCATTATTTATACAGATATTTCCCGGGATGGCATGATGCAAGGGGTGAACGTAGAGGCCACGCTGGCTATGGCACGGGCGTCCAACATCCCGGTAATCGCCTCGGGCGGTATTACCCTCATGGAAGATATCAAGGCGCTGCAGGCGCTGACTGACCAGGGTATCTGCGGCGCTATCACTGGTCGGGCGATTTACGAGGGCACGCTGGATATGGCCCTGGCCCAGGCCTATTGCGACGAGCACGCCTGAGCATGGGCTTGGCCAAACGAATTATCCCCTGCCTGGATGTCGAAAATGGCCGCGTTGTAAAAGGCGTCAACTTTGTCGATATACGCGATGCCGGAGACCCGGTTGAGATAGCCAGGCGCTACAATGAACAGGGTGCCGATGAAATTACTTTTTTGGATATCACAGCCAGTCACGAGGGCCGTGACACCACTGTGCACACGGTCGAAAAGATCGCCGAGCAGGTGTTTATTCCCCTGACCGTCGGCGGCGGCATTCGCGCAGTAGAAGATATACGCACCATGCTCAATGCCGGGGCCGACAAGGTTGCCATCAATACTGCTGCTATTCATACACCGGAGCTGGTGCGCGAAGCGGCCCAGCGCTTCGGCTCTCAGTGCATCGTGGTAGCCATCGACGCCAAGCGGGTTGACGATGTAGATGGCGCGCCGCGATGGGAGATATTTACCCACGGCGGGCGCAAGCCCACAGGCATTGACGCTGTGGCCTGGGCAAAGAAAATGGCTGATTTTGGGGCGGGAGAAATCCTGCTTACCAGCATGGACCGGGACGGCACTAAAAATGGCTTTGAGCTGGGAGTAACCCGGGCGGTAACGGACGCGGTTGAAATTCCGGTGATCGCCTCGGGTGGTGTGGGAACCCTGGACCACCTGGTCGACGGTGTCTTGCTAGGCGGCGCGGATGCCGTGTTGGCAGCCAGTATTTTTCACTTTGGCGAATTCACTGTGCCCGAGGCCAAGGCCTATATGTCAGCAAGAGGTATAGAAGTACGGCTGTAGGGGGCTAGCCCTCAGCGGCGGTCGCCTCTTCGGCCAGCGCAGTCTCCTTCCGGGCGCCCGCCTGTAGAATGTTCAGGCCTTTCAATAGAGTCAATGCTTCATATAATTGGTTGTCTGTACCGAGCAGGGCGCTGGCGGTTTCCCGGGTGCTTTCTGCTGTTTCTTTATTGCCCCCGGCATTGTCCAGGTGGCCGGCGAGGTCTGCTTCCGTCATCCGTCGAGAATTGTCGTAGGCTGTCACCTTGGCCCTCTCAACGAGGATATCAGGGGCTATTCCCTGGGCCTGGATAGAGCGCCCATTGGGTGTGAAGTATAAGGCCGTAGTGAGTTTTACCGCCCTGGAGTCGGATAGAGGAAGAATTGTCTGGACGGAGCCCTTGCCAAAGCTCTTGGTTCCCATCAATACCGCTCGCCCATGGTCCTGCAGGGCGCCGGCGACGATTTCTGATGCACTGGCGGAGCCACCGTTAATCAAAACTACCACTGGTGTGCCGTTGGTCATGTCTCCTGGCGTAGCCTTATAATTTACTTCGGAGTTGTCCAGCCTGCCCTCGGTGTAGACCACAGTGCCACCGTCCATAAAAAGGCCCGCGACATCTACGCTGGCTCGCAGCACGCCACCGGGATTATTGCGTAAATCGAGAACCAGCCCTTTCAGGGTTTCTTTTTCCTCCAGTTTTTTCAGTGACTTTCCAACATCCTCGCCGGTTCGCTTCTGGAACTGGGCGATGCGGATATAGCCATAACCGGGCTCCAGCCAGCGCTCCCTGACACTGGCTACCCGAATAGTGTCTCGAATAAGTTTGACGGTAAACGGCTGGCTTTCTCCAGCCCTGCCAATCGTAAGCTCGATTTCAGTACCCTTCTCGCCGCGCATCAGTTCGATGGCTTCATTCAGGCTCTGCCCCTTAATAGCGACATCGTCCAATTTGAGAATTACATCGCCTGTCTGCAGGCCCGCTTCAGCGGCGGGTGTACCGTCTATGGGAGAGATTACGGTAACAAAACCGTCCTCCATTCCCACTTCCAGTCCCAGGCCGCTGAACTCACCCGAGGTACTGCTTTGCAGGTTATCGAAAGCGTCTTTGGTCATGTACACCGAGTGCGGGTCCAGGCCCATCAGCATTCCCTGAATGGCATATTCAAGCAAGGTGCTGTCATCTACCTCTTCCACGTAGCCTATGCGAATCTGGTTGAACACATCGGCAAAGGTACGCAGCTCTTCCAGTGGCAGTTTGCCGGCTTCATCCACGCCCAGAACCGTCGTCGGAGCGCTCACTGCAAGCGCGATGACAGTTGCGCCCAGGGACCTTCTAAAAAAACTGAGAGAAGTCATTATTACCACCAGGCAACTCGGTGGTCGCCGCCAATTAACTGTTGTGATATGAGAAATATATGACAACAGTGTAACCCATTCGTTATGGCTACCGCTGCAAATAGTCGGGCGTGTTAAAGTACGTGCTTCGAGCGCCTATGCCCGCACGCCAGAAGTTTCATTAGATGAGCAGCAGACAAAAATTTATTCCCGGTGTTTTGGGTGGTATGGGGCCACAGGCCACCGTGGACTTTATGGCCAAGCTGGTTTCGCAAACGCAGGCGCAGTGCGACCAGGACCATATTCGCATATTGGTGGATCACAATCCGGGTGTTCCCAATCGCCACGAGGCCATAGCTGGTGACGGCTCGGAAGTAAAAGCCGCTCTGGTGGATATGGCCAGAAGGATGGAGCGTGCCGGGGCAGATTTTTTGCTGATGGTGTGTAATACCGCCCACGCCTTTCAGGAAGATATTAGGGTGGCTGTGGATATTCCCTTTATTAGTATCGTTGACGAGGCGGTCTCGGCGCTCGACACAAGGGCGTCGCACGCGCGGCGTATTGGCGTTATGGCGGCCGAGGGTTGCCTGGCGGCGGGGCTCTATCAAAACGCACTGGAACAGATGGGCAGGGAAGCTGTCATGTGGTCGGATGCGGAGCTGGATCAGTTTATGTCAATTGTGTATCAGATTAAGGCTGGCGATGCGCCCGATCAACTCAAGCTGCAGATGGAGCAACTTGCCCAGGTCCTGGTCGAGCGTGGCGCGGAAGCCCTGATCGCTGGTTGTACGGAAATTCCGCTGGTTCTGGGTGACAGCGATATACTGTCGGTTCCCCTGTTGTCCTCTACCGATATTCTGGTGTCGCGCACCATCAATTACGCACTGGGCGATATAGCCCTGCCTATCCAATAACTAATCAGGAGTAAGCAATGTTGTTGTCTCGTTTTCCCCGGGTTCACCTTGCCCATCGCAATACCCCTCTGGAGCTTCTCCCCCGGCTGACGAAACACATGGGAGGGCCGAACATTTATGTTAAACGCGATGACTGTACCGGCCTTGCCAGCGGTGGCAACAAGACTCGCAAACTGGAATTCCTGATGGCCGATGCATTGCAGCGCGGAGCCGACACGGTGATTACCCAGGGGGCAGTGCAGTCCAATCACGCCCGTCAGACCGCCGCGGCTGCCGCTAAACTGGGCTTGAAGTGTGAGCTGTTGTTTGAAAATCGGATTGTCGACCCCGACAGTGACTATCTGGAATCGGGTAATGTGTTTTTGGACCATCTTTTTAATGCCAATATTCGGGACTATCCCGGGGCTACCGATATGAATGCCGCGATGGAGACAGTGGCCGCCGAAGTGCGGAAAAGTGGCGGCCGGCCCTATGTTATTCCCGGGGGAGGTTCCAACCCAGTGGGAGCCCTGGGCTATGTGGACTGCGCTCTGGAAATCATAACCCAGGCCAATGAGATGCAGCTGAAGCTTGATCATGTCGTACATGCCACGGGCAGTGCCGGCACCCAGGCGGGCCTGGTAGTAGGTCTGCAGGCAATGAGTAGCAATATACCGGTTTTGGGTATTGGCGTTAATGCGCCGCGAAGTGTTCAGGAGGAGCGAGTTTTCCTGTTAGCGCAAGAGACGGCGGCGTTTATCGGCGCAGAGGGCGTGGTGGACAGGGAAGATGTTGTCGCCAACTGCGACTACATTGGTGAGGGTTACGGTATTCCCACACAGGCTATGCGCGAGGCACTGTTGCTGTTGGCGCGCCTGGAGGGGTTACTATTTGATCCGGTATACAGCGGTAAGGGCCTGGCGGGCATGTTGGACTTGATTGGCAAGGGCCACTTCAGTAAAGATGACAATATTGTATTTATCCACACCGGTGGCTCGGTGGGCCTGTTTGGCTACTACAAGCAGCTACTCTAGCCAAAAGGGCTGACACCTAGCGCCGACACCACTTGGCAGGGTTTACCGGCTTGCCCTTGTGGCGGACTTCGAAATACAGGGCGGCGCTGTCCTTGCCGCCGGTGCTGCCCACGGTGCTGATATTGGTACCGGCGCTGACCCACTCTCCCACATCGCGCAGCAGGCTCTGGTTGTGGGCGTAGAGGCTCATATAGTCGTCGCCGTGGTCGATAATGATCAGCAGCCCCGAGCCGCGTAACCAGTCGGCATAGACAACCCGGCCGTGGTGTATAGCGGCGACCCTCGTGCCCTCTTTAGCCGGGATGGTCACACCCAGCCAGCGCATCTTGCCGGCATTTCTGGAATTGCCAAAGCGGTGGCTGGCTCTGCCGGATATTGGCCAGGGCATCGTGCCCCCGGCCTTGGAGAATGCCTTGTAATTCTCCGGCATTTTTAGATTGACCACCGCCTGCTCGATGGCTTCCAGCAATTGCTCCAGCTGTAGCTGGTCCTGCTCCATTTGCTTAAGCCTGCCACCCTTGTCACGTATGCTGGCCACGAGATTCTGGACGGCGAGCTCGCGCGACGACTTTGCTTTTACCAGGTTTTTTTGCTGCTGAGCCAGGCTCTTCCTGCGGTCTTCCTGTTCGGCTGCGGTAATCGTGATCCCGGATTCCAGCTCCGCCAGCTCTGCCAGAATTTTGCGGTATTGTTCGATATGCTCGTTCCGCGCCTGATAAAAATAGCGGTAATAGGCGATCGCGCGGGCGAGGGTGTTGGGGTCTTCCTGGTTCAAAAGAATTTTCAGTTGTCCCTGGCGGCCCATCTGGTAGGCGGCTCGAAGCTCGCGCGCGATAAGTGCTTGCTGCTCATCCCGTGATTTGCGCAGTTCCAGTTGTCGGGCCTTTAATTTAGCCAGGCGCAGGCGGGATTTGTGCAATTCCTTTTTATTGGCTGCAATGTCTTTTTGTAGTGCCCCCAGCGTCACTTCAGCTTCGCGTAGCTGACCCTGCAGAGAGTTCTTGCGTGACTTTTCACTGGAGATCTGTCGGGAGATTTTTTTAATTTCGCCCTGCAACTGTTGTAGTTGCGCCCGTGCCTCTTCCTCGTCAGATTTCCCCTTGGTTGCCGCAGTGCCGGGCAGAGGGGAAAACAGTGCGAGGGCTAGCAGCAGCGGCAGAAAACTGGCAAACAATGCTTTCAGGGGACCATCTCGATTAGGCTGGACCCTGTCATCTCTTCCGGCTGTGGGATGTCCATCATCGCCAGCAGGGTCGGGGCAATATCTGCCAGCTTGCCTCCAGCAGCATTGAGCGCAGCCGCCCGCGCGCCAATGAAGACGAGCGGTACTTGCTCGGTAGTGTGTTGGGTGTGCAACTGCCCCGATTCATAATCCATCATCTGTTCACAGTTGCCGTGATCGGCTGTGACCAGGGCCTCGCCACCAACTTCAAGCAGGGCTGCTTCAATTCGACCCAGGCACTCATCAAGTGCCTCCACGGCCTTCACCGCAGCCGCATAGATGCCCGTGTGACCCACCATGTCGCCGTTGGCGTAATTGCACACGATAAGATCAAACTTTCCCGAGTGTATGGCATCTACTAGTTTGTCGGTGAGCTCCGGGGCGCTCATCTCCGGTTTGAGATCGTAAGTGGCTACATCCGGGGAGGGAATCATGATGCGCTCCTCACCCTCAAACAGCTGTTCTCTGCCGCCACTGAAGAAGAAGGTTACGTGAGCGTATTTTTCCGTTTCGGCAATTCTGAGTTGGGTTTTTCCAAGCTGGGCCAAATAGTCCCCGAGCACGTTGACCAGAGCCGTTGGGGGAAAAGCACAGCTGGTTTTAATATCGGCAGCGTATTCGGTGGTCATCACAAAATCGGCCAGCTGCGGGAAGCTGCCGCGCTGAAAGTGCGTGAAGCCCGGATCGAGCAGGGCGTGGGTGAGTTGTCTCGCCCGGTCTGCCCGGAAGTTCATAAACAACACGGCGTCGCCGTCGCCGATGACTACCTCCGCCTGACCCTGTGCCCGGACAGTGCTGGGAGATACAAACTCATCGTTTTCGTCCCGCTGGTAGGCGGCTTCCAGAGCGGCCTCGGCGGTGGCAAAATTGTAGTCGCCCTTGGCCTCGGTCAGTAAGCTGTAAGCGCGTTCTATCCGGTCCCAGCGGTTGTCCCGGTCCATGGCATAAAAGCGACCCACCACGCTGGCGATTCGCCCGCAACCCAGCGTTTCGAACAAGCTATCCATTTTTTGCAGGGAGCCTGCGGCACTGCGCGGAGGAGTGTCGCGCCCATCCAAAAAAGCGTGCAGGTAGATTTTTTTTGCGCCTCGCCCGGCAGCCAGATCAATGGCCGCGGCAATCTGGTCTTCGTGGCTGTGCACTCCGCCGGGTGACAGCAAGCCTATAATATGCACCGCACCATCGGCAGCCAGGGCTTTATCGATTGCCGCGGTGTAGGCCGGGTTATCGTTGAAACTTCCGTCTGCGATGGCCTGGTCTATACGCGTGATGCTCTGGAACACGACCCGGCCAGAGCCCAGGCTCATATGGCCTACCTCTGAATTGCCCATTTGTCCTGCGGGCAAGCCTACATCCAGTCCCGAGCTTGAAATCAGGGTGTGGGGTGCGGATTCCCACAATCTATCCCAGACCGGTGTATTGCCGTTTGCGATAGCATTGTCTTGGGTTTCTTCGCGATGGCCCCAGCCATCGAGTATCAGCAGTACGGTAGGGGAATTACTACTTTGGTTCATGTTGATTCCGGCAGCCAGCATAGTTCGAGGTCGACATTTTACCCTGTACTGGCGGCCACCGCACCGGCAATTACATGCCACCGTTTGCAGCTTTCACGAGGCGAATTGATCCTGTATACTTGGCGCCCTTTTTTGCTGGGCTTTCTATTATCGCCCCGCTAAATTCAACACTCTAAGACTGAGAAATACGATGGATTTGTTCCTCGAGTTTGTTTCGCAACAATGGATACTGGTAACGGCGCTGTCAGTTGTCGTGTTCATGTTGTTTTTTCATGAGTCCCGAAAATCCGGCCCCTCGTTGTCACCGCAGCAGGCGATAACCATGGTAAATGCCCAGGGTGGCCTGTTTCTCGACATACGTGATGCGGGCGATTACAAGCAGGGTCATATTGTAGATGCACTGCATTTGCCGGCGGCGAAGCTGGCATCGCGTATGGCCGAGCTTGAAAAGTACAAAAACAGCCCCATTGTATTGGTATGCAAGATGGGGCAGCAGGCCAGTGCGGCGGGAAAGACGCTGAAGGCAAATGGATTCGAACATGTCTACAAAATGACCGGCGGTATGATGGAGTGGGGCAACCTGCAGTTGCCTACAATCAGTAAATCCTGAAGTGTCAGCCACGGTAAAAATATATTCGACCCGGTTTTGCCCGTACTGTGTTCGGGCGCGCAGTCTGCTCGACTCCAAAGGGGTGAAATACACCGACATCCGGGTGGATGGCGATGTTGAACTGCGGCGGGAAATGGTACAGCGCAGCGGCCGCTACACAGTGCCACAAATATGGATAGATACCCGGCACATAGGGGGTTATGACGACCTGGCCGGGCTTGAACGGCAGGGCAGTTTGAACAAATTATTACAACTGGCGTAAAGCGCCATACTTTTAACTTAAAGCAAAGAGGACGCCTCAATGGCCGAAGAAGAAACAGGAGCAGTTGCTCAGACAGAAGAGCAACCACCACAGCAGCAATTCGTGATGCAGCGTATCTACGCGAAGGACCTGTCATTTGAATCCCCGGCAACACCGGCGGTATTCCAGAAACAGTGGCAGCCCAAGATAAGCGTTGATCTCAACACCAAGAGCGAGAAAATTGACGACCAGGGCAACTATGAAGTTGTGCTAACGGTCACCATTACCGCCAAGCTGGAGGAAGAAACTGCCTTTTTGGTCGAAGTTCAGCAGGCCGGCATATTCTTTATCACCGGAATAGAGGGCGACAACCTGCGCCGCGTCCTGGCCACTGCTGCGCCAAACATTTTGTTCCCCTACGCGCGCGAGAATATCGATGCAGTATGTGTGAAAGGCGGATTCCCTGCAGTTATGCTGGCACCGGTTAACTTTGACGCGTTGTTCCAGCAAGCTGTAGCGCAGGCGCAGAACTCTGGCAGCGAGAGTGCTGAGAGTGGCGAGACTGCTGCTACGCACTAGAAATCTCAGGTAAAAACCTCTGCATTGTTGAAGTTATAACTGAAAGAGAGCAATGGGTGCGGTGTGTGTCTGTTTGGGACCCTCTGAGGCCAAGGATGGCCGAGGGGAGCCTACACGGATGTACTTGCGGCGTGTCCCAAACAGACACACACCGTAGCCATTGTTCGGCTTACTGCCCCCAGTTCAACATCGCGGCAGGTTTTCTCGCCGTTAGGTCAGTTCAGTAAATCCCATTTGCCGCAACGCCTCATAGGCCACAATGGCAGCAGCGTTCGATAAGTTAAGGCTGCGACTGTTGGGTTTCATCGGAATTCTTATCTTCTGCCCTGCTGGCATCGCATCCAGGATCTTCGCGGGTAGGCCGCGGGTTTCCGAACCGAAAATAATCGCATCATTGGCCTGGTAATTGACCTGATGGTAGGGTTGCGCGCCTTTGGTTGTTATGCAGAGCAGGCGTGATTGATCATTTTTCTGGCAGAAGTCATTGAAGTCCGGGTAGACCGCTACACTGGCGAACTCCCGGTAGTCCAGGCCTGCCCGGCGCATTCTTTTATCGTCCAGATCAAAGCCCAGGGGTTCAATCAGGTGTAGTGAGCATCCGGTATTCGCACACAGGCGAATTATATTGCCGGTATTAGGTGGGATTTCGGGCTGGTGCAGGACAATTTTTAGCATGGCGCATGGTAACCGCAGCAGGGGCATCTGGCTACCAGCTGACCCCGGCTACATTTCCAGTTCTTTCATTTTTCGGGTCAGGGTATTTCGCCCCCAGCCCAGTAGCTCGGCGGCATCCCGCTTGCGGCCCTGGGAGTGTTGTAGTGCAACCTCAATCATCACCCGCTCGAACTGCGGGTTTGCCTGTTCCAGGATGCGGTGCTTGCCCTGCATCAGCTCTTTGCGTGCCCACTGGCGCAAAAGGTCGCGCCAATCAGATTCCGTGCTGCCGTCACTTGCTGCCATAATGGGCTCGGAAATGTTGCCCAATTCCGGCGGCAGATCGCTCAGGTGCACTTCCCGGCCCGAGGCCATGACGGTAATCCAGCGGCAGGTGTTTTCCAATTGTCGCACATTGCCGGGCCAGTCCAGGCCTACCAGAAACTCCTCGGCTTCGCTCAGCAAGACCTTGGTTTCGCCCCCCAGCTCCTCAGCGGCCTTTTGAAAAAAGTACTGCATCAGGCGCGAGATGTCTTCCCGGCGTTCAGACAGTTTGGGAATATGAATGCGGATAACGTTCAAGCGGTGAAATAAATCTTCCCTGAATAGACCCTCTCGAACCAGGTGCTCCAGATTCTGGTGGGTTGCGGCGATTATTCGCACATCGACTTTAACCGAGATGTGGCCACCAACCCGGTAAAACTCGCCGTCCGCCAATACTCGCAGCAAGCGTGTCTGGGTTTCAGCGGGCATATCGCCAATCTCGTCCAGGAAGAGGGTACCGCCGTTGGCCTGCTCAAACCGCCCCTCACGCTTGGTATTTGCTCCGGTAAAGGCACCCTTTTCGTGTCCAAACAGCTCTGATTCCATCAGGTCTTTTGGAATGGCGGCCATATTAAGTGCGATGAAAGGATTCTGGGTGCGCGGGCTGTGGCGGTGTAATGCCCTGGCCACCAGTTCCTTGCCGGTGCCAGAGTCACCGTTGATCAAGACTGTGATATTGCTGTGGGCCAGGCGGCCAATAGCCCGAAATACTTCCTGCATCGCGGGGGCTTCCCCGATGATGTCGGTTTTAGGGATTTCTTCCCGAGCGGGAATATGACCCCGCTTTTCTCTCGCGTGGGCCAGGGCGCGCTCGGTAATGGCGATCAGTTCTTCGATATCGAAAGGTTTTGGCAGGTACTCAAAGGCACCCTTTTGATAGGAGGCGACGGCGCTGTCGAGATCGGAGTGCGCTGTCGTTATGATAACGGGCAGGCCGGGATAGTGCTCGGTGATGTGTGACAATACGGATAGCCCATCGGTCCCGGGCATGCGTATGTCACTGATGACTACCTCGGGTTGTTCGGTGGCCAACTTGCTCAACAACATATCGCCATCATCGAAACACTCGGTGGTGATTCCTGCCTGGCTCAATGCTTTATCCAATACCCAGCGGATTGAACTGTCATCATCGACTACCCAGACCTTACTCTCACTGCGCATCTTTTGTTTCCATTGGTAAAAAGATTGTAAAGGTGGTTTTTCCCGGCCTGCTACTGCATTCCAGCAAGCCGCCGTGGTGGTTGATAATAGACTGGGAGATAGCCAGCCCCAGACCTGTTCCCTCTGCCTTGCCGGTGACCATGGGAACGAATATCGCATGCATCAAATTCTCCGGGATGCCCGGCCCGTTGTCACTTATGTCTACTCGACAGACAAGGCGATGCCGGGTTGCCCCAATGGTAAATTGTCGCTGGGACCGGGTGCGCAGGGTAAGAACGCAGTCTTCGGCCTGGGTGGCAGCTTGCAGGGCATTGCGCATAATGTTCAAAACCGCCTGAATCAATTGTGCCTTGTCCCCCGGTGTGTCGGGCAGGCTGGGGTCGTAATCGCGAAGGATTTCTACCTTGTTGTCAGATTCAGCACGAATTAACTTACGCAGGTGCTCCAGAACTTCATGAATGTTCAGGGGTGCCATGGATAGCTCCTGCCGGGGTCCCAGCAGGCGGTCAACCAGATCCCTGAGCCTGTCGGCCTCCTTGATGATAATTTGGGTGTATTCTCCCAGATGATCTCCTGGCAGTTCTCGGGCCAGCAGTTGAGCTGCCCCGCGCACCCCGGCAAGAGGGTTTTTAATTTCGTGGGCCAGGCTCCGTATCACCGTTTTTGTGGTCTCCTGCGCGTGTTGTATGCTCTCTTCCCTACTAATTTTGAGCAGCCTGTCTATGGCTTGTATCTCGACCAGTAGTCCCATCTCACCCTGCTTGTCGAGAACCGGGTTCACCGTCAGATCCACATGAATTTCGTGGCCACTGAGCAGGTTGAGCGTCATTCCCCGCTGGGTGAGGGGGGCGTTATTCAGCAATGCTTGCTTGAGATCCTGTAACCATTCATCGGGGTGCAGCACCAATTGGTCGGCATGAACCCCGATTGTGCGGGACATGGAGACTTCCAGCAGGGCCTGGGCCGCAGAGTTGATCGACACGACCGTAAGCCTTCCGTCGAGGCCAATGATTCCCGTGCTGATGTTCTCAAGAATGTCGATACTGTGATCCATGCCAGCCCTGTGATTGTTCAACTCTTGCGGGGTTTATCTCTGCTTAGCAATATTGACGCCAATAGAGGC
>JADFVW010000062.1 GCA_015222725.1 Pseudomonadota bacterium | reverse complement strand
GTTGGGTAAACGGCGAATATTTCCGCACCTGATCCGCCATTCAATTGCCATGCATATGCTACAGGCTGGCGTCGATATTACGGTTATCGCCCTATGGCTCGGGCACGAGAGTCCTATCACCAGCCACCGATATGTCGAAGCAGACCTCGCAATGAAAGAGCGGGCATTGAAAACACTGCAGGCACCATCTCGCGCACCATTGCGATATCAGCCCCAGGACACTGTACTCAAGTTCTTACAGGGCTTGTAGTTATGCATAGCTCATGGAAGAGCTGTGCCTGTGGGCAGCACAGATTAAATGATGAAATGCCCGGAAACTACCGGGCAAGGACAGCAATTTTTGCTCGTTCGGTTTATCTTCAGCGACCGAAACCTTCCATAATTACGAACTGTGGATAATATACACCCATCGCCAGGAGATCGTCATGCAAGTAACTCAACTCATAACCCGCCGTAGCCTCGACCAGCTGGAAGAGGATATTATTTCGCTTTCATCCCATATTAACGCCACTGAATACGAGTTTTTGGTGCTGGTACGCGAGTTCGACCTTCGCCAGGGTTGGAGGGCCTACCATTTCAATAGCTGTGCCGAATGGTTGAATATGAAATGCGGTATTTCTCCCGGTACAGCCCGGGAAAAAATACGCGTAGCAAATGCGCTTTTTGATTTGACTGCAACATCACTGGCTTTTCAAAAAGGTGATTTGTCCTATTCCAAGGCGCGGTCTTTAACGCGGATCGCCACGCCTAAAACGGAGGAGGCATTGCTGGAATATGCTATTCCAGCGACAGCGTTGCAGGTTGAAGATCATTGCCGGGAGCTGCGTAACGTACAGCGGGATAATTCTACCGTCGATGCGAATCGCCTCCATCAACAAAGATACTTGAGCCGGTCTCTGCACGGCGACGGCAGCATGACGATCAGCGTGGAGTTGCCACGGGAGAGTGGCGAGCTCGTCATGAAAGCACTGGAACTTGCTTTAAAAGAGTAAGAGTGATCTGCCCTGCGAAACCGTCAGGCGATTATGCTGCGACAGTGGCGTAGTGGTGGTCACGCAAGACAAGAAAGGCAACCCGCTTAACGTCAGCCGAAAGCACCGCGTGGTGCAACCGCCACTCAAAAGAGCATTGTTAGCGAGGGACAAAACCTGCAGGTTCCCTGGATGTACCCATGAGAAATGGCTTGACGCGCAGAGCCTGCCCCGCTTTATGGGTGCCACGTGGTGCATTGGGCAGATGGGGGAGAAACAAGCCTGGATAACACCGTTTTGCTCTGTTCAAAACACCACCGATTGCTACATGAGGGTGGCTTTCGAATAAACAGAGGCACAACGGGGGAATGGCAGTTCAAAACGGCCGAGGCTGTAAACAGAAGCTGTCTGAGTCATGCTTTCAGTAGCGGTGTAAGGTAGTACACTGTTTGCCTAGGCTGCGCGGAAGCTACAGAAATGGACGTTCAACTGAAATCCCAGATCACCTGCCCTCAATGTGGCGCCGTTACGGTCGAAACAATGCCCACGGATGCCTGCCAGTGGTTCTACGAATGTGATGAATGCAAAGCACTTCTCAAGCCACTAGCGGGTGATTGCTGCGTATTTTGCTCCTATGGCACTGTTAAGTGCCCGCCGATGCAGCAAGGGGCAACTTCTTGCTAGTGGCGTAGCGAACGACTACTCAAGTTACCAGGCTAATCTTCACCGCCAGTCTGCCCAGGCTGTGCCCCGGCAAAAGGAAAGCGGCTGATATTGCCTTCAGAACCGGAAGTATCAGAAATTTTGCTGGGCCCTTCTTTATCCACCTCATCGATGCGGATTATGGCCTGCATGGGGATATAGCTACGCTTCACGCCCTTGAACTCGTTTTTTAGCTTCTCTTCGCTGGGGTCTACCAGAATTGCCGAGCGCTCACCAAAGACAAACTCCTCTACTTCGATAAAGCCCCACATATCGCTCTGGTAAATTTGACGCGCGAAAACCTCGAACACCTGATTGTTGTTCTGGAAGATCACCTTGTATACGGGTTGGTTTGCCATTTTTTCCTCTTAAACTGGTCGCGTCGGCTATTACGGCGCGACCCCCTGAATTCAGGGGGCGGCAATATTACCACCATCTGTACAAAATTCCAGTGTGAAGCACTGAATCCGCTATTACCAGCCCCGCGGGACTGCTGTATAATCCGCAGCCCTTTTTAGTCCTAATTCGCAAGTGGATCCCGTGAGCAAGAAGCTTTACATCAAAACACATGGCTGTCAGATGAACGAATACGATTCCTCTCGTATGCGCGACCTGCTGCGCGAAAGCCATGACCTGGTTCCCACAGACTCCCCTGAAGATGCCGATGTAATTCTTTTAAATACTTGTTCTATAAGGGAAAAAGCTCAGGAAAAGGTGTTTCACCAGCTGGGGCGATGGAAGCACCTGAAGAACAAGAATCCGGACCTTATTATTGGCGTGGGCGGTTGTGTGGCCAGCCAGGAAGGGGAAGACATAGGCAAACGCGCGCCCTATGTCGACCTGATATTCGGCCCCCAGACACTGCACCGCCTGCCGGAAATGCTGGATAAGCGCGGTCCCGGCGGCACCATTGTGGTTGATGTCAGCTTCCCAGAGATCGAGAAATTCGACAATTTGCCGGCACCCAAGGTTGAGGGACCCTCTGCCTTTGTCTCAATCATGGAAGGTTGCAGCAAATATTGCACCTTCTGCGTGGTGCCCTATACCCGTGGAGAGGAAGTCTCCCGGCCAGTCGATGACGTGATTGCCGAGATCGCCCACCTGGCAGATGGCGGGGTCAGGGAGGTCAACTTGCTGGGCCAGAACGTGAATGCCTTTCGCGGCCTGAACCACCTGGACGAGCTTGTCGATTTTTCCGAGCTACTGACTTATGTCGCCCGTATTCCAGGCATTGACCGAATTCGTTACACCACATCCCACCCGGTGGAGTTCTCGGACGCCCTGATTGCGGCCTATGCTGAAATCCCACAGCTGGTCAGCCATTTACATCTGCCCGTACAAAGCGGTTCAGACCGCATACTAATGGCCATGAAGCGCGGGCACACTGTGCTTGAATACAAATCCAAAATTCGACGTCTGCGAAAAATCAGGCCCGACATCAGTATTTCCTCTGATTTTATTATCGGTTTCCCGGGGGAGTCAGAAGCCGATTTTAGCGCCACCATGAAGCTGATCGAAGAGATCGAGTTCGACCATTCCTTCAGCTTTGTCTACAGTGCCCGGCCCGGTACGCCGGCTGCTGAACTCCCGGATGCCACCGATGAAGAAACCAAAAAGCAGCGCCTGAAAATCCTGCAGGGCCGAATCATCCAGCAAACCCAGAAAATCAGCCGCCGCATGGTCGGTTCCACCCAGAGAATATTAGTTACCGGTGTCTCCAAGAAAGACCCTGGACAGCTGCAGGGGCGCACCGAAAACAACCGCGTGGTCAATTTCTCTACGCCAGACCAGGCGCTGATAGGTGGATTTGTCGATGTGTACATCGACGACGCCCTACCCAACTCCCTGCGCGGCAGCCTGGTCTCTAACGACCTGTAGTTGACGAAATCAAATTCCGGTATATCCTTAAGTAATCACAATTGCCCCAGCGGCCACAGAGCACATTGAACAGCGAATCTACCAGCCATCAGACGACTCTCACACTCGAACCCAATGATACCCGTCATCTGGCGCTTTTATGCGGCCAGCTGGACGCCCATTTGCGCCAGATTGAGCGCAGCCTCGAGATCAAAATCAGTTGCCGCGGTAACCAGTTTTTAGTTACTGGTCCCGAGGACGAGGTAACTGCGGGTAAACATCTGCTGACTCACCTCTATGGAGAAGTGTGCCAGGGTATTGGCCTCAGCCCGGAATCCCTGCACCTGCAACTACAACACCTGGACCAGGACGTTGCGATGGCAGGCGAGTCCGGGCCATTGGTAGAGGCAATCCAGATCATCCGAACCAAGCGTTCGTCGGTTAAGCCCCGGGGTAAAAATCAACAGACCTATGTGCGCGGCATTAAACACAGTGATATCAATTTTGGCATCGGTCCCGCCGGAACAGGCAAGACATACCTGGCGGTAGCCTGCGCGGTAGAAGCGCTGCTGGAAGAGAAAGTAAAGCGAATACTGTTAGTCAGGCCCGCGGTAGAAGCCGGGGAGAAGCTGGGCTTTTTACCGGGGGACCTGAGCCAGAAAATCGACCCCTATTTGCGCCCCCTGTATGACGCGCTCTACGAGATGCTGGGCTTTGAAACAGTCAGCAAATACATTGAACGCAATATAATTGAAGTTGCCCCGCTGGCCTTTATGCGTGGCCGCACGCTGAACAACGCTTTCATTATTCTCGACGAGGCGCAAAACACCACCCGTGAGCAGATGAAGATGTTCCTCACCCGCATCGGCTTTGGTTCTACAGCGGTCATAACAGGCGACGTCACGCAGATAGATCTGCCCCGGGGCACCCAGTCAGGTCTCACCCATATCAGCAATATTCTCACCGATGTAGATGGCATTGGCTTTACCTATTTCGCCAGCAAAGATGTGGTCAGGCACCCCCTGGTACAGCGCATCGTCGAAGCCTATGACGCCCATGAAGTTGCCGTGGCGCCACTGGACAAGTCCCAGGGATGAATCTGCAAGTGGATATCCAAAAGGCTACCAATGAGCCCGTTCCTGAGGAGGAAGACATAAGGCGCTGGATACGCGCTGCCCTTGTCGACCGCCGCGAGGACACCGAGATTACCGTGCGCCTCGTCGAGCACGATGAAATGGCCCAGCTGAACCGGACCTACCGGGGGAAAACCGGTGCGACCAACGTTTTGTCTTTTCCCGCCGACCTGCCCGCTGATCTGGCACTTCCCCTGCTGGGCGACATCGTTATTTGTGCCCCGCTTGTCTCCCGGGAAGCTGCGGCACAACAAAAACCTGACGATGCCCATTGGGCGCACTTAACCGTACACGGCACCTTACATTTACTCGGCTATGATCATATTGAGGAGGAGGAGGCGACCATTATGGAAGCACGGGAAACTAAAATTCTCGCCGCTCTCAATTACCCCTGCCCCTACTCTGGTAATACGTCGGGCAATACCACCACGGAGCACCTGGCCCAATGAACGAAGATCGATTGAATGGCGATTCAGGATCTCAATCCTTGATTTCTAGAATCGCCAGCCTGTTTTCCCGAAAACCGAAGACCAAACAGGACCTGGAAGATGTCCTGACAATGGCGGCCGACGATGAGGTCATAGACCACGATGCGCGCAGCATCATCGAAGGTGCAATGCAGGTCGGCGAGATGCAGGCCCGGGACATCATGATTCCCCGGGCACAAATGAAGGTGATTAAAAGCGACTGTTCCCTGGAGGAAATTCTGCCGCAGATCATCAGCTCCGCCCACTCGCGCTATCCCGTGGTAGGGGAAAACCCCGATGACATTCTGGGTATGCTGTTGGCCAAGGATTTACTGCCCCAAATTCTCAGCAGCGATCACAGCGGCTTCAATGTCGCAGACCTGCTCCGAAAAATCATGGTAGTACCCGAGAGCAAGCGACTGAACATACTGCTGCGCGAATTTCGCGAAAGACATAACCACATGGCCATTGTCATAGACGAGTACGGCGGCGTTGCCGGCCTGGTGACCATCGAAGACGTACTGGAAGAAATCGTCGGTGAGATAGAAGACGAAACAGATGTCGAGACCGACAACTTTATCCATAAAATCATGCTGGACGATTACTTCGTTAAGGCGCTGACACCCATCGACGAGTTCAATAGTTATTTCAGCACCGAATTCAGCGACGAGGAATTCGATACCATAGGCGGACTGGTCATTCAGGCTTTCGGCCACATGCCCACAAAAAATGAAACAATCATTATCAATGGCTTCGAGTTCAAAGTAATTAACGCCGACCTGCGCAAAATACACAGCCTGCGTATGCGCCCCGTGACCAGCGAATAATAAACCGGCGACAAATGCCCAGTAATAGCTCCGGCCTACCTCCCCTGCTAATCCTCCTGCTTGCCCCGGTATCCGGCGCACTGATTACCCTGTCTCTCGCCCCTTTCGACGTCTGGCCCGCCGGTATCCTGAGCTGCGCCCTGCTCGCCTGGATGCTGTCGACCTGCAGCCCCGGACAGGCGTTCTGGCGCGGATGGCTATTTGGCCTGGGCATGTTTGGTACCGGCGTATCCTGGGTTTATGTGAGCATACACGTACACGGCCACGCCAATATTGCCCTGGCTGGCTTCCTGACGGCACTGTTTTGTGGCGGTCTGGCCCTGGTTCTGGCGCTGTTCGCCTGGTGTTATGTACGCCTTATTCGCGCCCTGCCCGGTGGCATGCTAATTGGCTTCCCGGCGTTGTGGGTATTGTTTGAGTGGCTGCGCAGCTGGCTGCTGACCGGCTTCCCCTGGCTGTACCTGGGCTACGCCCATGTAGACACATGGATATCGGGCTGGGCGCCCGTTATCGGTGTCTACGGCTTGTCATTTATTTGCGCCCTGACCGGCAGCTGTCTATTCCTCACCTGGCGCAGCCGGGAATGGGGCTCGGGGGTCACTTACGCGGTGATCGTGGTGCTGTTGTGGGGCGGAGGCAGCCAACTCAAACCTATTGAATGGGTTGCCCCTGCAAAGAAAGAAGCCCTGAGCGTCGCCATCTACCAGCCCAATATCCCCCAGGAGAACAAGTGGGACCCAAGTTGGTATCAGCCGATTTTGGCGCAATATGAAGAGGCCACTCAAGCGCTGCTGGGCAACGACATCATCATCTGGCCGGAATCTGCAATTCCCAGGATATACCAGCGAGCGCGGGATTTTCTCGACCCCATGGCGCAGCAGGCCGCAGCCGCCGAGTCCACATTGATTACGGGTATCCCCTACCGGTCCGAGGACGGCAGCGCATACCACAACAGCATAATAGCGTTGGGGGATGGCTCAGGGGCATACCATAAACAACGGCTGGTGCCGTTCGGCGAGTATGTACCCATGGAGGGCCTACTGCGGGGCCTGATTGACTTTTTTGACCTGCCTATGTCGACCTTTACGGCCGGGCCCGAAGCGCAGCCCCCCCTGCGGGCAGGCGGCTATAGGGTGGCACCCTTCATATGCTATGAGGTCGTTTATCCCGATCTGGTGGCACAGGGCGCCAGCCACGCCGAATTACTGGTCACAATCAGTAACGACAGTTGGTTTGGTGACTCTATAGGCCCGCTGCAGCACCTGCAAATGGCCCAGATGCGCGCCCTGGAAAATGGCCGCTATATGATTCGCGCCACCAATAACGGTGTCTCTGCCATTATCGATCACCGCGGCCAGATTATTGCCAGAACACCCCAGTTTATCGCCACCACACTGCACGGCAAGGTAGAACTGATGCTGGGAGACACTGCCTTTAGCAGCTTTGGCTCCACGCCGGTGATAATTGGCTGCTTCATCACCATCATGCTGATGGCGCTTATGTACCTGGTGTTCTGGCGGGATACAGACTAACGCCCTGCAGGCACTGCGGGGACTTATTTTACGTCGGCCTGCAATAAAAATTTTTCCAGATCTTTGTCTACGCCAAATACATGGCAAGTCAGCCATTCAGTCAGGAATGTACTGATAATTCCCATGAACAAGGGGTCGTGTTCCTGGCCTTCGTGCAGCAATTTGTCGATTTCCTGGCGGAACTTATCGTGGGTTCGCACATGGGATTCCCTGTCCGGATAAGACAGTTGCTCCATGTACAGCTCTTCCAGGGCGAAATGAGTCTCAGTGTAATCCCTGAGCCGGGCCAGTACCCCACCATCTGCACCGGGCTCGGAAATTGAATCGAGGATTTCAAACAGCACCTGATGCTGGGCGTCCTGCCATAAAACGTCACTCGTTTTTCTCATAGCGCAAGAATGAACTAAAATTTCCCAGCCTACCACCACCCAGATCAAGAATAGACCAATAAACACGCGGGCACAGGCATAGAGAGCCGAGCCAAATGCTGGTAGAATTCGCGCTTCTTTTTTTATTGATAAACACGAGATTCAATAGCCCCAATGGACCAGCACTACAAGCCGCAAGAACTGGAGCAGACTGCCCAGAAATACTGGCTCGAAAATAGCAGTTTCGCCGTACACGAGGATGATTCCCGCGAGAAGTTCTATTGCCTGGCGATGTTCCCCTACCCCAGCGGCCAACTGCATATGGGCCACGTGCGCAATTACACCATTGCCGACGTAATCGCCCGCTACCAGCGCATGCAGGGCAAGAACGTTCTACAACCAATGGGTTGGGATGCTTTTGGCCTGCCCGCAGAAAACGCCGCCATTAAAAATAATGTGCCCCCGGCACAGTGGACCGCACAAGATATCGACTACATGCGTGAACAGTTGCGACAGCTTGGGTTTGCCTATGACTGGGACAGAGAACTGGCCACCTGTGACCCGTCATACTACCGCTGGGAACAGTGGTTTTTTACCCGCCTGTTTGAGAAGGACCTGGCCTACAAGAAAAGGGCCGAGGTCAACTGGTGCGAGACCGACCAGACCGTACTGGCCAACGAGCAGGTTGTAGACGGCCGGTGCTGGCGCTGTGACAACCCGGTGCAGCGGCGCGAGATTAACCAGTGGTTCATCAGGATTACCGAATACGCGGACCAGTTGCTGGATGACCTGGACACCCTGGACCAATGGCCGGAACAGGTGCGCACCATGCAGCGCAACTGGATTGGCCGCTCTGAGGGTGTCGACCTGGAGTTCACTCTGCCCGATGGCACACCGCTGAGTGTTTATACCACCAGGCCCGACACACTAATGGGAGTCACCTACCTGGCGGTGGCACCGCAGCACCCACTGGCCAAGACAGCGGCAGAATCAGACCCTGATCTCGCTGCATTTATCGCCTCCCAGTCCAATATCAAGGTCGCCGAAGCCGAAATAGCCACCATGGAAAAATTGGGCATGGACACGGGTCGCACGGCCACTCACCCCCTGACTGGCAAAGAAGTGCCCGTGTGGGTGGCCAATTTTGTGCTGATGAGTTACGGCTCGGGCGCGGTCATGTCCGTTCCAGGTCACGATCAACGCGACTGGGAGTTCGCCACTAAATACGGCCTTCCCATCGCCCAGGTTATCGCCCCCGAAAACGATGAAGAGTGCGATCTGGGCAGCGCCGCATTTACCGCCAAGGGCGTGCTGGTTAACTCCGGGGAGTTTGATGGCCTGGCCTTCCAAAGCGCGTTTGATGCCATTGCCGATCGGCTGGAAGGTGACGCCAAAGGCAAGCGAACTGTCAATTTCCGCCTGCGCGACTGGGGTGTATCCCGCCAGCGTTACTGGGGCGCACCGATTCCGATCATCAACTGTGATAAATGTGGTGCGGTGCCGGTACCCGAACAGGATTTACCGGTTGTTTTGCCCACCGATATCGAGTTTGAAGGTGTCGGCTCGCCGCTGGAGAAGATGCCCTCCTTCTACGAAGTGGCCTGCCCATCCTGCGGCGCTGACGCCAGGCGCGAAACCGATACCTTCGACACCTTTATGGAGTCGTCGTGGTATTACGCCCGCTATGCCTCGGCAAACAACGACAGCGCCATGCTCGATAGCGAAGCGAGCTACTGGGCGCCGGTAGATCAATACGTAGGCGGTATTGAACACGCTATCTTGCACCTGCTGTATGCCCGCTTTTTCCACAAGCTGATGCGCGATGAGGGCCTGGTAGACTCCGACGAACCCTTTATTCGCCTGTTGACCCAGGGCATGGTGCTGAAAGACGGTACCAAGATGTCAAAATCCAAGGGCAATACCGTTGATCCGCAATCACTGATTGAGCTCTATGGCGCCGATACCGTGCGCCTGTTCAGCATGTTCGCCGCACCACCAGAGCAGTCACTGGAGTGGTCTGACTCCGGTGTGGAGGGGGCTAACCGCTTTCTCAAGCGCCTGTGGAAACTGGCATACCGGCAACGAGAAGGCGGGCTCATTGCCACCCTGGATGTCGACAGTCTGGACGAGCAGCAAAAAGCCGTACGCCGTAAAACCCATGAAACCATTGCCAAGGTAAGTGATGATTTTGGTCGCCGCCAGACCTTCAACACGGCCATTGCTGCCATCATGGAGTTATGCAATGAACTGGCCAAGCTGGACATTGAGAGCCCGCAAAGTCGTGCTGTGATTGCCGAGGCGCTACAAGCCATCGTGCTGATGCTAAACCCCATTGTTCCCCATATCAGTCACTACCTGTGGCCTGTTCTGGGCGGAGAGGGCGAGGTATTGAATGCACCCTGGCCCCAGGTAGACAAATCGGCGCTCACCCGCGACAGTATCGAAATGGTGGTGCAAGTGAACGGTAAAGTGAGGGCTAAAATGACAGTCACGGTGGATGCCGATAAAGCGAGTGTCGAGGCCATGGCCGTAGAGCAAAACAATGTCCAGCGCTTCCTCGAGGGCGTTACTGTGCGCAAAGTTATTGTGGTACCCGGGAAATTGGTTAATATTGTCGCTAATTGATTCAACAGACCAGAGACACATGCCCATGCCTATTGCCCGCCAATTCACTTTTGCTCTGGTTTTGGGCTTTCTGTGTTTGTTGAGTGCCTGCGGTTTTCAACTGCGCGGCACCGGGGGCAGTAGCGTGCCCGAGTCCTGGAGCAAAATGCACCTGATCACCAGCAACCCCAACGGCGAGCTGAGTCGGGAACTGCAGTCAACTTTCGCCGCCAACGGCGTAATCTGGGTGGACCGGGAAGAGGCGAACTACCTGCTGAACGTAGGCCCGGAAAAGTTCAGCCATCGCAATCTCTCCCTCAATGCCCAGGCCCGCGCGGCAGAGTTTGAGCTAACCCTCGCCACCAACTTTGCAGTGAACGACGCGCAGGGCGTTGAGGTTATGGAGTCCGCCAAAGCCTCTGTTGTGAAACAGATGGAAAATGACCCGCGCAATGTCGTGGGCAAAGCTGAAGAAGTTCGTATTCTCAGGGCCGAAATGCGCACCGAACTAATAAACCAGATTATGCGCCGCATTGGCTATTTTGCGGCCAGCACCCAGTAATGCGCCTGCGCCCGGAAGAACTCCCCAGACACCTGCAAAAACAATTACTGCCCATCTATGTGGTCAGTGGCGACGAGCCCTTATTGGTGCAGGAAGCCAGTGACCTGATCCGCAAACACGCCCGGGAGCAGGGTTGCACTGACCGGGAAGTTATAGACGCCAGCCCGAAAAACTTCGATTGGCAGGAAATTCTGAGCAGCGCAACCAGCATGTCGCTGTTCTCCGAGCGCAAACTGGTGGAAATACGCCTGCCCAGTGGCAAGCCCGGCGCGCCCGGCAGCAAAGCCCTGTGCGCCTATGTGGAACTGGCCGGGCCCGACGATGTACTGCTGTTAATCGCCGGAAAAATCGACAAGCAGTCCATGAATAGCAAATGGATAAAAACCCTGGAGAAAACCGGGGCCGTTATCCAGGTGTGGCCCATAGGCGCCAGAGACCTGCCCCGGTGGTTGCAGCAACGCATCGCCAATGCCGGCATGAGTATTGATGGCGACGCTCTACAGCTATTGAGTGACCGGGTAGAGGGAAATTTACTGGCGGCGGTGCAGGAAGTCGAAAAGTTAAAGCTGCTCACCAGCGACTCCCATATCACCGCACAGAACGTGACCGAGGCTGTTTCCGATAACGCCCGCTACAACCTGTTTGAGATGGTGGACAGTGCGCTGCGCGGTGACATGAAATCGAGCCTGCGTATGCTACACGGGTTGCGCGCCGAGGGCACCGAAGCGACAGTTGCACTGTGGGCCCTGACCCGGGAAATTCGCACTCTGCAACTGGTGCAGGCGGACTGTAATAGAGGCCAGAATATCCAGCAGGCTTTGCGCAGTCAGCGCGTGTGGAACAATCGCATGCAACTGATGCAGAGTGCCTGCACCCGCCACAATGCCGGCTCACTGGCTGAAATTCTGGAGTTGGCTGCCGTAGCAGACGGCAGCATCAAGGGCTTCGCAGATGGCAAGCCCTGGGATAACCTGGAAAGTCTTATCCTGGGTCTGGCCGCTTAAAGCAGCGGCGCAATTACCAGGGCGACAATCGCCATTACGTTGATCAGAATATTCATAGCGGGCCCCGAGGTATCCTTGAAAGGATCACCCACGGTGTCACCTACCACAACCGCCGTATGAGTATCTGACCCCTTACCGCCCAGATTTCCTTTTTCGACAAACTTCTTGGCGTTATCCCATGCACCACCGGCATTGGCCATCATCAGCGCCATAAGTACACAGCCCAGCAAAGCGCCCGCCAACATGCCACCCAGCGAGGCGGCACCCAGGCCAAAGCCCACGATGATTGGTGAGCCTACAGCGATAACGCCCGGCAGAATCATGCGGCGCAGAGCGGCGGTTGTAGCAATGTCGACGCAACGTGCCGTATCGGG
>JADFVW010000384.1 GCA_015222725.1 Pseudomonadota bacterium | reverse complement strand
GATCCATTCTCCGGTAACCCCGTGTCTGTACTGGTGCGACGCGTTCCCTCCAACCCCTGATTGTTGTAACCCATGAAACAGTTTTGTACTGTGTACCTCGCTGGTATTACCCTCGCCCTGGGCAGTGCCCTGGCGCTAGCTCAAACCTCGGCTCCACCCATGGAGCACGTTCTGGTTTCTGTGCCCCTGCATAAGAAATCCGCTGAAACCGCCCTGCCGGTCACTGTATTGTCCGGCGATGCTCTGCGCCGCGCGGCTTCCTCCACCATAGGGGATACCCTCAATAACTCTCCGGGTCTGTCCAATGCCTCTTTTGGGCCAGGTGTGGGGCAGCCTGTTATTCGCGGCCAGCAGGGCGC
This sequence comes from Pseudomonadota bacterium, assembly GCA_015222725.1. Classification (GTDB taxonomy): domain Bacteria; phylum Pseudomonadota; class Gammaproteobacteria; order Pseudomonadales; family Halieaceae; genus JBALVT01. The sequence continues at coordinate 2,362 of JADFVW010000384.1, read as the reverse complement.
GCGAGTAACGGTCTTGCAAAATGGTACGAGCAGTGGTGATGCCTCAAATATCAGCGCGGATCACGCTGTCTCTGTCGAGGCCGTTTTGGCAGACAGTATAGAAGTACTTCGCGGCCCGGCCACACTCTTGTACGGTGGGGGTGCGATTGGGGGCGTGGTAAATATTCTGGACAATAGAATTCCTACCAGCCTGGAGGAGGGCGTACGCGGCGGTGCTGAGTATCGTTACGATTCTGCTTCAGGCATGAATACTGTCGTGGGTCGCATGGATGCCGGTAGTGGCTCTATGGCCTGGCACGCTGATGCTTTATACAGAGACTGGGCAGATCTGGAGATTCCGGGCTATGCGGTGAAAGGCGGCCCGCAAGAGGGTGAAGTCGGCGAAAAGGGGGAGATACACAACACAGACGGCCGCACTAAAAGTATGACCCTGGGTGGTAGTTATCATTTTGATGACGGTTTCTTCGGCATGGCGGTGAATCGTCTGGAAAATGAGTATGGTATTCCCTCCGGTGCTCATGAGCACGAGGGCGATGAGGATTTTGAAGCTCATGAGGAGGGTGATATTCGCCTCGATGTTGAGCAAACCCGCTACGACGCAGCCCTGCATTGGCATGATCCCTTTGCTGGTGCAGAGATTTTCCGGGGATTCTTGAGCTATACAGACTACCAGCACGCCGAGATAGAGGGCTCGGGTGAAATTGGTACGCTCTACAGCAATGAGACCACTGAGGCCAGGCTTGAACTGGTGCATGACGAAATTGTGGATCTTCACGGTGTATTTGGCTTGCAGCTTAAATCCGGAGAGTTCAGTGCGATCGGAGAGGAGTCCTTTGTCCCCGTTACGCAGAGCACAGAATTGGGTTTATTTCTGCTCGAAGACTACCACCGGGATGCCTGGACCTTTGAACTGGGGCTGCGCCTGGATTCAGTGGATCGTGACCCGGATACCAAGGCAGCCAGTGCACAAAACTTTTCCACCTTCAGCCTCTCCGGCTCGATTTTGTGGTCAGTAAGTGACAGTTGGCGGCTTGGACTTGCCCTGTCTCGCGCTGAACGCGCACCGGCTATTGAAGAACTTTTTTCAAATGTGGAGGGCAGTGGCCCCGAAGATTGGGTATTACATGCCGCGACCGGCGCCATAGAACTGGGTAATGCCGATTTAAATAGCGAGGTATCCAACAATCTGGACCTGACTCTGTCCTGGACCGGCAATGGTCACTTTGTTGAAACCACTGTGTTCTATAATGACTTCTCGGATTACATCAACCTTACTAATACCGGCCTGGAAGTAGAGCACAGCCCGGTGCTCATCTACGCCCAGGACGATGCAGAGTTTTACGGTGTAGAGATCGAGAGTGAATTTAACCTGGGAGAGCTCGCCAATGGCGATATTACCCTGGCGCTTTTTGCCGACAGTATTCGGGGAACATTGGGCAATGGCGAGGACGCACCGCGATTGCCCCCGCTGCGCATCAGTGGTCGCCTGGACTGGTCAAACCAGAGCTGGGGTTTCTGGACACGCGTTATGAACGCCGCCGAGCAGGACAGAAGTGGCGAGAATGAGGATACTACCGACGGATACACGCGCTGGGACCTCGGTGGAGACTATCGGTTGCCCCTGGCGGGCAAGGAATTGCTGTTGTTTGCCAGCGTCAAAAATATTACTGGCGAAGAAGTTCGCCTCAGCACCTCATTTTTGCGCGACGTTGCACCGGAAGCCGGGCGGTCGCTAGAGCTGGGTGTCCGCCTGGAGCTGTAGTAGCGCAGTCAGGTGTCGACCAGGTATAGGCAAATTTCATCGTCATCCGGCGTGAGGCGAATCATAGAGTCCAGTTGCATGCCCACACTCTCGGCCAGAGCTCTGGAGGGCCTGTTCTCGGGGTGAATAATGGCGGCTATTCGCTTGAGGCCGAAATCTTTCCGGCCCATTGCCAAAACGGCCTCTACCGCCTCGCGGGCATAACCCTGCCCCCGTGCGCTGGGCAAAAACCCGTAGCCGATATCCACATCCTGCAGGCTGTCGCGCTTTATCAATCCACACATGCCAATGATTTTACGGCTGTCTTTCAGGCGCACGGCCGCCATGCCGAAGCCATGCTCCTTGTAGCTGACCATCACCCGGTCTGTCAGATACTCCTTGGCCCGCTCCTCGGTTCTGATACCGCGATCGGCCACGTAGCGTATAAAGTCGGCGTCATTGAGGATTTCCAGGATAAACAATGCATCTGCGAGGGTCATCTCGTCGATGATCAGGCGTGAGGTTTTCAGTGCTTTCATCGTCAATTATCCAGAGTGTCCATGAAATGAGCCTGCTTGGCTGATTGCCTTATGTTACATTCGTCAAAAGCGGGGCAGAGGG
>JADFVW010000383.1 GCA_015222725.1 Pseudomonadota bacterium | reverse complement strand
GTTGAATACTTTACCGCTATCGGTGAGCGGGTGGATTTCAGGCTTGAAGACGGCTCATTACTGCAACTGAACACCAACTCCGCGGTGTCAGTTCGCATGGAAAAGTCCCGACGCCTGCTCACACTGAAGCGGGGTGAAGCCTTTTTTGATATAGCCCCCAATGCCGACCGCCCCCTGACAGTCCAGACCACCGGTGGCATGGTAAGAGTACTGGGAACCCGATTTAATATACGTCAGACCGGTTCCGGTAGTGTTGTCAGCGTCATTGAGGGGCTGGTGGCAGTCACAACGCAAGTTGAAGCAGACTCTACGGCGAACCGCGACTTCAAACCCGACGTCACTCTCTCGGCAAACCAGCAAACAGTGCTTATCAAGGATCAAACCATCAGCAGAGCTGTCGATATCGAAAGTGATACTGTCCTGGCCTGGCAGCAGGGCAAGCTTATATACGAGGGAAATACATTGGCAGAGGTCGTCGAAGACCTCAATCGCTACTTTCCGGGCACCATCAGGCTGGACAACCCCTCGCTGGCCGATCTGGAGATTGTCGGTGTGCTTAACCTCGGAAACCGTACAGCGACCCTGGCCGCACTGGAAGCTACTTTTGGCGTGCAAGTTGTGCAAGTCTCTGAAAACCTAACCCTGATTCAAGTCAAAGATTAACCCCCCTGCGCAATGGCGGACTGATATACTGGAGCATCACGCTGTAGCAATATCTATCTAAATTTTATGTCGAAAAAGAGGTCTCACCAACACCGCCAGCTTGGGGAGCAGTGCCGATTCGCAGGCCGGGTAGCAGCTATGCTATGCCTGGTTTTCGGCTTTGCCGCAGTAGCCGCAGCAAGCGATGAACGCGAAGCGGCCCAGAGAGCCTATTCCTTCTCGATTTCATCCCAGCCACTCTCCCCTGCACTTCTGGCTTTTTCCCGCACCACCGGAATATCCTTATTAGTGGCAAAAAATCAACTGAGCAATAGGCTGGCACCGGACATCATGGGCACCATGACACCTGCAGAGGCCTTACAATTAATGCTGGCGGGGAGCGAGCTGGGTTTCAAGTTTATTGACAGGGAAACTGTGTCTATATCGCCCGCGCACCTGCGGCCTGATAATCCAGCCGTCAGTAAGACTGAGGGCAAGCCAGCCCCTGAGCCTGCAGTGGTGGCGCCCATCGAAGAAATCATTATCTCCGCGCGGCGGCGGGATGAGCATTTACAGAAAGTTCCCATTCCTGTCACTGTGTTAAATGCCAACTTAATTGAGGAGGCCAATATACTCAAGCTGGGAGATGTAGCCCTTCGCGTTCCCGGGCTCTCGGTGTCCTATTTCAGCATTGGACAACCCAATATCCATATGCGTGGAATCGGCTCGAACGATGACGGCGCGGCGCTGGACAATTCAGTAGTTCTGTTTCTCGATGATATTTATGTGGGTCGCATTTCAACAATCGACATCAATGTTCTGGATCTGGATCGCATAGAGGTTTTACGGGGCCCCCAGGGTACTTTATACGGTAAGAATGCCATAGGTGGTGCCATAAACATGGTGAGCTCCCTTCCCACAGAAGAAGCTGGAGCAGAATTTAATGCGAGCACCGGTAACTTCGATTATCGCAACCTAAGCGGTAAGCTAAGCGGCCCACTTGGCTCCCCTTCACTGCTGGGAAGGCTTTCAGTCAGCGCCAGGGAAAGAGACGGTTGGCAGGACAACATCGTGCTGCAAGGAAACAAGCAACACGATGATAAAAATTACAGCCTCCGTGCCAAAACACTCTATTTACCAAGGGATGACCTGGAGTGGTATCTGGCCTACGACTACAATAAAGACAAGCTGAATTCCACGGGCCGTATTCCAGTTGTCGGGCGCGTGCCCATACAGCTTACCCATGATGCTGGCTCACAATTACCAACAGATATTTTTGCCGCACTCGGCGGCGACCCTGAGCACGCAACCAACGCTGTAGCTGGCCATACAAACCGCACTATTGGAGGGCTGAGCAGTCGAGTCAGCCTGGAGCGGACCAACCATCGCTTCACTGCAATCACCGGTTACCGCAATAGCGACTTTGATTGGCTTGAAGACTCCACTGGCCTTCCGGGCGCAGTCATAGCGCTGCCTATAAGTGATTTCGTGGACGAGTCCCACCGTCAGTTTTCCCAGGAATTTCGTTGGTCTTCGGGCGACCAGGGGGGACTCAACTACCTGCTAGGGCTCTACTACCTGCGGGAAGAAACCGATAGAAAGGAACATTTTACTATTGGCAGTAACAAGGCGCGCTCACACCAGCAAAACACCAGCGAGAGCTTCGCATTTTTCGGTGAGACCAGTTACCACATTGGTCACGCAACCAAGTTGACCCTGGGAGGACGCTATACCTATGACCGTAAGGACCTGGAGCAGCAGTCCTGGAACGGCGGTTCTCCCGCTATCATTCTGGAAGACTTTGCGCTGGACAGCTCTGCCAGTTGGCAGGATTTTTCACCCAGTGGGTCCCTGTCATGGCAAGCCCGCGACAGCTTATTTTTGTTCATCAGGGCTGCAAAAGGTTTTAAAAATGGCGGGTTTCAAGGCGCGCCCGCCACCCGGGAATCTGCCATGCGCGAGATTGATCCGGAAACTGCCTGGGACTTCGAAATCGGCATGAAATCACTGTGGTATCAGGATCGCCTGCAGCTCAACATAGCCGGATTCTATACCCGCTACAAGAATCTGCAGGTAACGCAGTTCAAAACTGTCGATAACTTTGGTGTCTTTGAGACAAGCAATGCCGGCTCTGCGAACTTGAAGGGTCTTGAAACAGAGTTTACCTTCAATGCCACTGAGAACCTGGAACTCAGAGGCAACTACGCCTGGCTGGATGCGCGTTACGACCGCTTTAACGATGTAGAGGGGCGCGACTTCTCTGGCAACCGCCTGCGTCAGGCACCTGAGCACTCGGCCAATCTAGCCGCTCGTTATCTCTGGGCACTGAACCCGGGCACACTCAACATGCGCCTGGATTATCGTTACCAGTCGCGCAGTTATCAGGAACCTGACAATGAGGTGACGACCCTGCCCTCGTTTGATTTGCTGGGCGCCAGGCTAAGCTACCTCCCGAGAAACAGCAATTGGGAATTTTCCCTGTGGGCAGAGAACCTGTTGGATGAAGAATATATCGCCCACCTGTATTTGCTGGGCGGCAACGATTACGCACTGTTTGGCACACCTCGAACCGTGGGCATCAGCCTGCGCTACTCCTCGCTTTAGCCTTTCTCGAAGGGTTGCATCCAACACCCGACCCACAAAGTCAAAAAAATATTGGAGGTATCTTCCAGACCCGGTGTTCTACTTCTATGCAGTCGTATAATTTATATCTAACAAACTGCTGGGCATAGCCCCTTACGGAGATACATATGCAGCACAC
>JADFVW010000382.1 GCA_015222725.1 Pseudomonadota bacterium | reverse complement strand
CCGGCGCCGGTGCCAATTTGCAGCACCTTGTGCTCGGGGTGAATGTCGGTGTGATGCAGTACTTCTGCGACTGCGCTGGAAGGAGGTATGCTGCGCCCCAACACCAGCGATGAATCACTCATTTCTATAAAACGGTGGCGTGGCAGGGCGCGCATGGCACTGGCGATGCGCTCGCTTGTCAGGTTTTCAGAGTTGTGCATACAGAGTTTGAGTAGGGCTTACCCAGGCAAGTATCAGATGACAGTATTCACTATTGTAATGATACAAGCCAACAAGACGCCCGTGAATAGAGCTCCTGCGAAAATAAAATGGAGTGGCTTGCCGCGGGCAAAGTCTCGTTGCTTATTAGCACGGGACTGCACACCAAAGGCTGCAGCGAACACACTCCCAATGACCTGGATTAGGGTCAAACTTTCGACTTCAGCTGTATTCCTATGCTCCAGGGGAGAAGATGTAGAATCTACCATCGGAAAACCTGCTGTTGGAAAGTTCACTTTAAATAATGCAGGTTGTGTGCCAACTTGTGTTGAGCGGGCACTATTTTGCTAAATGCTTGCTTTGTATGGCAAAGATCATTTAAACGACCGGGGTACTGAAGTAATAACAGGCATTTTCATAAGTACATCCGCCACATATGACAAAGCGCCTGTCATAAGTGGCATTAAGCTGGGGTGTCAGTGTCTGATTCTTCCTGCAATTTGCGATACAGCGAGCGGACACTGATCCCGGCGATTTCGGCGACCCGGGTCTTGTCGCCCCCGTGGAGTTTCAGCAATTTCTGCAAGTAGTTATCTTCCAGCGTCTTCAAGTCAACCTGCAAGGGTTCACCCCGTGGGCCCGCATCTGGGTTGAGGCACTCCCGTATGACTGCTTCTTCGATAACGCTGGCGTCAGCCAATATAACCGCCCGATGCAGGATGTTGCGCAGTTCCCGGATATTTCCCTGGTAGCGGTGCTCTTTCAACAGCGCCAATGCTGTCTCTGTCAGGTAGTGGCTCTGGCTATCCTCCTTTCTTCTTAGCATGAGTTCGGCCAGCAGGGGGATGTCTTCTTTTCGTTCCCCCAGGGACGGAATATGGATTGGGAAAACGTTGATCCGGTAATACAGGTCCTGCCTGAACTCCCCGTCCTCTACCATCCGGAACAAGTCTTTATGGGTGGCGCAGATCAGCCGAAAGTCAGATTTCTTCACCTCGGTGCTGCCCACGGGCCGGTAGGTGCCGGTTTCGATCAGGCGCAGCAATTTTACCTGTAGGGGGTAGGGGATATCGCCAATCTCATCCAGGAACAAGGTGCCGCCATCTGCCGATTCAATTAGACCCTGCTTGGTATAGTTTGCGCCGGTGAAAGCGCCCTTCACATGGCCAAAGAGCTCGCTTTCAAAGAGCATTTCGTTGAGCCCGGCACACTCCAGGGTGACCAGTGATTTGTCCGCCCTGACGCTTGCGTTGTGTATAGCCCCGGCGGTTAATTCCTTGCCGGTTCCCGACTCGCCCAGCAGGAGCACGGCCGCACTGGTTGGGCCCACGCGAGAGATGAGCCCCAGCATTTTATTAAAAGCCGGGCTGGCGCCTATCAGGGAATGGTCGGTGGCTGCTTTACTGGCTACCGGCAGGGGTTTGAGCAGCTCGACAAAGAACTTCAGCTTGCCGCTCTCGTCCATGATTGGCAGCATTTCAACATCCACGTGTTCCGGGCCCCGTGGGGTCTGGTGGATATGCAGAACGCGTTCTTTGTGGCCCGATGCGGTTGCAGCGGCCAGCGGGCAATCTTCACCGGCCTGGTCGCAGGGGACTTCGTAGCCGTGGGATACCTGGTAGCAGTGCGCCGCTTCGCTTACCGGAATGGCGCCGAAAATCTCCCGATAGTGATTGTTGGTGGCGAGAATGCGATAGTCGGTGGTTACCAGTATGGCCGGGTACTCGAAGCCGTCCAGCATTCTGGCTACCGAGGGGTCTGTGTCACTGGCTATTATTTCCATAGCTGTCATATATGTCTTAAGATGTGCCAAATATGGCAGATTCTGTTCAACAAGGCTATAGATGAAACTTTTGACGCGAATGGTACCAGCGCTAGACTGGGCTCGTGACTACAATCGGGAATATTTTGCCAGTGACACGCTGGCGGCAATAATCGTCACTATCATGCTGATCCCGCAGTCGCTGGCTTACGCCTTACTGGCTGGCCTGCCGGCGGAAATGGGTTTGTACGCGAGCATACTGCCCCTTATCGCCTACGCATTACTTGGCAGCAGCCGCACCCTGTCGGTGGGCCCGGTGGCGGTAGTTTCGCTGTTGACGGCAAGCGCTGTGGGGAAAATAGCAGAGTCGGGTAGCGTGGATTACATCACAGCAGCTATCGCCATGGCCCTGATTTCCGGTTTGATGTTAATCGTCATGGGATTTTTGCGCTTTGGATTTCTCGCAAATTTCCTGTCTCATCCTGTGGTGTCTGGTTTTATCACAGCCTCGGGTCTCATTATCGCTCTGAGCCAGATGCGCCATATTCTTGGTATCGATGCCCACGGCGATAATCTGCTGGAACTCATCGGTTCTCTGGGTGCCAATATTGGTTCGGTTAACGGCTTGACTCTGGTCACAGGGGGCGCGGCATTGGGCTTCCTGTTCTGGGCCCGCCGTGGGTTAAGGCCCTTGTTGATGCGATTTGGCTTTACCGGCAGCAGTGCCGCCATGTTGGCGAAGGCGGGTCCTGTGCTGGTTATCATGGCAACCATCCTGGCCAGTTACTACGGTGACTTCGGGGCACAGGGCGTGGCGCTGGTTGGCCAGGTTCCACGGGGATTACCCAGCCTTTCCATGCCTGCCTACGACCCTGAACTTTGGTCCGACCTGTTCGTATCAGCCTTACTGATTTCAATTATTGGCTACGTAGAGTCGGTGTCGGTTGGCAAAACACTGGGCGCAAAGCGACGTCAGAGAATTAACCCCAACCAGGAACTTGTCGCCCTGGGTGCTGCCAATGTAGCGTCTGCAGTTTCGGCAGGCTTTCCAGTTACCGGTGGCTTTTCCCGTTCCATTGTTAACTTTGACTCGGGCGCCCAGACACCCATGGCCAGTATTCTGGCCGCTATGGGTATTGGCCTGGCGGCGCTTTTATTAACCCCGGTTCTGTTTTTTCTGCCTAAAGCAGCGCTGGCAGCGGCTATTATCGTGGCGGTGACTTCGCTGTTTGATTTCGGCGTGGTGGCCAGGGCATGGCGCTATTCCCGCTCGGACTTTATTGCCATAAGCACGACCATTGTCATCACCCTGGGCCTGGGTGTCGAATTAGGTGTGTTGAGCGGTGTTCTGTCCTCGGTTTTATTACATTTGTATAAAACATCCCGGCCCCATATTGCCGTGCTGGGTGCAGTAGCAGGCACGGAGCACTTCAGAAACATCGACCGGCACAATGTTATTACCCATAAAAATATTGTTTCCATCCGGGTGGATGAGAGCCTGTATTTTGCCAACGCCAGCTATCTGGAAGACTATATATACAATCTTATCGCCAAAGATCAGGATTTGGAACACGTTATTTTACTGTGCACTGCCATCAATGAGATTGACATGAGTGCGCTTGAGGCGCTGGAGGCGATTAACTATCGCTTGAAGGATCAGGGCATCACGCTGAATTTCAGCGAGGTGAAGGGGCCTGTTATGGATGCCCTGCACAGTTGCGATTTTCTCGAACATCTCAGCGGCAGAATCTTTCTCAGCCACCACCAGGCGGTGAAAGCATTGAAGTGTGATGAGATTGAACCTTATATTATTTAGGATGCTAACCACGAATGACCCCTAAAATACTTCCCGGAGTTGCGGCGCAATGAAAAAATGGCTGGCTCATTGGTTTTTGCGGCTCGGTGGTTGGGAGATTGGCGGGCCGCCCCCCGCAGACAGGCGATTTGTACTTATCGCTGCGCCCCATACGTCCAACTGGGATTTGGCTTATATGCTGGCATTCGGCACTATATTCGACCTCAAGATTTCCTGGTTGGCGAAACACACGCTGTTTTACCCACCTATGGGCTGGATCATGCGCGCATTGGGCGGTATCCCCATCGTGAGATATAAAAACAGCAACGTGGTCGATGCTATGGTGAGCGAATTTAACACTAGGTCCTACCTCGTGCTGGCGGTGCCGACAGAGGGTACCCGGTCTCGAGTGAAATATTGGAAATCGGGCTTTTACCATATCGCGATGGGAGCCGGTGTTCCCATCGTGCCCAGCTACCTGGATTATGGAAAAAAACAGGCCGGATTTGCGCAGCCGCTGATCCCTACAGGCGATGTAACTGCAGATATGCAATACCTTCGCGATATCTACGCCGGTAAAATGGGGAAATTTCCTGAACTTTCCGGGCCCATCAGATTGAAAGAGGAGGGCGAAGAGAACAAATAGCACTATTGGCGCATTTGAGAAAGAGCGTTTAGACTTGCGTCATCAACAATAATTACTCACCAAAGGACACGGCAATGCTAACCCTACATGGATTTCCATTCTCTAATTACCACAATATCGTGAAACACGCCCTCATGCAGAAGGGCGTTCCCTTCGATGAGCATATTTGTTATCCACATTCCGCTGAAATGATGGCGGTGAATCCCACGGGAAAAGTGCCAGCGATGACCACAGAGCAGGGGACAAAATTGTCGGAATCCAGTGTATTGGTGGAATATCTGGAAGACAAATATCCCGACATCCCCTTGCTACCGGCTGACCCGGAGGCGCGTGCCCAGGTACGGCAGATGATAAAAATTTCAGAATTGTATCTGGAGTTGCCCGCTAGAAGGTTGCTTCCTGCCGTGTTAGGTAATGTTGAATTACCGGCCGCCACCTTTGAGGAAGTGAAAGCTGTTCTGGAGCGTGGCGCCCAGGCCATAAAAATGCTGGCAGTTTTCCAGCCCTACCTGGCGGGTTCCGAGATCAGCCTTGCAGACATTTATCTGCGCTATGCCCTGGCGATTCCCAAGATGGTAGGCCCATCCCGACTAGACTGGGATGTTATGGAGGCAGTGCCGGGCCTGGCGGCGTGGGATGCGATGATGGCAGATACGGATGTCGCCAGAAAAATTGACGAGGACCAGCGGGCAAATACAGAAGAGTTTATGGCGTATATTTCCGGCAGCTGAGGCTTGAGAGGGCACTATGGCAGATCAGGATTATTCAGAATCAGCTTTCCTGGAGTTTTTAAGGCGCAGTGCCGTTTCCGGCATTGTTAAGCCGGCCACCGGTCGGGCCCGCAAGCTCGCCGCGGAGCACTTGCTGGTGCAGTTAAAGTCCCATGAGAGGCTGGACCTCAGAGTCGTTGATGTCGACGAGCTGTGTTCCCGCTTTCATAAAATACAGGGCTCCACAATTCGGCCTGAGAATCTGGAGGTTTACAACCAGCGATTCAGCAGCGCCCTGCAAGACTTTTTCCGCTGGTGTGAAAATCCTGCGAAGTTTGTTTCCAATGAAGGGGAGCTGCCGCAAGCGAAATTAGTGGCGCGTAGAGACGATGCGGGGCAGGCCGCTGCGCGAGAGGAACTGGCCCTGAACCCACCGCGCAGCCCATACGATATATTCCCTGTTCCCCTGCGCGAAGACCTGGTGGTTTATCTGCAGAATATCCCCCTGGACATGACGCGGGCAGAGGCGAATAAGATCGCTGCAGTTGTCCAGGCCCTGGCAGTCGTCGATGAAGAAAAATAGCGTTAACCGGCTAATCCTGTTTGCACCGCTTGTGGTGTTCGGCCTTGCGGGCTCTTATTTTCTGGTCGTATTTTTACGTGAGACAGGCGAGGGTGCTTTCAAGAACAGTTTGTTACCCGAGCTGATCGGTTTTTGCCTGGAAGGGTTTTTTCTGGTCGGCTTATTCTCTTTGGTGCAGCGACTGCTGGAGCGAGATCGCAAGGACGAGCTCAGGCGAAGCTTACGCGGTGCATTGCGCGAGATACTAAGTCACCTGGACCTGGCCGTTCTGGGTGAGTATGCGGAACCTGCCAGTTCGCAATCCCTGGAGGATGACCCGCAGAGTGTGGCAACGCTCATTGTAAAACTCAATGAGCGTGAGTTGGACCTCGATAATATGGCCAATATTAAAGCTGCGGCGGGGCGTAACCTTCGTACCATGCACGATCTTATCCCCGTAGCTGCGCAACTCAGTGCAGACCATATGCGCTGGTGGCTGGCGTTGGCCGACAGTGTGCGACATTTGTCGGAGGCCAAAGACAAAGCCTCTGTGACGTTTTCAGCCCATCGTTTCCTGGCGAATTTAGCCGAGTTTGATGGCCTTCATTTGTAAGCCCGTTATCGAAGGGGCGAGTTAAAGTCTTAAGAAACTCAGGAATTATTTTATGGAGGCACTGGAAGCGCTGCACACCCGAAACTCTGTAGCCCTGTTGCAGGAGCCAGGGCCCGATAAGCAGCAGCTGAATAATAT
>JADFVW010000381.1 GCA_015222725.1 Pseudomonadota bacterium | reverse complement strand
GTGTCAGCGGCATCCAATACCTTGACTTCAGTACCGCTTAACCCGAGTTTATATTGCTTAAGGTTGCCCGGCCAGCGGGGCTTGACGTTTTCGTCGGGCCTGAACTGGCCTATATACACACGGTTGAGGAAGGTGCTCTGAGCGTTGGAGGCCGCGGGCAGGGCGACGGATGCAAATACGGAGTTGACCGCTAATATCTCGTTGATAATTTCCGTGACAATGTTTCCCAGATTGGTAGACCCGGCGACAAAATTACTGCCACCGCTCTCATCCGCCATGCTTTTTAGCAGGGCTGACCAGCCGGGGCCCTGGCCCGTTGTGACTGGGTCGATATCAATGGTATAGGTGGTTATGTCCAGTACACTTTGCTTCATAAAGCGCGCCCACTCATCCGCTACCACGTCGGCGGAGCCGCTAGGGCTGATACTGATCTGGGCGGTGTCACCGCGCTGCAGGGTCAGGAGCGTTTCGGCTTGTCTGTTGTCGCTGTTGGAGTCCTGGACAGCACCGTTACTGATGTAAATGATGTAGTTTTTGGCGCAGCTTGTGGGGTCAACGGGGCTGTTGTAAATAGTGGCACTCTTGGAATCCAGGGCATTGTCTGCCAAAGCCCAGACAGCTGTTGACGCGTTGGGGCCGTTATAGTCGTTGGCGGTGAAAGAAGTGCCCCAGTCTGTCTTGTTCTTGTTGTTGCCAGCCCAGGGTGGGGTCAGGGGAGCTGTCGAGGCGCCCTTGTAATAGTGGTATGCCTCCGCCATGGCCAGGCCGGCTTTACCACTGTTGGATTTATCATCCCGCACATGAAATTCTGCAATCATCGCCGCGTAGCGTTCGGCGTTAGGGTCGACATCCATGGGCCGGATGGCAGCGCGGATGTAACCGCCGTCGACGTTGCTGTCGCCATCACCGGTTTCAGTAAACATCATGAGGCCCACATTGATCTTCTCGCCCCTGAGCCCCGTGAACACCTCTTCCAGCGCGCCCCGCTCCTCGGTGAATGGGGCAGTCCAGTTACCGGTATTGTCCAGAATGATCAACACATTGGGGGCACCGGCAATGGAGGGCGGCATGCCCAGAAACAGGTCGATATCCTCGGCATTTGCCTGGGCAGCAAGTGTTAGTGCTGCGGCGGCCAATATACGTTTTAAATTTAAAATATTCACAGTCAACTCCCTGGTATGTGCCAGCACTGAATTTGCAGCGCTAATTGCATACCGCATTTCTCTCTGTTTCGCTTAATAAGATTCTTACACCCTGTATAACGCGTACTTTTGCGCCGGTAGTGCCTTCGGTTGCCGTGGCATCCAGTTCCCAGATTGTGTTGTAGGCTGAAACTGACGTCATGCCGGGCAGTGTTACGCTGCTGGCGGTACTGACAGCGGCCTGGGTAGCGCGCACGCAAAGTGGTGTGGCCAGCGTTACCAGATATTCGTCCCCATCTATGGGCCCGTTGTAGATATCAATTGGCAGATCGGTAACTGCTGCGGCGTTGGGATCAAGTGCAAACGGAGAAGCCACTGTTTGTTCGATGACAATTTGCGCAGCTGCGAGGGCCTCCTCACGTACCTGGGCATTACCAACTGCTTTGAGGTTGATAGTACTGAGTGAAAATGCAGTAGTTATCATCACGGTTATCACCACCAGCATTATCATGGCGATAAGAATGGTTATCGCGCCCTGCTGACGTCCAGGTGACTGTAGGGTGATCATGGGGTCTCCCTTCGGCCGGCGATATTGTTCAGGCGTATCGTGGTACTGAACACATGACGTTTGAAGCTGTCGTTGAAGGGGCCTATAGCGGCGGGGCTACCCAGCTTATAATCCTTGGTATCGGTATAACCGGGTGTGGCCACGTCGGCACGGGCGAGGATGTACAGCTTAACCGAAACTACATTGGCGAGTTGATAAGCTGTGCAGCCGGTGCCGCAATGTATGAAAGGGGGTTCGGGAATGCCATTACCCCGGTTGGTTGGGGACGTCAGATTGCTGGTGTCGGCCCAAAGGATGACCGAATTAGGGTCGACAGGTAAGTTGGTGTCACTCTCCTTGTCTATACCCAGCTCAACACGAAATCGCTCAATACCTTCTACCAGTGCCACCGCAGCTTGTTGTGCCAGGGTGCCGCCAACCAGATCGAACTCGGAACGCATCAAGGTGGGAATGCCGTCACCGATTGTTACAGCGTAGTCGCGAATATAATAGATATTCTGGATGACCTTGCGCTTGCTCTCCAGAGTGGTGCAGTCTATCTGCGTTCGCGTATGCCCGTTTGGATCAAATGCGTAATTAGGGTTGAGAGGGTTGGGAAGTACAACACTACCGAGTTCTGTGTCGCAGTTGGAGGCTTGAAAATATAATTTCCCGGAGACATCGGCCTCACAGTTCGTATCCCCGGGTGCACAGGTATTGGCGTGACGTACGACCAGTACATCGGTGTCTGCCAGTTTGTTGGGGAGAACCGTGCTACAGGCAGTGGGTACAGCATTATAGACCTGGATTGGCAGGCCAATCAGTTGATCTAAAATGGTGTCTGACAATGGGAAGCTAGCCGGCGCACAGGGGTCGGGTACATTAGCGGGGAAATCCGTTGGAGCAACGTCATCAAAGGTTAAATCATCGAACTCGGGGACGAAACTACCCCAGTACCCCGCATGAATCAGGTCGCTGGTAATAAACTGCATTGTAAAACGGGCGTTCTCGATCTGGCTGCTGGTTTTGGCCATTTCCTGGTTGGCGCGAGACATGCTGGCGAAAAGCTGTGCAATGGCGGCAACAATAATCAGGCTCAAAGCCATGGCAATCATAAGTTCAACCAGGCTGAGGCCACGCTGTTTGTGCCAGATCGATGTAAGCAGGTTCGTACCAAGGTGAATTTTATGAGGCTTCATCATAGGGTAGCAATCCGCACAATGGTGGAGACATAGCGACGACAGAGGTCATCTGTGCAGTCTGTGGTGACGTCATCATAAATATTCGTCGCCTCTTTACCGCAGGCGATGGTAGCCGGTGGGCTGGCAATTGGGGTCAGCCCCTGCCATACCACGGTGACCAGATACTGCGGTGCGCTGACACTACCTATGTCTTCAACACAGCCGCGCCCACCAATCATGCTGCCCACCTTGGAATTGGTGGTAGTTTGCTCAGCGGCGCCCTGCAGTGCATCACACCACTCGGCTGTATCGCGTTGTTGTAGCGTTGTATTGGTCGATGGACAGGTCATGCCTGCACCCAGAAAGTCTGAAGTTGGATCTGCTGTCTCGTAATCGGCTGCGTTACTGCGATTGGTGGTAATGCGGCTGGCCATATCGTTGAGCAATATCATGGCCTGGGTGCGTTGATAGGATTCCACCTCCGACTTTTGTAGGCGCGTTTGCATTTGCAATAGGCCCATCAAACCAATGGCGAGGATTGCTATGGTCACCAGCACCTCAATCATCAGCGCGCCGCGTTGGAACTGAGCTGAGCTTGTGTTATTGGCTATTACCATTTTGCGGTTGGGAGTTTCACCCCCTCACTGTTGAGGGTTAGATCGCCATCTTTGGCTTGTTTGCCTGTGGCCGTGAAAGTGATGGTGTAGGTTGGGACAGTCCCGGTGCCCACTACAATAGCGTAGGTGTAATGGTCAGAAACTCTTGTTTCCAGCGTGAATCCAGTGCCCGCCATAGCGATATCGTCTATGTACGCACGATTCGAGAGCAGGTATTGTTGTTCCCTATTGGCGATATCCAGCATTTGGGATTGCGCAGCGGCCCGATGTCCGCGCATGACCTGATCCTGATATGCGGGCAGGGCAACCGCCAGTAAGATAGCGACAATGGATATCACTATCATCAATTCTATCAAAGTAAAACCGCGCTGTTGTTTGCAGCCAGTGTTTGTGGTCGTCATGCATCCCCTGTTCGCATTGAAGCGGACCTACTTGAATCTGCAGGCTAGCAACTGTCCAGGGGAACACAACAGCGTGCCGACAGGCGAGGTGAAACTAGCGATGAATGGCCATTTTAACTGAAAAACTGCTACTTTGGCGGCCCCCGCCCCGCCGGGCGATCAGCGAGCATGGGCACCTTACTCATCCAACCCCAGTTTCTTCAACCTATACCGCAAGCTGCGAAAACTAACCCCCAACAGCTTGGCAGTGGCTGTCTTGTTCCAGCGTGACTCCTCCAGTGCGGTGCTAATAATTTGCCGTTCCACGTCGTCGAGGTAGCCCTCCATATCGCCGTAGGCCTCTTTGGCTGAGGTGTTCATTGTCGAGCCTGAGGTATTGGCAGTCGCTGATTCAGGCCGGTGCGGTGCACTGGCAACGCCTGGAAATTGGAAGTCATCAGCGCTTATCTCATCGCCATCTGACAGGGCCAGGGCTCGCTCCAAAATATTTTCCAGTTCGCGTACATTACCCGGAAAACTGTACTGCGCCAGAGCCTCAATAGCCGAGGCATCCAGATGTGCATGGTCATTGCCACTCTCTGCGGCAATGCGCTGCAGTAAGGCCTGGGCGAGCTCTGGCAAATCATCAATTCGATCACGTAGGCTGGGTACGTGCAGGTCAATAACGTTTATGCGGTAGAAAAGATCCTTGCGGAAGCGACCCTCTTCAACTTCTAGCGCCAGGTCCTTGTGCGTGGCACTGAGCAGGCGAATGTCAGTGGGTTCCTCGGCGCTGGCGCCAACGGGACGAATGGCTTTTTCCTGAACTGCGCGCAGAAGTTTAACCTGCATTGCCAATGGCAGGTCGGCCACCTCATCCAGAAACAGTGTCCCTCCCGAGGCGGCCTCAAATAATCCCATTTTGTCCTGTGTTGCCCCGGTAAAGCTGCCCTTTACATGGCCGAACAATTCGCTTTCCATTAACTCCTGTGGGATAGCACCACAGTTAACGGCTACAAATGCGCCGGTGGCCCGTGGGCCATTGTTGTGTATCAGGCGGGCAACAACTTCTTTGCCGCTGCCGGATTCGCCCATAATATGCACAGGTGCCTGGCTTCTGGCGAGTTTGGCAATCTGCTTGCGTAGCATCTGGATAACGGGGGCTGAACCGATCAATTCGTGGCCCACTGCTGAGCTGGCGATGCTGGTATCGTCTTCCAGTTTCAGGGCTGTATTAACCAGCTTTCGCAGGCTGTCCAGTGAAATCGGTTTGCTGATAAAGTCAAAAGCACCGGCTTTCAGTGCTGAAATGGCAGTTTCTACGCTGCCATGTGCGGTAATCATGGCCACGGGAATATGCGGGAAATGTTCCTGGATGTGTTCCACCAGGGTAATCCCGTTGCCATCGGGTAATCGCATATCTGTGAGGCAGAGGCTGGGTTGTATTTCCGCAACCTTTTCTATGGCCTCGCCCAGGGTGGCAGCACAGTGTGTCTCTAAACCCATCCTGGCCAGTGTAATATCCAGAAGCTCCCGGATATCCGGCTCGTCATCTACAATTAGTACGCTCTGCTGTGTCATTGATGCTTCACTATTTTGTTATACGGCTCTTTGGATCATTGTTATTCGAAAACAACTTTCGCCCCGCAAGTTGGGGGCGTAGTTGATACTGGCGTTGTTTATTTCACACAGCTCCTTGCACAAGTATAAACCCATGCCGCTGCCCTCTTGAACTGTCGTGTAAAACGGCTCAAAAAGCTTGGCCTGGTCTGCTAGTGGTACACCTGCCCCTGCATCTATCACGTCCATCAGGCATTGATGCGAAGAAAAATCCAGACTCACTTCTATTCGCGCGGTTTCTTTTCCCGCGGCCAGCTTACTATGCCGCAAGGCGTTGTCTAATAGGTTGCCCAAAACGCGCTGAAGATTTTCCGGGTCAAACTCGATCAGTAATTCTTTATAGTCGCAATCCACGGTGATCTCCGCAGGCCGGTTTAGTGTTTTTAAATAGCCTGCGACCGTTTCTTCCAGCCATGCACCCAAAACAAGATACTCGGGCTTAGGTGCATCCCGGCTCGATATATGCATGACGCTTTCAACGATCTGGTTTACCCTGTCGCAGTGCTTAAGAATAATATCGGCCATACGCTTGTCGGATTCTGAGAGCCTGGGTGATTCCTGCATCAGCTGAGCAGCGTGGCTGATAGCTCCCAGCGGGTTGCGTATTTCATGTGCGATACTGGCGCTGAGGCGCCCCAGTGAGCTTAACTTCAGTGATTGTGCGTACTGGGTAATCGGTGTGTAGTCCTCCACAAATACCAGTGACTCATGGTTGGAGCTGGGCTGCAGCTCTCGAAAGTTGGCGATGACCATGGGCGCGCCGTCCATGACTGAAAAAGGCCTGGTTCTGTGCAGGCGTGTATTTTTCCAGTGTTCAAATTGATAGGCCAGCTCCGCGTTATAGTCCGCCAACTGACGACCATGCTCCACGCCCACGGGCCGGTCGGGAATCAAAAGACTACCGGCAGCCTTATTCATGACCCGAACAACACCATCGTCTCCTACCAGCAAAATCCCGGCTTGCATATGCTGCACGATTTGTTCGTTCAGGCGCTGCAGGTCATAGAGGTCACTGGCGCGATCCCGGGCGAGTTTCTCGGCCTTGCCCAGTCGGCCTGCGACGCCCTGCATCAGCAGGGACACACCGAAGATAAGTATTCCCAACAGACCAGCGGGGAATAGGGCATTCAGACTCAATTCGCCCATCCCAATAAGCCGCAAGGTGTCCAGAAGCGTAGCCATGACGCTCAGTGCGGCAATCAGGGTGGCCAGGGTCCGGTTCCCAATCATGACAGCGCTCGCTGCCACTGTTATGACGAGCAGGATAGGCAGGCCGCCCGCCATCCCTCGACTGGTATCGGCAAGGACAGTTATAGCAATAAGATCGACCAGGAAGACAATAAACAGGCGGCTCTGGTTGAGCTT
>JADFVW010000380.1 GCA_015222725.1 Pseudomonadota bacterium | reverse complement strand
TTGATTCGCAATCGTGGCGCCTTTCTGTTGATTCAAGATGGCAGTGTCCAGATCCAGCTCTACATTAATCGCAAGGTGCTGGGCGAGGAGACCCTGGCAGACATAAAAAGTTGGGACCTGGGGGATATTGTCGCGGCATCGGGGCCGTTGCATAAATCCGGCAAGGGCGACCTGTATATCAACATTGAGCAGGCGCAGCTGTTAACCAAAGCCCTGCGCCCGCTGCCGGACAAGTTCCATGGCTTGTCCGACCAGGAAATTCGCTATCGCCAGCGTTATGTCGACCTTATTGTTAATGCTGAATCGCGTGAGGTGTTTCGCACCCGCTCGAAAATAATCGACTTTATTCGCCAGTATATGAAGGGCCTCGATTTTATGGAGGTCGAAACGCCCATGATGCAGGTGATACCCGGCGGCGCCGTGGCCAAGCCCTTTGTCACTCACCACAACGCCCTGGATATGGATATGTATCTGCGTATCGCCCCGGAACTGTACCTGAAGCGGTTGGTAGTGGGCGGCTTTGAGCGGGTATTCGAGGTTAATCGCAGTTTCCGCAACGAGGGGCTGTCTACGCGGCACAACCCCGAATTTACCATGCTGGAGTTTTACTGGGCCTACGCCGATTACCAGGACCTGATGAACATGACCGAGGATATGCTGCGCAAAATTACCGAGAGCGTCCTGGGTAATACCACGGTTGAATCACAGGGCAGTAGCTACGATTTTTCAAAACCCTTTTTACGCATGACGGTATTTGATTCGATTCTGCACCACAACAGTGATATCACTGCAGAGTACCTGGCAGACGATGTCGGCGCGCGCGATATTGCCAAGGGCCTGGGTATTGCACTCAAGGACAGCTGGGGTCTGGGCAAGGTGCAAATAGAAATATTCGAGAAGACCGTAGAGCACTTGTTGGATCAACCTACCTTTATCACGGCTTACCCCACTGAAGTTTCCCCCCTGGCGCGGCGCAATGATGACAATCCCTTTGTCACCGATCGCTTTGAGTTTTTTGTCGGCGGCCGCGAGTTGGCCAATGGTTTTTCCGAGTTGAATGACGCCGAGGACCAGGCGGAGCGTTTTCATGCACAGGTGGCAGAAAAAGACGCCGGTGACGAGGAGGCCATGCATTTCGATCACGACTATATACGCGCCCTGGAATATGGTTTGCCTCCCACAGCAGGTGAGGGTATCGGTATAGACAGGTTAGTCATGTTGTTTACCGACTCTCCCTCTATTCGTGACGTATTATTATTCCCTCATATGCGGCCGGAATAGGTCGGTCCATGAGGGGATAATGGGGTACACTCGTATCTTCACATAGAGCATCGGGGGGCGTTATGCTCAGGACAAGTGCCACACTGATAAGTATTGCGGCTTTGTGCCTGCTACAGGCGTGCACGGCGGCAACACCGGTGGAAGGGGTGATGGCCCCGGTCAACACAGGTGAAACCCGTGCTGAAACCGTCCCCGAGCTAACCCTCAACCTTCCCAAGGAAAACTGCACCTGTGTGGCCGAGGGTCAGACTGACTACACCTTTCTGGAGCGGGGCTTTACTGCGCTGGCAGAGGGTGATCATATAGAGGCGGTGCATTCGTTTCAGCGCTATCAGCGTCTGGAGGACTCTCCCGAAGCGCAATTGGAGGCGAAAATTGCGATAGCCTATATGAGCACTTTAACCAAGAGTCCCTTCTATGACCCGGTGGAGGCGCGCAGGGCTCACCGTCGGCTGTACAAGCAGCTAAAACCTGGCATGGAAGTTCACCAGAAGATACTTTTTATGCGGGACTCTCTGGAGACCTTTGGCGTGATGCAGCGTCATATTGTCAATCTGGAAGCGCAAAACTCCACATTGGCAGAAGATTTGGCTAAGCGGGAAGAGGCTCTGAAGCGTCTTCGAGAGCTAGCTCTGGGTCAACCGGCAGCACAACAGTAAAGGTTGAGCCGCCCCCCACTTCACTGCTTACAGTAATGGTTCCACCCATCAGGGTGCAGTAGTCGGAACAGATAGCAAGCCCCAGCCCCGTGCCTCCGTAGTTGGCACTGGTAGAGGAATCTGCTTGCACAAAGGCGTCAAAGACTCTCGACTGCTGCTCCTCATTCATGCCTATGCCGGTATCGCGCACATTAAACTCCACCCAGCCGGGTTTATCCTCAATGGCTCTGGCCAGAACAGTAATATAGCCGTTCTCGGTAAACTTACAGGCGTTGCTGAGTAAATTCAGGAACACCTGGCGGAATTTGCTGGCGTCGTTGTAGAGTGTGGGCAGGGTGCTGAAATCACCCATCTCCAGTGTGTTGCTCCTATCGCGTAACAGAGGTGTAATCGTTTCACAGACCTGGGTGAGCACTTCTGCGGGGACCAGAGTTTCGCAGTGTAAGGACATTTTTCCCGTCTCGATCTTGGACAAGTCGAGGATGTCGTTGATGAGCGTGAGTAGTTGTTTGCCGGACAACACGATCTTGTTCAGGTCTTTTTGAAACTGGGGCCGGTCGATGTCGCGTGTGTCATCGAGTTCGTCGTGTAGCATTTCACTGTAGCCGATGATGGCGTTCAGGGGGGTGCGCAGTTCGTGGCTGACGTTAGCCAGGAAAATACTTTTGGCCGCGTTGGCGTCATCCGCCGTTTCTTTGGCCTGCTGTACCTCGTATATTGCATTGCGCAGTTTGTCTGACATATTGTTAAAGGCGTTCGCCAGGTCGCCCAGCTCGCTTTTTTCATCCATGTCATCGATGCGGTAGTTTAGGTCGCCCGCACCAATGCGCTCGGTGCCGGTCTTCAGTCGCTTCAGGGCGCTGTTAGTGTAGCGCACCAGAAAGAAACCCAGTGTGGCAGTTAACAAGATAGACGCAAGAAAGCCGATGATGGTGATTCTGTCTGTCAGGGCAATGGTGCGATCGATGATGTTGGCCTGCTGCACGGCGATAAAGGTTTGCCGCTGCTCCAGCTCCAGTAGTCGCTTTCTGGCCTCGGTGTATGGCCCCGGGTCATTGGAGTCTATGTTGAATTCTTCGTCATTGTAGCTGCGATAAAAGGTCAGCCAACGTTCCAGCAGCACTTCACTGCTGGCAGCCATTTCTTCATAGTGGCCCTGCGTTACATTGTGGCTCATGCGGCCCATTCGAGTAATCTTGAGCGCAATTTTCCCTATGTCATCCTCGGCCTGTTGCAATTCTTTACTATCCAGAGGTTCTTCAGTGGTTTCACGCAGCAGGGCGAGAACCTGAAATTGCTTGCGCTGGTTTTCCAGCAGTTGCTCCAATTCTGTTGCCAGTTGGCTGGCGGTCACAGACATGCGATAGGCGATCATACTTTCGTTTCTGGCGTAACTACCCCAGAAATGGGTGCCAACGTTAACCGAGAAGAGAATCAGTATGGTGCACAGCGACAGGATTAATCGGCGTCGTAAGCTCATTTTTGAGTGAGCTTTTTGATCTTGATTAACAGGCCTGGAAAGTCAATTGGCTTGGTGGCGTAGTCGTCGCAGCCGGCATCCAGTGCGGCGAGGCGATCGGCTTCCATGGCGTGAGCGGTCAGGGCAATGAGGGGTATGTGCTTTATTTTTTTATCTGCCCTCGCTCGCCTACAAGCGGTCCAGCCGTCCATCACCGGCAGGTTCATATCCATCAGGACAACACAGGGTAATTCGCTTGCCATAAGTTCCAGAGCCTGTTTCCCGTCTCCCGCCCAGATGACTTCAAGGCCGGCCCGGCTGAGGCGGCGAATTAACATGTCGCGGTTGAGTTCGTTGTCTTCTACCAGCAGAATAGGGCGCTGTTCGCTCATTGCTCCAGACCCTTGATCTGGTGAATGAGTACTGGTTGGTCGATGCCTTTTACTTTTTCTTCCCGACTACTTCCCACGCAATATTTTCCCTGTAGTTTCTGTAATGTGCTGTCCGAGACGAGTATTTCACCGCCTGCGGTAAACTCTTCAATGCGAGAGGTCAGGTTCATTGGGTGGCCAACGAACCCGTATTTGCTGCGTCGCTCGGAGCCTATATTGCCGGCGATGACGTCCCCGGTATTCAGGGCGATACCCATGCTAATTTCCGGTAGCCCCTCATCCCGATTAATCACATTTATCTCGTCCATCGCCTCTTGCATGGCCAGGGCGCATTTGACCGCTCGATCGGCATCGTCATCTCGCCGCTGGGGCGCACCAAACACGGCGAGAATGGCATCGCCAATAAATTCGTCGATGGTGCCATGGTGAGCCATGATGATGTCGGTCATTGCCCCCAGATAGCGATTGAGCATCTTGACAACCTCGGCAGGTTCTAACAGTTCACTGATTGTGGTGAAACCCCTGATGTCGGACATCATAATGGTTACTTCGCGCAGGTCTCCGCCCAGTTCCAGGCCCTCTGGCCGCTCCAGAATTTCAGTGACAATCTCATCTGACAGGTAACGGCCGAAGGTGGCGCGTATAAATTTTTCATTGCGCTCCAACTGCTGGCGAAACTGCTGCTCTTTATCGTGCCAGCGTTTGCGCTCAATGCCAGCCTTGATTCGCGCTTGCAGCAGTACCGGGTTAAAGGGTTTGAACAGGTAGTCATCTGCGCCGGCTTCAATACAGTCGATGATACCGTCCATATCCTGGCGACCGGAAATCATGATGACCGGGGTGGCTCGCCAATCGGGGTTTTCCTTAATGCGTCGCAGTACCTCATGGCCGTCCATGCCGGGCATGAACAGATCGAGTAGGACCACGTCGACATCTGTTTCAGCGAGGGTACGCAGAGCCTCCTCACCACTGGATGCGGTGACCACGAAGTGTCCAGAGCGAGACAGGTTGCGCGCAACCAGTTCGCGGTTTTCTTGCAGGTCATCCACCGCCAGGATAAATCCGGGCTCCGAGTCGATTACCCGTCTGTCCCGACTGGGTCCGCTGGAGCCAATGCCCTGGGCGGTGTCCACTGCCTTTAGCAGGCGTGAGAAGGTGTCATCGAGTTCACCCGACAGGCTGGAGACATCTTCCTGCAGCATTTCTGCGTAACCCTTGATCGCGGCCAGGGCATTCATCAGGTCGTGTGTGTTGTCGCCTTCATTGTCGTGGTCCAGCAGTGCTTCCAGTTTTTTTGCACCGTCGAACATATGGTGGAAGTCATCCTTGTTCTGCTCGTCGAAATCCTTGGCCAGTCGGTCAAACAACTCCCGCAACTCTGCCACAGAGCGCAAAAGTAAATCGCTGCCAAAAGCAGGGTAGGGATTGGGCTTATCGGTCACGGGCCAGTTGGGTCCTTATGCAGTTTTTCAGTACATAGAGTATAGCGAGACCGGCGCAACTGTGGAAATGGGGATTTTGTTCGTTATATTAGAATATGGGGGGTGATTTACCCCACGTAATTGCATTTCGATAGTGCGCTGCGGTAGAACTATGGGTTACTATTGAATTAAGAGCTTCATGGATTAGGCTTAACACATTAGTCAGGTGCATTTTGATGTTGCAGCAAGTAGAAATTTTTCAAGGTCTCTCGCAGGAAGAGTTGGAAGCGCTGTCAGCAAGCAGCGCGATGAGATCGTTTCCGAAAAATACCGTCGTTATTCACGAAAATGACGCTGCGGATTCACTTTTTGTCATCGAGTCGGGCAAAGTTAAGGTGTACTGCAGCGACAAAAATGGCAAAGAGTTCATCATGAACACCCAGAGCGCCGGTGATTATTTCGGTGAGCTGGCCTTGGTGGATGACTCCACCCGCTCTGCCTCTGTGCGCACCGTCGAAAAATCCAGCTTCTGCATTATCTATAAAGAAGACTTCAACCGGGTACTCGATAAGTACCCTAATATCGGCCGCCAGTTAATTCGCAACCTGGCCCAGCGTGTGCGCAAGCTGACCGCCGACGTCAAAAGCCTGGCGCTACAGGATGTTTATGGGCGCGTGGCAAACGTGCTGATGGACTTGTCTGAAGAGCGCGGCGATGGCACTTTGTATATCCCCGAAAAACTCACACAGCAGGATATTGCCGATCGGGTGGGTGCTTCTCGCGAGATGGTGGCGCGTATCTTGAAAGATCTGACCATTGGTGAGTACATCCGCTTTGAAGGGCGTCATATCATCATCAATACTCGGCTTCCTGCCAAGTATTAGTCTCGTAGTATTTCTGTTTGGTTGGAAGCTAACGGGCTTCTGTCTGTGTGGTCTGCCTTACAAGACACGCAATAGACGCATCCATGCGAGCTCGCCTCGGCCATCCTTGGCCTCAGACGGTCTTGTAAGGCAGACCACACAGACAAAAGCCCTCTTCCAGTTCCTATCCCATAGCAAAATTATACGCGACCAGTATTTAACGGGAGTCTAATTTTGGCGCGAAAGTAGCTGTGCGCTGTGGGGGGAACTGCTCCAGGGCGTGGGGTTCCAACCGAGAGTGGTTTCACGCACAGCGTACAGCGGGACTTACCCCAAACTTTCACCTCAGCTGCAATACGTTACTCGGATTCATCAACGGTAAGCAGCAGTCGACCTTTGGCTAACCTGGCCTCAACCTTGTCACCAGGCGACATCACGCTTGCATCTGTAACGACGCTGCCGTTTGAATCGGTGACGATCGCATAGCCGCGCTGCAGGGTGCTGAGGGGGCTTAGGGAGTCCAGCATCTGGGCCAGGTGGGCGAGGCGGGTGCCGGCGGTTTGCAGTTTGCGTTGCATGGCGCCTTGCAGGCGTTGTTCCAGGTCGTCCAGGCGTTGGCTTTGTTCGCGCAGCTGGTGGCCGGGGTGGCGCAGGCGGCGGCGCAGATGCTCGAGTTCCCGGGCGGCATCGGCGAGTTTTCTCTGTATCAGGCTTTGCAGCTTTTGTTCCATGGCCTTCAGCTGGTCCTGCCACTCGCGCTGGTCGGGGCTGAGCATTTCTGCGGCGGCGGAGGGGGTGGCAGCCCGTTGGTCGGCCACCATGTCGGCGATGGTGAAATCGATTTCATGGCCCACGGCGCTGACGATGGGCAGCTCGCTTGCGGCGATGGCCCGGGCCACAAGCTCCTCATTAAATGCCCACAGGTCTTCCAGGGATCCGCCTCCTCTTCCTACAATCAGGGCATCCAGGGATATTTTACCTTCGTTTTGCCAGCGATTAGCCCGTTCTATGGCGCTGCTGATTTCTGGGGCGGCCTGCTCTCCCTGTACGGTCACTGGGATTATGTAAACCTCGATCGCGGGGCAGCGGCGCTTTAGGATCGTGAGTATGTCGTGGACAGCGGCGCCGGTGGGGGAGGTAATAACGCCCAATCGCGATATCGACTCGGGTAGGGCCTGCTTGCGAGCGGCATCGAACAAACCCTCGGAAGCCAGCCGTGCTTTAAGTGCCTCAAAAGCAGCCTGCAGCGCTCCGGCACCAGCCGCTTCCATGTGTTCGACGATAAGCTGAAATTCACCCCGGCCCTCGTACAGGGATACGCGGCAGCGCAGGCGAATAGCATCGCCATTCTTTGGAGTCACCTTTACGCGCTGGTTGCGGTTGCGAAACATGGCGCAGCGCACCTGGGCGCCGCCATCTTTCAGGGAGAAGTACCAATGGCCGGAGGAGGGGGCGGCAAAATTACTCACTTCGCCCTCTACCCAGACAAAATCAAAATGACTTTCCAGCAGGGTTCTCGCCTGTCGATTGAGCTGGCTCACACTCAGGGTAGGTGGTGGATTGGTTTGACTAATGTGCATGGCTGTCGATATGGCTACTTTGTTTGGTCTGAGTGTATACGCGGGCAGGGTCGAGGATTTATAATTGCACGTTTACCTCAACGCTGCCAACAGGAGATCGATTATATGCTGCGAATCGC
>JADFVW010000379.1 GCA_015222725.1 Pseudomonadota bacterium | reverse complement strand
AGTATTTGACTTGGGTACAGCTACCACTTACAACGCTACTGACTCTAGCGAGCTTGGAAACTAAACGCAAGAAACTGGCGAAATTTATCCACTCCTGATTAAATTGTGAGCAATTTAGACCTGCGCACCCACACAAACCAATAATAGGTGAATGATGTTACGAGTAATTGCCCCTATCTTTATTTTACTGATAGCCACTATGCAGGCTGCCGGTGCTTTGTCTTCCCCTACACAGAACCTTGCTCAGGCCATTCGGTACAGGACGATCAGCGCGCAGGACACGGCCAAAATTGATTACAGCCAGTTTGAGCAGTTCAATGCTTTCCTGCACAAGACTTATCCACGGGTTTTTTCCCAGTTGCAGGTGGAGCAGATAAACCAGCACAGCCTGCTGCTGCGCTGGCCCGGCTCCAGTTCGGATACGGAAAAGCTCCCTGTCCTGTTTGCAGCCCATATGGACGTTGTTCCCATAGAGCCCGGCACGGAGGGAGACTGGACTCACCCGCCCTTTGATGGTGTGGTGGCGGATGGAA
This sequence comes from Pseudomonadota bacterium, assembly GCA_015222725.1. GTDB lineage: Bacteria > Pseudomonadota > Gammaproteobacteria > Pseudomonadales > Halieaceae > JBALVT01. The sequence continues at coordinate 3,530 of JADFVW010000379.1, read as the reverse complement.
ACATTTATGGTCGCGGCACACTGGACGATAAGGTGGGTGTGATTGGTTTGCTGGAAGCTGCGGAGCAGTTGTTGGCAGAGGGCTTTGTGCCAGAGCGAACGTTGGTCTTTGCTTTTGGCCACGATGAAGAGATAGGCGGGCTGGAGGGGGCGGCGGCAATCGCGCGGCGTTTGCGCGAGCTGAACCTGTATTTTGAGTGGATGGTCGATGAGGGGGGGCTGATCCTGTCCGACAATCCACTGGTTGAGGATAAGCCTGTTGCTATGATCAACGTGGCGGAGAAGACCTACTTCACCCTGACGCTGGTCGCCACCGGTGACGGCGGGCACTCATCCACACCGCCGCAGGTCAGCACCATCGGGCGGCTGTCTGCTGCCCTCGCCCGCATAGAACAAAACCCCTTCCCCTCGAAATTGGTTGGGCCGGTTAAGGCGATGCTGGAGGCTCTGGGCCCCCACGCCGGGCAACCCACAAAATTTGTATTCAGCCAGCTCTGGCTAACCGGCGGCATCGTGGAATACCAGATGTCCAGGGATCGTTTGACTAACGCCTATGTGCGGACCACCACGGCGCTCACGATGTTCAATGCGGGCGTGAAGGAGAATGTCGTACCCCAGCGGGCGGAGGCGAAAGTAAACTTCCGCCTGTTGCCTGGCGATACACCGGATTACGTGGTGGAGACCATTACCGGGATCGTGGACGACGAGAACATCGAGATCAGCTTTGACGCCTGGAGCGCCGCAGCCCCGGTAGCCGATTATTCGGGTAGTGGTTACGCGGTGATTAAAGGTGCAGTGGAAGCGATCTATCCCGATGTGGTGGTAGTGCCATCGTTGCTATCCGGCGCCACCGATACTCGCCATTATATTGATCTTGTCGATAATATTTATCGCTTTCACGGCATGATTTTGGCCACCACCCAGGCCAAGGGTGTGCATGGCACCGATGAATATATCGGCGTAGAGAGCTTTGAGGCATCCGTTAAAGTGGCGAAACAGATGATACAATTGGGCGCAAAATAATAAAGGAGAAGTGGCGTGCTGAGTAAATACAATCAGGAAGAATTGGGAAAACTGGTCTTGCGGCTTTGCGTGGGGGTACTCATGTTGTTCCATGGCTATTCCAAGATTGCCAACCCGGGATCACTGGATTGGATTGGAGCCACGCTGTCCGCCTTCCATCTTCCCAGTGTGCTGGCTTACGGGGTTTATGTGGGAGAGATACTCGCACCACTTATGATCATTATCGGGTTTCGGGCGCGCCTGGGGGGCTGGTTGATTTTCGTGAATATGGTTTTCGCCCTTTTCCTTGCTCACCAGAGCGAGTTGCTCAGCCTGTCAGAGCAGGGCGCATGGGCCGTGGAGTTACAGGGCTTCTATTTATTTTGCGGCCTCGCGGTTGCACTGCTAGGCAGCGGGGCACTGGCGGTTCGCCCCGACTGATGACAACGGCGAACTGATGGTGTTGGCCCACAAAAAAGGAATCAAAAATATGCGAACTCTACTTGTGGCGGTAGCGGCGATAATACTGACGGCCTGCGCCAATGGTCCCGTGTCGGAGCCGGCGAGCCCGCCGGGAACTGCGTGTACCGATCCGCGCCCCCAGGTGTGCACCATGGAGTACAACCCGGTGTGTGCAACTCTGGCGGCCGGGGGCAGTAAACAGTACGCTTCACCCTGCAATGCCTGTGCCGACGATGCGGTATCGGCCTACCTCCAGGGCCCGTGCCCGGTAGAGGAGTGAACAGGCTAGTAAGTTTGCCGCTAAAAGTGGCAGGAATACAGCCTGACGTTGCTTGAGTCCGGCGTTGGCCTGCGTTAGTGTGCAGCCCTATTAATAAGATACAAATGCAAGGGAGAAAATGATGAGCCTGACTAACCGGATCCTGGTTTCCATGGTGGCTGGAATACTGATCGGCTCGCTTCTTAACCTCCTGTTGCATAGCAGTGGTATGTCCGACACGTTCAGGATGATCGTGAACGACTACGTGATCAACGGTGCACTTGACCTGGTCGGCCGAATCTTTATCGCCTCTTTAAAGCTGCTGGTTGTACCGCTGGTATTGGTGTCGCTTATTTGTGGCTCCAGTTCACTGGGTGACAGTGCCCGCATGGGCCCTATCGCCGTCAAAACATTGGGCTTTTATCTCGCGACAACGGCCATAGCGGTCAGCCTGGCACTCGGTATAGCCGTGCTTATCGGTCCGGGTAGTAATGTGGAACTGACCAGTGACGCTGTGTTCAATGCCGCCGAGGCGCCGCCCCTGATCGATGTACTGGTGGCAATGTTTCCCTCCAACCCCTTCAACGCTCTGGCCGAGGGGAAGATGTTGCAAATTATCGTGTTTGCGCTGTTATTTGGTTACGCCATCTCCCACGCCGGGGAAGCCGGTCGTCGCATCGCCAGTTTTTTCCGCGACATGGAAGTCATCGTGATGAAAATGGTCGGCATCATGATGGATCTGGCCCCCTACGGCGTTTTTGCCCTGCTCGCCAAGTTGTTTTCCGAGATGGGCATCAGTGCCATTCTCGATTTGGCCACGTACTTCTTCACCGTGCTGGCGGTACTGCTGGTTCACGCGCTAGTGGTCTACCCCATGCTACTCAAGTCTTTTGCCGGTTTGTCCCCGCTGATAATGATGAACAAAATGCGCTCGGTTTGGGCCTTCGCGTTCAGCACGGCTTCCTCCGGGGCAACGCTTCCCATTACCCTGCGAACGGTTGAGCGCAAGATGGGCGTGCACAACTCAGTTGCCGGATTTACCGTGCCCCTGGGGGCGACTATCAACATGGACGGCACCGCTATTATGCAGGGCGTGGCAACCGTGTTTATCGCCCAGGTCTACGGCGTAGATTTGAGCTTGAGCGCATTTATCACCGTAATCCTCACCGCGACCCTGGCCTCTATTGGTACAGCAGCCGTTCCAGGCGTGGGCCTGATTACCCTGGCCATGGTGCTGGAGCAGGCGGGTTTGCCGGTAGAGGGAATTGGCCTGATTATCGGCGTGGACCGCCTGCTGGATATGGTGCGCACCGCCGTCAATGTCACTGGTGATGCCACCGTCAGTGTGATTGTTGGCAAAAGCGAAAACCAGTTTGATGAGCAGGTCTGGCTCAACCCCAACGCCGACCTCGAGCCCGATATGGACGAGGCCATTGAGCAAGAAATGCCCACCGCCTGAGAAGCTGATTAATGCCTATTCAATGTACCATCGTGCCGGTCACCGCCTACCAGCAAAACTGTAGCATCATCAAATGCACGGCCACCGGCAAGGCGGCCATTGTCGATCCGGGCGGTGACGTAGAGCGCATCCTGGCGGCGGTGGAAAAGATGGATGCCACCGTCGAAAAAGTGATTCTCACCCACGGGCACATGGACCACTGTGCCGCCTCCGACATTCTGCGCCAGCAATTAAGCATCCCCATAGAAGGCCCACAGAAAGAGGATGATTTCTGGATAGCCAAGTTACCCGAGTGGTGCGAGATGTCCGGTTTTCCCCACGCGGATTCCTTCGTACCCGACCGCTGGCT
>JADFVW010000378.1 GCA_015222725.1 Pseudomonadota bacterium | reverse complement strand
GTACAAGAGTGGTGGCCTGCGCCATCGCATAGAGCACTCACAAATATTGCGAGTCGAAGATATTCCGCGTTTCAAAAAGACGGGCGTTATAGCTTCTATCCAGCCTACACATGCCACCAGTGACAAAAATATGGCAGGTAATCGCCTGGGTGAAAAACGCCTTGCGGGAGCCTACGTCTGGAAGAGTTTACGCGACAGCGGGGCGACCATGGCGGGCGGATCGGACTTTCCGGTAGAGCCCCCCAACCCGTTCTACGGCCTGCACGCGGCGGTGACACGTCAGAGCCGGGACAACCAACCTTTGGGCGGTTGGATGAAAGAGCAGAAGTTGAGCCGGGAGGATTCCCTGAGCCTGTTTACCGAAGATGCCGCCTATTCGGCACACCAGGAGGACTATATCGGTCGATTACTACCGGGTTACTACGCCGATTTTATTCTGGTTCAGGACAATTACTTTACCGTGCCAGAGCAGGATATCTGGAAGAACAAAGTTATTGCGACTTTTGTTGCCGGCAGGGAAGTGTTCCGCGCGGAGGAGGAATAACAGGGGTTCAAATTCCTCTCCCCGCCGGGGTCACAACAGACCTTAGCTTGCTGTGATCAATCTGGGCGCCGGCCAATAAACGCCAACAAGCGGCCATAATTTCAGCTAACTATCCTCCACCCCCAAAAACATCTCCCTGGGAATGTCTGCATACTCAAATATCTCCCCCCCGTGCTCTTGGATAAATGCCAATGCCTCCGCCTTCTCCCCAAAAGGCACCAGCTCCGGTGCCCCCATACCGCCACTTACATCACTACCCACCACAAACCAGGCTTGGCGTGCGTCTATCCAGGTGCTGGGTTCCGGATTGTCCCAGTTGGCTTTGCCTATGTCGGTGACATATATAGCTGCGATATTTTTAGGCTCACCGGGCAAAATTGTAAAGGCCATGGTGTCACGCACCGAGGTAAACCAAAGCGGATCTTCTTTGTCAGTTAAAATAATCTGCCCCTTTGGCCCCTGATGTTCCACCACGGTCATCATGCAGTAGTAACCAATGGCATCACGGGTCAGTTCCTGTGCAGCGGGCATGGCGGCTTTGTCACTTTGCCCGCAGGACACCAGTGATACAGCAGCAATAAAGCCAATGAATAATTTAAGCATTACAGTTCCCTGCGATGAAACAAACCGATGGTGGCCAGCAGGGGCAGGATGATCCACCCGACTAATAATGACAACAGCAGGGGCAGGCTAAACCCCTGTTTTGCCGCCACACCGGCGATACCGGCGGCCTGGCTCACCGTGTCGAAAGCGGTGAGGTTAAGAATGCGATAGGTGTCAGTGGGGCTAGCCAGCATCAAAAATGAAAACAGGGCCTGACTAATCTGTTGTTCATGGTCGGCCAGTAAAATTCCCAGCAGCCCAAGGTCGTATAGCACGACAAACAATAACCACAAAACCACCGCAGCCCCGGCGGCGGTGCTGCGTTCTCGCACAATAACACTCACCAGATATCCCAGGGCGATAAACACCGCCCCGAGCAGCAATGAGCTTGCCATCATGGTGAGATAGGCCTGCCAGCCTACAGTGCCGGAGTCGGTGGTAAATACCGTGATCAGCGCTGCGCCGCCATAGCCTATGGTAATGGCGGCGGTGAGTATCATCAGGTGCCCGAAAAATTTGCCCATAATCACCTGCCAGCGCGACACCGGGTAGGTGAGTAACAGTAACATGGTGCCCCGTTCAAACTCGCCCACCAGAGCGTCAAAAGATAACATCAGGGCGATGAGTGGCAGCAGGTATACGCTTAAACTGGCCAGACTTACAACGCTGATCGCAAGCGCGCCCGCGCCGGTGCTACCACTGGGTGCAGAGCCTACCAGCAATAGCGTTAATGCCATTGAGCCGAGCAGCAAAATGCAGGCCGCCACCCAGCGGTTGCGCAGGCCGTCTACAAATTCGTTGATGGCGAGTAGTCGAGTAGCATTCATTGTGGCTGTACGTTTTCCATATAGTGGTTGTAGATTTCATCCAGTCTTGGCGGAACAATATTCATATCCTCTACGGAATCGCCCAGTGCGGCGATGCGCCGTACCAGTTCCATCTTGCCCGAGACCCTGCAGCGTATCTCCAGGTTGCGCTCATCGAGTTTGTGAACCTCTCCCGCCCAGCCCATTTTTTCGGCCACAGAGTTGACCGCAGCTGCAGCAGTTTTGAGCTGTACATAGATAGGCAGACCGGTCTGCTCAAGCAGTTCGGGCATGGTGCCGCAGGCCAGCAGCACACCGTTCTTTAATATGGCAATGCGGTCGGCGCGAGCCTCCACTTCGTTCAATGAGTGCGACGAAATCAGTGATGTGGTTCCCGAGCGGCTGAGGGAGTCTATCAATTCATAAAACTGTCGGCGCAGGGAAGGGTCCAGGCCGCTGGTGGGCTCATCCAGAAACAGTAGCTGGGGGTCGCCTAACATTGCCTGTGCCAGGCCCAGACGCTGACGCATGCCCTTGGAGTAGGTGCTTACCCGGCGGTCGGCGGCATCCTTCAGACCGACCCTGGCTAGAATGTCATTGTAATGAGCGGCGGGTACTTTTTTTAGTCCGGCATAAAATGCCAGTACTTCCCGACCTTTCATGGCACCGTGAAAAGCCACACTCTCGGGCACGTAACCCAGGGTCTGGCGCTTCGAAGAAGTTGATACAGCCGGGTCGACTCCCAGCACCTGCACCTGGCCTTCACTGGGGCGGGTTAGCCCCAGCATTAATTTCATCAAGGTGGTTTTGCCCGCGCCGTTGTGACCTATCATTACCATCCGCTCACCGGTACGTACTTTCAGCTGGACATTTTTCACCACGGTTTTCTGCTCGTAGCGTTTACTCACATTGCTGAGTTCTATTGCATTCACTGGGCGGTGCTTCCGTTGTTTTGCCTATCATGGTGGGTCATCAGGGGTGAGCTGTCGCGCACACCGCCCGGGTGTAAGGAGGGAAATTCAGACTGCGCCCAGCGTAACACTTGCATGGCCGGGCTGCTCAATAAGAGTTTGGCCATGGGGTGACGCCATATCAGCTGGTCTACCATGTCATTGGGTTTATAGGGCTGGTCTGCTATGCCGTCATCGTTCAGGTCGAAGGCCAGGTTGTCACTCCAGAAGTTGCCGCGCCCCTCGCTGGACCATTCCACATAACGTGTCCCCACGTATTTAACCTGGGTTTTGTTGTCGATAAAGGCGTTGCCGGACACGGCGTTGCCCTCGGAGCCCGCGGTAAAATGAATGCCAATATCGCAGCTGGAAAAACTGTTGTTGCTGATGTCATTGGAGTTGGCGTTATAGATAAAAAAGCATTTTTCAGCGCCACTTACCCGGTTATTACTGAAGTTTGAATCGTTGGTAAAATTGAGAAACAGGCCCCGGTCGCGATCGCCATCAGAAACATTGTCGTGAACTTCCAGATTGTTGGAGTACATCAGGGCGTAGGCTACATGGTTGCCGCGCGACAGGTTACCCGACACTGTGCTGTTGTGGGTGTACATATAGTGCACGGCGAAGCGTAAGTTGTGCATGACATTGTCGCGAAAAATATTGTTTTCACTGGCGTTTACAAAAATGCCATCACGGCCCAGGCTGATGTTATTGTCTGCAACGATCGACCCCGGTGTATTCCACAGTTGCACGCCGTTGCCCCGGTCATTCACATGGGGATTTTCGCTGCCAATAATGGTGTTGCCCAACACCTTGGCGTTTTTTGGCCCTTTGAGATAAACACCGATCAAGTTACCGGTGAGCACATTATTGTGTATCAGGGCGCGCTCGCCTGCTTTGGTCACATAGATGCCCGCGTCTTCGGTGGCCAGGCTGTCGCCGGAATTTTGTATGCCCAGATTGCTCACGCTGACGTCAGCAGCGGAGATGGTTACCACACGGCCCTCACCGTTGCCCTGAATAATGGCCTTGTCTTTGCCGGTTAACTTAAGTGTCTTGTCAATAGTAATGGGACCCTGGTGAATGCCGCCCAGTAATAGCAGGGTATCGCCAATGCTGGCGCGATCGATGGCTTGCTGTAGTGGGGTGCCAGCTTCCACGGTTGTGGTGGCGGCTTGTGCTGCGCTCGAAATTGCCAGCAACAAAAAGATGAGTGCCCTGGCCAGGCTTAAACTGGCCAGGGGCTTTTGGGATAGGGCGCACATTCGAATTAAAACCATCCTGCTATAAATCGAATCTGTGCGCCAGCTGCCTCAGGAGGCCTCTACCAACATCCGGCCGCGCATTTCCATATGCAGCGCGTGACAGAACCACTGGCAATAGAACCAGTGAACGCCTGCGCGATCGGCGGTGAAGGTGATAGAAGATGTTGCCTGGGGGCCAACTTCCATGGCTACACCGTAGTTTGCCAGGGTGAAGCCGTGAGTGAGGTCGTCGATTTTGTCATTATTACTGACATAAACTGTTACCTCGTCGCCCTGCTTGACCTTGAAGTCAGTCATGCTGAAATTAGGCGCGGCAGAATACATATAAACCCGTACCTTGTTGCCATCGCGAACCACCTTGGAGTCCTGGTATAGCGTGATGCCATCTTTCTTGGCCTGGGCACTGGCTTCGGCCCACATGGGATCAGTCTTGGACCACAGAGAGTCCGGGTTAACAATGTCGGCACGAACAATAATGCAGTCGTGCGGCTCGGCAAAGGTCGGGCCATCGTGCACGATTTCCATTTTCTTGCTGGAAATATCGATTAACTGTTCGTTCTCGGGTTTCAGCGGCCCCACGTTGATGAACCGGTCTTTGGAGAACTTGTTCAGTGACACCAACCACTGGCCATCGGCCTCTTTGGTTTCGCCCATAGAACTGTGGTTGTGTCCCGGTTGATACTGCACATCAATTTTTTCAAGGATGGGATTAACATCCTTGCCAGCGTAGGCATCCACCGCTTTCTGAACGTTCCACTTAACCACCTGGCTGTCCAGGAACAAGGTGGTAAAGGCATTACCCTTGCCATCGAAGGCGGTGTGCAGAGGCCCCAGACCCAACTCAGGCTCTGCCGCCACCACTCCGCGGGGCTCAATTTTATCGTTAAACAGATCGGCAAAGCGCCTGACATCAAGCACGGTTGCGGTGGGTGAGAGCTTGCCATTGATGACAATGTATTTGCCATCGGGCGCGGTGTTACAGCCGTGTGGGCTGTTGGAGACCGGAACGTAGCGGGTGTAGGGGGAGCCCTTGCGACCGTCCAGAACGGGTACGCCGCCATAGGTCTTGAAGTCGCCCTTCTTGACCCCTTCCTCGATGCGCTTGATGTCAAAAATTACAGCCCAATCCTGCTCAGCCGCTACCATCTCGGCCAGGGTAACGCCGCCCTCGGAGTTGTAGCAGGTGGCGACTGCGTACTTGCCCTGGTAGTCGGCATCGCAGTTATCCAGGTTGCCATCTACCATGACCTGCCAGGCCACTTCCATTTTATCGCCGTCTATAGCGGTAAAAATGGCGTGATATTTGCTGGGGTCGTCCAGGTCGCGGCCATCATTTGGAATAGGCACACGGTGTTCACCGTTGGCAAATACATATCCCGTGCGCGGGTATTTCTGTGGCCGCAAACCGTGGATGTCGGAGGCGTTTGGAATCTCGATGATTTTGTCGCACTTCATTACATCGCAACGCACCCGGGCAACACGGGTGTTGGCCTTGTCGTTCATAAACAGGTAGCGGCCATCGTAGGTGCCATCGGTAAATGACATATGGGGGTGGTGCAGGTCGCCGTTTTGCCAAACCTCACCCTTGTCTTCAAGGAATTTTTTGGTTTCGGGTAGCAGGCCATCGGTGAGAATTTTTCGGCTCTCATTGGTTGCGCCCCAACCGGTGGCACTGCAGCGGTTAAAAACCGGGATACGCATCAGTTCACGCATAGAGGGCATGCCCAGAATGCGCATCTCGCCCGCCTGACCGCTGCTCCAGAAACCGTAATAGTCGTCCAGGTCACCGGGAGCTACGCTGCCCTTGGCGCTGGAAGCCTGTGCGTCGGCAGAGCCTAACAGGCTGGTGCCGGTAACCCCCGCCAGTGTGCCGGCACCCGCCAGGGCGGCAAACTTGGCGGTTCCGCCCAGCAGCCCTCTCTTGGCGATGTCGACTTGCTCGTCTTCGTGGTTTTCATCTTTCTTCGACATAGTGTATCTCCTTTTTGTTGTCGCTTGTCACTACTATAACGGTGCTCTCACACCTTTAATCAGACACGGCAATAATATCGGCCGGTTCTTTCTCTTTTGCTTTGATGTTTTCCAGCCGCTTGGCAGCCGCTGATTTTGCTGCGACACCCTTCGCGCTGGGGCGCTCGCGCTTCAAACGTTTCTGGATAAGCACGGGGCAGGCGTGGTCATCCACATACACTACCTGACAGTGCAGGCAGTAGAGGCATTCGTTGACATTGATATTGCCCTCTTTGTGGATGGCTTGCACCATGCATTCCTGTGAGCAGCGCTGACAGGGTGTGCCGCACTCCTTGTAGCGTTTTAGCCACTCAAACATACGCAGACGGCCGGGGATGGCGAGGGCCGCACCCAGTGGGCACATATAGCGGCAATAGAAGCGCTCGATAAACAAGCCGGGAAGTAGCACACCCACGGCAAACAGTACAAAGGGCCAGCTGCGCTGGAATTTTAAAATAATGGCAGTTTTGAAGGGCTCCACCTCGGCCAGGCGTTCGGCCCATTCCAGCGAGTGCAGGGAGAAGCCAAACAGGGCCAGGAAAATCAGGTATTTTAAAGTCCACAGGCGCTCGTGAAACCCCCAGGGTAAGGTCCACTGGGGGATTTTGACCAGTTTGGCTGCCCGGTTCATCAATTCCTGCAGGGCACCGAAGGGGCACAGCCAGCCGCAGTATGCGCCCCGGCCCCAGAACAACAGCGATGTCGCCACCGAACCCCACAGTACAAAGATCAGGGGCTCCATCAGGAAGTAGCTCCAGTCAAAACCCGATACCAGCGCGTTGAGCACCGCCAGAATGTTGACCACACTCAACTGGGCATTGGCGTACCAGCCTATGCCAAACAGGGTGAACAAGAGAAAGCCCACACGTACACGGTCGGTGAGCACCGGGCGTTTCACCAGCCAGTTCTGGAAGAAGAAAATGCCGGTGAGTACAGCCAGTGCAATAAGCAGCACCATCACCTGGGGCATTTTGTTGAGCCACATGCGTTTCCACAGGGGAGCATCGGGGGCGGTGGCATCGGCTTCCAGCCACTCCATCCAGCTCAATTCCGGAGCGGGCTCGGGCTCGACAATGCTCAGGTACTTGGCGGGTGGGGCGTACTGCAATTCAAAGTTTAAGAAGGCCTTGCGCGTGGGCCCGGTTAATCGCCCTACCAATAGCTCGAGCTGCCAGGGAACGGCGCCGTCAAAGCCCTGGTCGGTGGGCAGGATAAACAAGTCGACGTCCTTGAGTGAGGGGGCCTCCTTGGCGAATATTTTGCGCAGCCGCTTGTGTTCATAGTCGTGGAAGCGAATCAGGTTGTCACCCTGGACCAGTTGAAATCGGTCAAATATCCCGCCGCGGACATAGCCCGAGCCCTTGAAGGAGAAGCGTCCATCGCCGGCGATCATAATCGCCTGTTGTCCAGGCTCCAGGCGCTTGAGCATATTGTTGTATTCCGCCTCGCCCAGCAGGCTGCGACCAATACTGGGGATAGAGACCACGGCCGTATACAGTTCGATAAAGCTATCATCCGGGGGTCCTTCCTCGGGCACGCTGGCGGCGTCTTCATCGCCGGAATCTTCGAAGGCCTTGTTGACCTGCCCCAGAGTGAGCTTAAGGCTGGTGACGGAAGCGTCTGTCAGCAACGTTTGCCAGTTCTCCACCTGTGAAATGTCCGCGTTAATGGTGGCAGTGGGGCCGGTGTGAGGGCGTTTCGGCTTCAGTCCGCCCAAGTGGTAGGCCCGCGCCACCTTAATAGCGCTGCGCTGGATATTGTCGTCCATCACCATAATGGTGACGGTGGCGCCGGTGACGACATCGACCTTGGGACCTTTGATTTCGGCTCGCACCATCTTGCCGATATCCAGACCCTCGTAGGTGTCGAGAACTGCCACAATGCGTTTCTCGGGAATACCGATCAGCACAATGGGTTCGTGGTGCTTGATGAGCAACACTTTGCGAATGACGCCCGCCATATCCATGGCGACCATCTGGTGGATAGGTTTGCCCGAATAGCCGGTAGTATTGACATAGTCGCTGGTTAAGTAGGCCAGCCCGACTTTTTCATCGCCCTTGAAAATCGGCGCGATTACGGGGTCGCCCTCGGCCTCACCCACACGGGTGGCACCGGGAAACAAGCTCGACGCTTCAACCCCTGGCAAGAAGCGCGCCAGCTCGGACTCGGCAGCATAGCCTGGCGAGGCCAACAATGTGAGGCTACATAGTAAAAGTGCTGCAAAAACAAAGCGGCATTTTAGTTTGGCGGAATTAAGAATGGTGTGCCTCAATTGGGACAAGTTTATTGATTTTTGCTTGTGTCATCAGGCGTACTGAGCGGCCCGGTTATCAGGGTAGTGTAGTCTATATAGGGCAATATAGGGCAATTCGTGTAGAACATGACGTGAATCATTAACCATCAGACAAATAGCCAAACGGCACGCGGGCATGCGAAACTCTCTCCATGCTAATTACAGACATTCACTCACCCTCTGATTTGCTCTCAGTCGCCCTGGCGGCCGCTGATGAGGGCGACAATTACTTTGCCCGCTGCCAGGCGGAGATGAGCCTGTGTGCAAATGAGCCCTCCGCTGCTGTATTTAAAGCACTGGTAGAATCAGAGCGTGAGCGACAGCGCATGCTGCGCAATTGGGCTGAGGCCGAGAACCTGATGGCAACCGAGGGTATATCCCCCCTGGAGTGGCGAGACCCTAATGTGGCTGACACCTACGACGCCGCTGCGGTTGACCCGATAAGAAGTACTCCCTACCGGGTGCTGGCCATGTTTGCACACCGTGCTGACCACGGCTTCCGTTTTTATTCCTACGTGGCCGCTTACTCTAATGATGTGGCCACACGTGAATATGCGGAGATACTGGCCGGGGAAGAACTGGAGCGAGCCTCCCTGGTGAGGATGCAACGCCGTGCCGCCTGGCATGCTGAAAGAGCACGGCTTCCGCAGCAGCCCGAATTGAATCCGGCCAACGTGGCCTCTCTGGCCGACCTGTTGTGCGTTGCGACCAGCCTGGAGCACTGCGTCGGTATCGGGCTGAGCCACTTGATCGCGCATTACCCGGCTCTGAGTCACGTTGCGCTCGCCAGCACAGAGACGCTAGATGACATTCAGTCCCTTGCCGGGATGGCTGGGGTTTGCTCCGAAGATGTCGCAGCAGAAGCTCTGGCCATCGATGAATCCTGTCAAGCCAGAAGTCATTCCGGGAGTAAATCTGCAACCCTGTTATTGCCACTGTACGCCGATCTGGACAGATGTTTTTCCTACTACGACGCGCTGGTCAGCTGCACCGAAGATGAAACCATCATGCTGCAGGCCCAGCAGTTTGCCTTTTCGGCGATGGCGAGAATAGATCTCGTACAGGAAGCTGTTCTGGAATAAACATATTTGGCGACGGCCCAGAGGCGGCTATTCCCAAAGGAGCCCACAGCCGAATAATATAGGCTTCAAATTATTCTCTCCTGAGAGTTGAGCAATAGCGGCCATGTGCTTATAATGCGCTTCCTTTTTAGGACTATAGCTCAGTTGGTTAGAGCACCTGCATGACATGCAGGGGGTCCACGGTTCGAG
>JADFVW010000377.1 GCA_015222725.1 Pseudomonadota bacterium | reverse complement strand
GCATACACCTCCTCACGGTAGGGCGAGTAATACAGCGGCAGCCAACCATCGGCAATGCGGGCGGTCTGGGCCACGTTTTTGGGGCCTTCGGCACCCAAAAATATAGGCAGGTCGCTGCGCAAAGGGTGGGTGATCGACTTCAGCGCCTTGCCCATACCCCAGGAGCCGGGACCGGTGTAGGGCAGGGCGTAGAATTCACCCTCGCTGGTAAGGCGCTCTTCCCGAGCGAGAATCTTACGGATAATACTGACGTATTCGCGCGTACGGGTCAGTGGTTTGGTGTAGGGCTGGCCATACCAGCCCTCAACGACCTGGGGCCCGGAGACACCCAACCCCAGAATCATGCGTCCACCGGACAGGTGATCCAGGGTCAGGGCTGCCATGGCGCAGGCCGCAGGCGTGCGAGCAGACAACTGGACGACGGAGGTCCCCAACCGTATTTTTGAAGTCTGGGCGCCTATCCAGGCCAGGGGGGTAAAGGCGTCACTGCCCCAGGATTCGGCTGTCCAGACCGAGTCATAGCCCAGGCGTTCGGCTTCCACGGCCAACTCTACATGATTGGGCGGGCAGAGCGCGCCCCAGTAGCCGAGCTGAAGTCCCAGTTTGAGATTTTGTGTCATTGCTGTTCCCTTGGGTTATTGTTGGTTAGAGCAGGTCACTCTACGCTATCGCAACATCGAGGCAATAGCTTTATCCGGCCAATATCGGTGTCAATTTAAGCCTCCATTCGCTAGACTCTCGCGGATTGTTTGAAAATTCCCGGAGTGCTCCATGTCCAAGTTAACCCATATCGATGAAACCGGTGCTGCGCGCATGGTAGATGTCGGTGCCAAGACCATCAGCGAACGTGTTGCAGTGGCCAGGGCGATTGTGTCCATGCAGGCGCAGACACTGGTATTGCTTGAGCAGGGTGGGCACAAGAAAGGTGATGTGCTCGCGGTTGCCCGTATAGCCGGCATCCAGGCGGCCAAGAAATGTTCTGACCTGATACCCCTGTGCCACCCTCTTATGCTCACATCGGTAGAGGTCAGTTTTGAGACTGACCCCGAGTCCAGCAGCGTAGTGATACAGGCGTGCTGTAAAGTCTCCGGACAAACAGGTGTTGAGATGGAGGCACTGACGGCGGCGACGATAGCAGCACTTACCATCTATGACATGTGTAAAGCGGTAGACAAGGGCATGGAGATTCAATCAGTGGGCTTACTGGAGAAACAAGGCGGCAAATCAGGTCACTGGCTGCGCGATGAGGCGGCGCGGGACTGATGCTTCATATCGTATTTTTTGCCCGGGTGAAGGAACAGTTAGGCTGCGCAAAGCTCGAACTGGAGTGGGATGAGACCCTGGCGAGTATAGACGCGCTACAGGAACAGTTATGTGCCCGGGAGAATGGTGCCTGGCGAGAGGTGCTGTCCGAAGATAATATTATTCGCGCGGTTAACCAGGCGGTTGTCGCGGGGGATGCCGTGTTGTGCGACGGCGATGAAATCGCCTTCTTCCCTCCAGTGACCGGGGGTTGAAGTGACCAGTTCCAATGCAACACACAGCGCATCCGGCGAAGTTGTGCGCTGCCAGGTGGATATACAAGAGTCAGACTTCGATATCGCCAGTTTGCAAGCCTGGCTTTTGTCGGGCTCGGCTGGAGAGGGGGCAATCGCCACCTTTACCGGCTATGTGCGGGTCGACAAGGGCAGCGCTAATTTCCAGTGTATGGAGTTGGAACATTATCCTGGAATGACACAGGACAGCATCGGGGCTATTGTTAATAAGGCGGCAGAACGCTGGCCTATTATTACCGCCCGGGTTGTTCACAGGGTAGGGCGCTTATACCCCGGGGACCAGATTGTTTGGGTGGGTGTTTCATCAGCCCACAGGGGCGCTGCATTCAGCGCCTGCGAATATATAATGGACTACCTCAAGGCCGAGGCCCCCCTGTGGAAGAAAGAGTACAGCGCGGAGGGTGAATGCTGGGTAGACGCGAAGGAATCGGACTCAAAGCGGGCCGATCGCTGGGCCGGGGATAGCACGGATTAACCCGTATAGGGGATGCGTAAGCGCTGTTGATTCGTGATAGTAGGCGATTAAGAGACTGCAAACGAATTTGGGGAAGTAGATGGATATCGATAGCCGCGAACTGAGGGATGCGCTGGGCCGTTTCGCGACAGGCGTCTGTGTGATTACGACAATCGATTCACAGAAGCCCCTGGCTATGACCGTCAATTCCTTCGCGTCGGTATCCCTGGATCCGCCCCTGGTTCTGTGGAGTCTGCAAAATAACTCGGACATTTATGCAGCCTTTGCCGGCCCAGAGCATTTTGCCATCAATATTTTGTCGAAAGACCAGCAGCATCTATCCAATTTGTATGCCCAGAAGGGCGATCATCTGCTGCACCCGGATCACTACCGTATCGGTAAATACGGTTCTCCTATTCTCAGGGATGCTCTCACCACGCTCGAATGCAAGCTGGAAACCAGCCACGAAGGCGGAGACCACCTGATTATCATTGGTCGGGTGTGCGATATGCACACGCGCTCCACAGGCAAGCCCCTGTTGTTTTTCTCCGGCGCCTACCGGGAGCTCCACTGAATAACTGTTGAACCACCGTGATGATTTATTTTTCATCGCTATGACTCACTTCCGTATCTGCTTTATACTGAGCGGCTAGTATTGGCGATAGTGATGTTTCTATGAAGTTTTGTACCAGCTGTG
>JADFVW010000376.1 GCA_015222725.1 Pseudomonadota bacterium | reverse complement strand
GCCAGTGCCGCCAGCGCCGCAGCACCGATAGCAAAGCCCTTGCCAATAGCCGCCGTGGTATTACCCACCTCATCCAGGCCATCGGTAATCTTGCGGGTCTCCTCACCCATACCCGCCATTTCGGCGATACCACCGGCATTGTCTGCCACCGGGCCGTAAGCGTCGATGGCCATGGTGATACCCACGGTAGCGAGCATACCCACCGCAGCGATACCTACGCCATACAAACCTGAAAGTTCGGTTGAGACAAAGATAATGGCCGCGAGGAAGAGTACCGGTAGTACCACCGACTGCATACCCACCGCCAGCCCTGTGATCATCACAGTGGCAGGCCCTGTTTCACCGGATTTAGCAATTTTCTGTACCGGCGCACCACCGGTGTAGTATTCAGTGATCAAGCCGATGAATACACCGCCAACCGCGCCGCACACCACTGACCACCAGACATTTCTGTCCAGCCCCATGCCATCCATCATGACGAAGGCCATAGCGACAAAGATAACCGGTGCTAATAATGTACCCGTACGCAGAGCGGCCTCAGGAGCAGCGGCAGAACGCATGCGCACTACCAGGATGCCAAATACAGAGGCCACCAGGCCAATACTGGCCAGTGCCAGGGGCAGGAACATCATGCCCTCCCGGGAGACCGTCATGGTTGAGGCAATGGCGATACAGGCGATCATGGAGCCGCAATAGGATTCGAAGATATCCGAGCCCATGCCCGCGATATCACCGACATTGTCACCCACGTTATCGGCTATTACGCCGGGGTTGCGCGGGTCGTCCTCGGGAATACCGGCTTCGATCTTGCCGACCAGGTCGGCACCCACATCGGCACTCTTGGTAAAGATGCCGCCGCCAACACGGGAAAATAGCGCAACCGTTGACGCGCCCATACCAAAACCGTGAATCGCGTGTATTGAATGGCTGTCCCCACCAAAATACCAGTACAGACCGCCCAGGCCGATAAGACCCAGCGAGGCAACACAGAGGCCCATAACAGAGCCACCGTAAAAGGCGATAGACAGTGCCTTGGCCTCTCCGTGGTTATGTGCGGCGACAGCTGTGCGCACATTGGCTTTGGTGGCTGCAAACATACCGAGATAACCGGCTACGGCCGAAGATATCGCGCCTACCGCAAAGGCAATAGCAGTATTGGCACCCAGGGGCGACACGTAAATACCGATTAACAAGACGCCGGCAAAAGCGCCCAACATCTTGTATTCGCGGTGCATAAAGACCATGGCACCCAGGTGAATTTGTTCAGATATTTTTAGGGCGAGACCGCCGCCATGGTCGTGGCGCGTCATGATGTGGTAAATAACAAAAGCAATCAGCAGACCCACCGCGCCCAGAATGGGAGGCAGGATAAAATATTCATTCATGTATTAACCCCGATTTTTTTATTAACTAGCCCGCCCATGCTACCTAATTTTTTACGGGAGTAACAGGTATTCGCCAAATGCCTGCTTACCAGTTGTCAGGGCTTTTCAAATACCAGCATAAAGCGGTCCGTTTTATCCCTCACCCCAACCCATTTTTTACAGCTTGCATTCTACTTTTTTTCGTATTACTGTTCGTTTATACAGTACTGTAAATATATACAAGAGAGGCAAGCCATGAATGAAGCACTTGAGCAAATCATACAGCGCAACGATACCTGGCGCGGCCGTCACAATCATTTCATGAGTGTTTCCGCCAACAGTGACGGCCGCGCTCATAATAACTACCACAGCGGCCTGTCCACAGGCTATGAAACCCTGGATGCCGAGCTACACCAGGGGGGCTGGCCACGCAACAGCACCATCGAATTACTCAGTGACGCCTGTGGCATGGGTGCCATGGGCTTATTCCTGCCCGCTATGGAAGAACTGAGTAAAAAGAACAAGTGGCAGGCCTTTATCGCCCCTCCCTACACCCCATACGCCCCCTTACTGGAGGCTCGAGGCATAGACACCGGTCAAATCCTGCTCATTCACCCAAGAAACCGCCAGGATTTACTGTGGAGCATCGAACAGGCCCTGCGCAGCACCACCTGCAGCGCCGTATTCAGCTGGATGGGTGCCGGCGAATACCGTTACAGTGAGCTGCGCAAGCTGCAACTGGCCGCCTCCGGCAGTGATGCACTGGCCGTGCTGTTTCGCCCTAATCACGCCGCGAAAAACCACGCACCCGCCAGCCTGCGCCTGCAGATGCGGGAGTACCGTAAAGTGCACATCCTGAAGCAGCACGGCGGCAACCAGCACCTGGATGTTACCCTGCCACCCAGCGAAGACATGCCCGGCCAGCCACAATTATGGGAGCTACCTGCCTACCCAAATAATGGCCAGCACAGTTCCGCATATGGAGGGCAAGCGTTACAATAGTCGTCGCAATGAACGTAGATTCAAGGTGGAGCTTTACCCTGTTTAAACACCCTGTTTTTTAGGCACCCAATCTCAAGGAAGCGACAAGATGCAAGATTTGCCCCACAACTACCTGGTCACGGCAAGTGCCCGGGGCGATAGTAATGTAGCCCTAACAAGTAGCGGCCTGCCCGACCTGGTCACCGGCCCACCCGCAGAATTTGGCGGCCCGGGCGATATATGGTCTCCTGAAACACTGTTTGTCGGCTCTGTTTCCGACTGCTTTATACTCACGTTTCGAGCTATTGCCCGCGCCTCAAAGCTGCCCTGGACATCTCTGGAATGTATTGCAGATGGCAAGCTGGAACGGATTGAGCGCAGCACAATATTTACGGTTATCAACATCAAGGCAACCGTGCATATTCCAGCGGGTACCGATGCCGATAAAGCTCGCCGCCTGCTGGAAAAATCGGAGGCCAACTGCCTGATAACACGGTCCATGACCGCCACTGTTCACCTGGAGACAGAAGTTATTACCGAGGGGTAGTACCGGATAAACCCAAATGGCAAATTAGTATGGGGGTAATGGGTTAAGGTCAGGTGATACTTACCTGACCTCAACCCCTCTCATCGTTCAATTATGGCCATTCAGATTTAGCCAGCTTCGATCAATCCGTCCACTTTCTGCTCTAACAGGGAAAGTGGCAAACGGCCATCTTTAAGCACTTCATCGTGAAACTGACGGATATCAAAATTATCGCCCAGGGCCGCTCTGGCCTTTTCACGCAAGTCAATAATTTTCAGCTTGCCTATCATATAGGCCGTCGCCTGCCCCGGCATGGCGATATAGCGCTCAATGGCCTTGGTGGAATCGCCCACTGAGTTAGGTGTGTTTTCAACCAGGTAGGCAATTGCTTCTTCACGGGTCCAGTGCTTGGCGTGGATGCCTGTGTCGACAACCAGGCGGCAGGCGCGCCACAACTCCATCGCCAGACGGCCAAAGTTGGAATAGGGGTCCTCATAGAAACCCATTTCCTTACCCAGCTGCTCCGTGTATAAGCCCCAGCCCTCACTGTAAGCTGTGAAGGTGGTGTATTTCTGGAACTCCGGCACACCTTCCAGTTCTGTCGATATGGCTACTTGCATGTGATGCCCGGGCAGCCCCTCGTGATAGGCCAGTGCTTCCATCTGGTATTTGGGCATATCGGCCATCGCATACAGGTTGGCGTAGAAGATGCCGGGGCGCGACCCATCGGCAGGAGGGCCCTGATAGAAGGCCTTACCGGCAGACTGTTCGCGGAAAGCCTCTACTCGTTTCACAATTAACTCAGATTTTGGCAGAATGCCAAATACCTCTGGCAACCGGGTCCGCATGGTGTCAATAATACGAACCGCTTCCGCAAGATAGGCCGCCCTGCCTTCATCGGTATCGGGATAATAAAACTGCTGGTCTTCCCGCATAAACACCAGGAATTCAGCCAGGCTGCCTTCAAAGCCCACTTCAGCCATGATGGCTTTCATTTCTTCGTGCAGGCGCGCTACCTCGCGCAGGCCGATAGCGTGGATCTCGTCGGCCGACAACTCTGTGGTGGTATACCATTGCAGGCGCTCGGCATAAAACTCATCGCCTTTATCGAATTTCCAAACCCCATCCGCGTCCGGCGCTATCGCCGCCTGTACTTCCAGTTCGGCAATCAGGCGCAGATAGGCCGGCTTAACCACATCGACCATGGCCTTTTTAGCATCTGCAAGTAATTCAGCGCGCTGCTGATCGTCGATATCCAGCTTGGCTACTTTGGCCTGGAAATCGACCCATAGGGTGGAGTCCCCACCTTCGATATCGTAGGGCGCACCCGTAATAATATTCTTTGAAGCCTGTATCATTTGCGGGTACTGCCAGTCTGCCAGCAGCAGATTTTTCTCCCGGCGTATGCGCATTTGCTCTATCACCTGGTCGAACCAGGGACCGATATTATTCAGGCGCCCGATATACGCCTGGGCATCTGCCAAATCGGATACGGTGTGGATATTTATGAGGTTGCTGGCTGCCTGGGTGTGAGGACCACGAAACTGGTGGATAACAAACTTGTGGTGGCGAAACTCATCACTGGCAATAGAGCGCTGTAACTGTGCCCGGTATAAATCCCAGGAAAGACCTGATGATTTATCCATCTGTTTTTTGTCAAAGATCGCCAACTGTAGCAGGCGCATCTCGTTAATCTGGCGAGTTTCCTCCAGATGGGCTTCGGCCGCTGAGTTCCATTTATCGTGCTGGGTTTTTATGCCACGGTAACTGGCGGTAAAGGGTGCCCTGTCCATATCAAGCGCGTAGTTCTCGTCCAGGAACTCCCTGAACATCTCCGTAGTAGTTTGCTCATTTACAGCTGTGGTTTCCTGTACAGCTTCTGTCTGGCTTCCCTCCCGGGAACAAGCCGAAACCAATACCAAACCGACACATACAGACAGTCCAACCAGAATTTTCTTGTTCACACCCTTACCCTCAATTTTTGATGGCGCGATGATCGCTCAATAGACCAAAAACATCCACTTTTATATGCATTGAAAGTATTGGAGAGAAAAGTAGTAGCCACCATATCTCTGCCCAGCGGCCATTTTGGTTAATGCCCCAACCCCAGGAGCTGAAACAACATGGCAAAAACCTGTATTGGAACGGTGCCCTGAACCTGGTTTACGGGCCGGAGCGCATAGAAGATAACTGGTGGCTACAGGCGGGAAGCTGCGACTATTACATCGCCGAAAAAAGCGGCGGCCAGCACTATTGGGGTTTTCGCGACAGGCTGGCTAAAGGCTGGTTTATCCACGGTATTTTTGCCTGATCGGAACTAATCAATTCGGGCGGTCATTACATTCCCGCCCGAATATTGATAAAAGCGTTTAAACTACTGCCTACTCGCTGCCGATTTCATTTTGTCCATCACCGCATCGATGCTCAAAGAGCCGCCGGCTTGCCGCTGCGGGTACTCCTTGAATGTTGCCAGAAACTCGCCAACCACGGCCTGGGCGGGAACAAACATCCACATCTGGTCAGCATAGAATTGGCGAATATACATTGAAGAGTTTGGACCATCTTCGAATGGATCCATTCTGAGGTTGACGATCAGTGGCCAGCTCGGTGTCTTGCGATAGGCCTCATTGATAGCACCTTCCATAATGGTGAAGTGAATCTTCCAGTCCCGATAGCGGATGGCATTCAGGTTAGAACCGGCATCGAAATAGAAGAT
>JADFVW010000061.1 GCA_015222725.1 Pseudomonadota bacterium | reverse complement strand
GTCTACATCTGCAAATCCAGTTTCGACAATACCCACAATAGTCGCCACCCCTGCGGCAAAGGAACCATCAAAACCGCTACCGAGAAAAGTGAGCTCGTCGCCCACGCTCACTTTGAGATTCTGGGCGAGCACTGCACCGATAATAATTTCCGCTGCATCCGGGTCGCTGAGATAGCGGCCCTCGCTTATCAAGCCCGGGAAGGTTGAAACACGCGATTCAAAATCTGGTTGCACCCCCGCCAACTGGATGCCAAAAGAGCGCTCCTCACTGGAGGCCAGGGCAAAGGCGATACCCCGTGCCGCCACCGTCTCCAGGCCCAGTTCAGATCGCACTTGCTGCGCCAACAGCGCAACATCGGGCACACTCTGGTGTATTTTTTGTTCCTCATTGAATTCGCTGTGCTGAATTTGAATGTGACCAGAGAACGCGCTCAGGGTGTTATCTATCATCATTTGATAGGAACCCAATTGCAGGGAGATGAGAAACACCAGCAGGGTATTGCAAAAGATCATGGCACCAACCGTCAGCCAGGTTCGCCGCTTGTGCCGCCACAGGTTGCGCCAGGCCAGGATAGCAGTCACATTCACTGGCGCGGATTCCTCAGGTTGGACAGGGTGAAAACATTGCTGGCGAGATCTACATCAAATTCGATTTCCAGCGTTTGCAGCTCCGTCCACTCCCCCGGCGTTTCAATTTTACTCATACGCAGTTTAGTCGCCACTGTGCGCCCGGACATCACCTTGATATCCGAGGCTTTCATGCTTTTCAGCAGCACCCCGTCCTGGTCCCAAAACTGCTGCTCCAACAATACCCAGTCATCACGGATCACCAGAACTTCCTTGCCCCATACGATGGCTGCGTCCTCGTGGGGAACAGATTGAATGGTATAAATCTGGTGGCCGCCCTCCTCCCACTGGTCGATCAGGGTGTGCGCATACTGGTCTACGATATCGGTAGTCTTGCTGATGTCCTTGTTGGAAAAATCGCTGCCCATCCAGTTCTGGCTCATCATAGAAGACGGCACCTTGATCACCCGGTTAATTTTCGGTGAGAACGTCCACATCTTGCCGTCCAGCATGAGGGTGCCATTGCCCGCGTCTTTTTTGGGCTCAACAACACGCACAAGAGTCTGTTCATCGCCCTGGGTCCAGCCGCGCATGGTCATACTGCGCTCCCAGTCGGGACGATGGATTATCATGGTCATCTCGGAATAGGATGTCAGGCCGCGATAATGGTCCACGGCCTTACGCACCAGCTCGGTAGCGGAAAACTCTTGCGCCTGCGCTGGACAAACACTGAATGCTGCAACCAGTAATATCGCCAGCCAATTATACTTTCGTTGCAAGGTAGTGATCTCCCTATTGTGACTATACTTTCTGGATATCTAGAGGATAACACCACTGCGCCATACCTGGCTGGGCCGATTCATATTCACCGCGTAAGTCAGCTCCGAGGGATGCTCGATATCCCACAGTGCAAGGTCAGCATCGAACCCGGCGCACAATTGCCCCTTATTATGCAGGCCCAACGCCAGGGCGGCATTGCGGGTGGCACCACGCAGGGCCTC
Source organism: Pseudomonadota bacterium (assembly GCA_015222725.1). Classification (GTDB taxonomy): domain Bacteria; phylum Pseudomonadota; class Gammaproteobacteria; order Pseudomonadales; family Halieaceae; genus JBALVT01. The sequence goes on along the minus strand of JADFVW010000061.1, from coordinate 1,499 downwards.
TTCCGGGGTCAAGCCAAACAATACCGCCGCCTGGTTCATAGCCAACAACAACGAGGCAATGGGCGAGGTACCGGGATTGAGATCGGTGGCGACGGCCATGGGCACGCCCTGTTTTCGAAGCGCGGCAATAGGGGGCAACTTAGTCTCCCGCAGAAAGTAAAAAGCGCCCGGCAATAACACGGCAACCGAAGCCGCTGCTTTAAGCGCCGCTACATCGGACTCGGCCAGGTACTCCAGGTGGTCCACTGACAAGGCCGAATAGCGCGCCGCCAATACGGCGCCCTTCAAGTCACTCAGCTGTTCCATATGCCCCTTCACCGGCAGGCCCACCGACTGCGCCGCCCGAAATACCTTCTCGCACTGGGCCGGGCTAAACCCGATGCCTTCACAAAAAACATCCACTGCGTCGGCCAGCCCGGCACTGGCGACGGCCGGAATCATTTGCTCACAGACCAGCTGGATATAAGCATCGCGGGGGTCACCAGTAGCCTCGGTAAATTCTGGTGGCAGAGCATGCGCACCCAGGAACGTTGTGCGAACAGTAACGGGAAGCTCCTCGCCAAGACGACGCGCCACCCGCAGCATTTTCATTTCATGCTCCAGGGTCAGCCCGTATCCAGATTTAATTTCCACGGTGGTTACACCCTCTGCCAACAAACACTGTAATCGCTTACGGGCCTGCTCAAGCAACTGATCTTCGCTGGCCTCTCTAGTGTGCTTTACCGTACTGGCAATACCGCCACCGGCGCGCGAGATTTCCTCGTAGCTGCGACCTTGCAGGCGCATTTCAAATTCACGGGCTCTATCGCCCCCGTACACCAGGTGGGTATGGCAATCGACCAGGCCCGGGGTGGCCCACTGGCCCGCACAGTCCCTGTGCTGTGCAGCGGTGAATTCCGGCATGCCGGCTTCGGAGCCCGCATACACAATAACGCCATCGTGGAGGGCGAGCGCGCCGAATTCAATTTCGCCGTAAGGCACACCGTTATCGACCATGGTGGAAAGCCGAATGTTGGTCAGTAGCCAATCGCAGTGTTGTGACATAAAAAATAACCCCAATAGTTATACAAAAGTCTATTTGTAACTGGGCTTAGGCACAAGTAACATCGCCGATCCTATCGGAGGACTTTACTATGAATCGCACCGACCCCACCCGCATTATCAAGGCCGCCACCGGCACAAAGCTCAGCGCCAAAAGCTGGATGACCGAGGCACCCCTGCGCATGCTGATGAACAACCTGGACCCGGAGGTCGCCGAACACCCGCAGAGCCTGGTGGTGTATGGCGGCAACGGCCGTGCGGCCCGGGACTGGGAGAGCTATGACAAAATCGTCGAAGTGCTGAAGCGCCTGGAGAACGACGAAACACTGCTGGTACAGAGCGGCAAGCCGGTGGGCGTATTCCCCACCCACGAAAATGCCCCGCGCGTACTGATTGCCAATTCCAACCTGGTTCCCCACTGGGCCACCTGGGAACACTTTAACGAGCTGGATAAGAAG
>JADFVW010000375.1 GCA_015222725.1 Pseudomonadota bacterium | reverse complement strand
CTGGTGAGAGTGGTGATTTCACCAAACCGGCCACAGAAGAGGGTGTTGGTCCACGAGAACAGACGTGGCGTGCCGGTTTTTATCGTAATGCGGCTTTCGATGCTATGTGGTGGTGCGTTCCCGGAAATGATCTGTGTGTAGGTGTCTCGCGCCTGCTCGCGTTCTTCAGCCGCCACAAAGGTGTCAAAATAATTGTGACCGATAACATCTTCGTGTTGTCGCCCGATTACGTTAAGCAAGCAGTCATTACAGAAGGTAATACGCTCGTTGGCATCGAGGGTGACAGCGGGCAACTGCATATTCTTGAGGGTGTCGTGATAGCGCCGTTCGAGGTCTCTTTGTGTGCGTTCCTGTTGTTTGCGAATACTGGTTTGCGCCACAATTAAAGCGCCTACCAATAAAAATAACTTCCCCAGTAGGTACAAAGCGAAATTCTGACGAAAGAAAGCCTGAGAGGCAGCGTCGAGGGCTTCGGGTGAAACGTGAGAGATGATCTTCCAAAACCGGGGCTGATTATCTGACAGGCCTTCGGAGACCGAGGATATTTCGGCCATGCCGGCCTTTGCATAAAATTCCAGCACCGAAACCATGGGATAAACGGTGGTGAATGTGAATAGGCCGTTGTCGGTCACAAAGCTCCCGCTGTCCTGGTTTAAGGTTCGTAGCCAGGCCTTGGGAAAAGTTTGGGAAAATGAATGTTCGCGTTCAAATAAAAACCCCCATTCATCTTCCGGACGGGGGCCACTCAACCAATAGCCTTGATGATTGATAAGATTAAGATGATCAGCGATGCTGGCCGCAGCCTGACGAAAACCCTGGATCAGTTTTTCGCCACGGAAGTTGAACATCAACACGCCTTTTTTCTCCCCCTGACTGTTGAACAGTGGCGTGGCGAAGCGGATCACCGGGCGGAAAGGGTGCTCAATTTTTCCCTCTTCGACATTCAAGTCGAAAGGTGACATGTACACTCCACCGATGTCTTGGGCCAAGGCTTCCTGGAAATAATAACGATCATGTTTATTTTGCAATTCACTTTGCGCAACGATGTGGGGGTTACCCTCGTCATAGTTGATGCGAATGATCTCCGTGCCTTCCTCAGATAAAAAGCGGATATGGTCATAGACGCCTTTTTTTTCAGTGAAATAGAGGAATTCCTGGGCCAGCTTTAGGCGCGCGTGCTCGTCTCCAGGATTGTCCAGCAAATCCCAGAGTTCGTTTAGTTTGGCGAGAAAGGTGAGATCGGAAATCACGGCGCGCATCTCGCTGACAAGTCCTTTCTGTGCCAGGGCGACGTTTTGTCGTTCGCTGCTTTCCAGACTGATTCGCGCCAGTCTCATCTCGGTATAGTAATGGCTGACACCAATGGCAATCAGCAGCAGGCACGATGGCAGAAAAATCAGCAAAAAACGCTTGAGCAGCGGCGACGGGAAACGATCCGAGTTCCGGAATCCAGAAATCATCGACAGGTATCCTCGATGTGCCTTCTAACCCGGGCTAGATAGGCTGATTCCGTTTCTTCCAGTTCGCGTGGTAACAGGAAGAGTAGCTTTGCTGCGATGATGTAGGGGCGGCGTGAATCATCACCAGCGGGCCGTGGTTCGTGCAGCACTTTTTCGAGATGCGTCAGGGTGCTGTGTGGGTTATCACAATATCGGGGGAGAGAGACGTTTTCGCTGTAGGAACGGGCCCATGCCGAGATTAACAACATAACTAACAATACCATCCCCGTGATACGGAGGAAAAGAAAGTCGTCTGGGTGTTTGGTCTGTTCTGTCATTCTGAAATCATCGGTATTTTGTGGACAGCGGGGGTACCGTTAAGTTTGGCAGTTTTTCTGCTGTCACTGCTAACTGTGAGGTGATTCTTTGCGCCAGCTGCTGGCCGCGGGCAATGCGGTCGCGCACTGAGACACCACCTCGATAATTGGCCTCAATATGCAGTCCGGGCAAGTTTTGTAGCTGCTCGGTAATGGCGCGATCCCTCGCCAAATGGGCGCCGTGATAGCGAGGCAGCGCTTGTGCGTGACGGTCGATACGCACCATCTCCGGTTCCCCTTTTAAGCCTAGCAGGGGGGTTAGGGCAAGCAGGGTCTCATCCATCAGACGGCTGTCATGCCAATTTGCGGCCTCGGGTTGGCGAGTGCCACCGAGATAAGTGGTGAGCAAGACTTTGCCCTCTGGCGCACGGTCCGAAAACAGGCTGCTCATCCACAGGTTGCCGGTGAAGGGTTGTCGTTCTTGCCGTGGGGCGAGAAAACCGGTGCCGTCCAGGGCATGCCCTACGTCGTCCCGATTCAGTCCCATGTGCAATACCGCCAGTGGCGCGTATTGAATATCGTTCAGCATCGAGGCCAATTCATTGTCCATTTCTGAGACAAGATTCGCTGCAACTGAGGCTTGCGTGGCCACGACGACGTGTGTCGCATTGAGACTGCGCTCTCCGCCGGACGTTGTCGCGGTAACTGACCAGCCGGTCTTGCTGGGCGTTATTTCTTCCACCCGTCGATTAGACAGTATTTGTATGCCCGGGGTGCGGGCCAGGGTCTTCACCAAGGTGTTCATGCCGCCGCGAAATGAAAAGGTGTCGGTGGTGTAGGCGGTACGGCGGCGCAAAAGTTTGTGGGTTAGCACACCGGCGGTGATGGAGCCGAAGCGGCTCTCCAACGCCGTCAACCGGGGCAGGGTGGCGCCGGCAGAAGCCAGGTCCGGGTCCGCCGCCAGGGTGCCGGCGACAAAGGGCTCTATGGCCTTTTCCAACATCTCGTTGCCCAGACGACGGCGGATAAACTGGCTCACGGTCTCATCCTCAGCACCACCGGCGGGGATGAAGGGTTCTAACAATAGTCGCAGCTTGCCGCGTAGGCTCCACAACGGTGAGGTCAACATGCCGCTTAGGTGCATGGGCAAGGCTTGCAAGATGCCGTTGTTTAATAGATAACGCCGTGACTCGGCCTGGGGCGAACGTTGAGTCTTAAGCTCATCCAGCCCAGCCTCGCTGACCAACTGCGCCACCTCGGGCCGGAAATTCATCAGCAGTGAAGCGGAGCGTTCGGTGAGGTAACCATCCTGCTGCTGGCTTTTAATCTTGCCGCCAATGCGATTATCGGCCCCCCAGAGCTGCACGGATACGCCCGCCTGGGCCAACCACCAGGCCGTGGAGAGCCCCGAGATACCGCCGCCGATAATGAGTACGTCTGTGTCGTTCATGGTAGTTGCGAGTTTCTAGTGTCTAGTTTCTAGGTTTTTTACTCAGCACTTAGCACTCAGTCCTTAGCACTAAGCTTATCCCTG
>JADFVW010000060.1 GCA_015222725.1 Pseudomonadota bacterium | reverse complement strand
GACCCAGTGCACCATTTCGACCTGTTTGCCACTGCAGCGGCCGCCGCCGGTGCCAGCCTGCCCGATGACCGCACCATGGACGGCGTAGACCTGCTGCCGCTTGCGACCGGTGCAGCACAGGGCCTGCCGCACCGGGCATTGTTCTGGCGCAGCGGTGCCTCCCAGTCGGCATTGGTGGATGGCTGGAAACTCAACGTCAGTGACCCGCCAGGGCGAACCTGGTTGTTCGACATGAGCGTCGATCCAACGGAACAGCGCGACCTGGCTAGCGAACGCCCGGATAAACTGGCGGAGCTGCAAGCGGCGCTGGCGCAGCATAACGCCGCACAGACCGCGCCATCCTGGCCCAGCCAGGCCGCAGCACCCATCAACATTGATAAGGACCTGTCACAGCCCGATGCGCCGGATGACGAGTACATTTATTGGTCGAACTAGACTGTTATTGAGCGAATGATGAGGTCGCGATCGCGATGTACCCCTCCCGCAGTGCGATGATGGAGATGATGCAGGCCTCGCGCATGCGGGAAATTGCTGTTCACCGCGCTGCAGGTCTGGCGGGACAGTTGAACATCGAAACCGTTGGCGCTCGCGGTATGTGGCTCGAGCCAGCGGCTAGTTAAACACTCTGCCCGTTATGGATCCTCGCGTAAGTCACAGCGATCTTCGATCACTTTTGCATCGTGGTGTCGTGTTTCTGGAACCAATCAATCAGCAATTTGTTCACCACTGCCGGTTGCTCCTGGTGGGTGAAGTGCCCGGCATCCTTAATTCTTTCAAACTGTACGCCCATGGGGTGATCTTCTGGCAAGATGGCGTGATCGAAAACACGGGTGTCGATACAGCCGTCGTCAGCACCGCTTATCGCCAGATTGGCCACCGGAATTTTCGTGAGCGAAGACGAGGCACTTTGCTTTAGCCCCAGCAACTGGGGCAGGGATACATTCTGCCGATAATATCCGAGCATGGCCTTGACCACCCCGGGCTGCCCGAAGGTTTGGCGCAGGTCATCCCACTCCGAAACTGTCAGTACCTGCCCCGGCGACCATTTGCGCCACAGAAAACGGATGAAGGAGAAATCGTTGCGTTTAACGAAGTAGTCCGACACACCGGGGATCTGGTTAAACAGCATATACCAGGATTTCAGCGCCTGTACCGGTACTTTCTGCATCCCCTCTCGGCTGAATCGTGCGGGGTGGGGAACGGCGATGGTGGTGAGTGAGAGAAAACGTGAAGGTGCAAGATCCGCGGCAACGTAGGAGGTAGCAGAGCCCCAATCGTGACCGACCAGGTGTACTTGCTCGACCTCCAGCTCATCCAGCCAGGCGATAATATCTCCTGCGATAGATGCCAGCGTAAAATCCCCATCGGCGGGAATTGAGGAGGGCTCATAACCGCGCATAGTGGGCACTAGTACCCGATAACCGGCAGCCACCAAATCGTCGATTTGATAGCGGAACGAATTGGCGTTATCGGGAAATCCGTGCAGACACAAAACCAGCGGCGCACTGCTCATTTCGGCGTCGTGGTATTGGGCAGTGAAGACGAGCTCCCCGTTGTGAAGTTTTATGGTTTCCAAAGAGTAACCCCCTTGCGGTTGTGGCAGTTCATCATAAATCCGCTACTGCCACCCACTACAAGCAGAATGATTTTCCAAGGTTGACTAGTGTAAAGAGCGCACTAGTTTTTTGTGTTTTCATTTATTTCCCGCAGTAGCTGATTCATTTCCGAAAACTCATCCGAATAGTTGGTATTTTCCGTGTAATCAACGGCGTATTCTTTGGCATCTTGAAAATATTCACCGACCACAGGGAGATCTACGAGCAGGGTCAATATCCAGATAAAAACACCCAGAACCAGGGTCATGCCAATCGTAATTCCAAACCCCTTGGCAATTCCCGCTTTGAAATTGACCCACAGGATTCTCTTGCCTGACTGCAGATACTCCAGGTATTCCACAGCCCCTCCGGCTTCAAGTACTTTAATGAGTTCCTTATCTGGCGAAGATTTCGGCTTTGCTTTCATTTTGATATCTCTGTTTTGGCTGGAAGGACACTATATAAAAGGGGCGAAACGATATCAATTGGACGGCCATTTCAGCTTTCGACTTTAGCAACCTCGTTTTGCCATCTCCGTCATAAGCTCATCGACGATTTCCCGCTGGCGCTTTGCAGTAAGCGACTTGCCATCTTCTCCAGTCAGGTAAGTGCCCCGGCGCCGACCATTAACGATTTCAGTTCCTGAGAGGCGTTTTATCTCTCTTTCGTAGGCTGTACAGTCCTCAACGTTTTTCTGCCGAGACTTGGCCTGGGCTTCTTCAAAGTCTTTCTGCTGACGCTGTTCCACGAAGTCCCTGCTTGCTTTGGATTTCTCTATGATTGAACGCTGTTCTCGCTCGAAGGCCTCTTGTTGTGCCGCTGTTCGCGCCTGGGGCTGGTAGCCGGTAGTCAGCTCAACCGGCTTTGCTTTATTTGCTTGCCCAGGGTCATATGGCTTGTCGCCAAAGTGTACGTTACCGTCAGCATCGACCCACTTATAGATTTCGGTGGCTGCGGTGGTAAACAGGGAGCACGTTGTCATCAGCCCAATAAACAGGTACCTGATTGTCTTTTTAAGCATCGCCTTCCGCATTCGCACATAGTAGACCTCACACCCACTTTTTCATAGGACTTGCTAAGAGGCATGACGGTGCCGACGTCGCTTACCCAGCACTTCCCGCTGCAATTTTTCAAAATAATATTCCATGCCCTCAACCACAATATCCAGGTCCGGCAGTGCATGCATATCAGCCAGCAGGCCAAAATCCAGTGCGTTCCCATGTGAGAGCAAGGTGATATTGATGTTCACGCCAGGCAGCAGCGTTGAAATAGGGTAGCTTGCCAGCATGCGTGAACCGCACAGATAGAGGCTGTCATCGCCTGGCCCCGGTACATTGGAAACCAGCACGTTATAGGATGGCGTAATGATCTGGTCCAGGCGGGTGCGAGCAAGGATTTCCCACAGGCCGAAAATGAAGACGCCATAATCTATCATCGCTTCGGGTGACACGTTCTGGATTTCGTCTTTGGATGCATGGGAGGAGCGAACTACCTGGTCCAGGCGCTCCGAAATTGATGCCCCTGGTTCCCCCAGCCTCACATGTACCGCAGACACCTGGGTCTTGGCTGAATCATCCCCTACCTGGCGAACAGACATGGGGCATAGGGCGACCAATGGGGAGCTGTTGTGTTCTTCATGTTGATCCAGGTAATTGTCCAGGGCCGCTCCAATCACAGCCAGAACAACTTCGTTAACGGTACAGCCGCGCTTTTTTCCCACCGCTTTTACCTGGTCCAGTTCCAAAGTACACACAGCGGTTGATCGCGAATCCCATTCGATCGTGCGGTTCATACGCGTACGCGTTGCGGTAAAGGGAATTTGTGCTTCACTACTGCGTAACTTCAGCCTTTGCATACCCATTTTGGTGAGGACTTCGTAAGCCTGTGCCATACCCTTGAGCTGGCTAGAGAGTTTCCCGGCTGTGCTGACACTGGATTTTTTCTTCCCCTGGCGGTGCTCAACAGCTGAAGGCTTGTCTGGGTCGTAAGACCAGGCCGGTACTATCTTTTTATCAGTGGCCGATAATGAGAGCGAACCATACATACGTTTTACGCCAGACATACCGTCGATATAGGCATGATGAACTTTACTGTAAACGGCAAATCGATTGTCTTCCAGCCCCTCAATTACCTGACAAATCCATCCAGGGCGTTTTCGGTCAAGTAATACCGCGTGCAAACGTTGAACTACATCCATAAGCTGTTGGGTATTTCCCGGACTGGGCAGCGCTGAGTGTCGCACGTGATAGTTTATTTCCAGCTCCGTGTCCTCATGCCACTCGGGCATGCCAAAACGCGGAAAATAGGGGTGCTTATTGAAGGGCGAGGCGATGGGCGCCTTCTTGAATGCTGTTACCAGGTCACGCAGGTAGTTCTCAGGTGCACGGGCGGGCAACTGGAATATTTGTATTGCACCCACGTGCTTGGGGCTCTGCTGTGTTTCGGTCAGAAAGAACATCAGGTCCAGAAGCGGAATTGTTTGTTTTGCCATTATCAGTCCCGGCGCTGGGTCAGGTGCCTCGTGGCTTATTGTCGCGCATTCTTCATGAGTATAGAATTGACCGGGGTCATGTTTTTATCTGAGGATTTGCGGCTATGGAAGAGAACAAGGAGACAGTGTTGATCACAGGTGCGTCCTCCGGTATAGGAGAAGCGATAGCCTGGGTATTCGCCGAGCACGGGCGTTCGACTCTGTAACAAGCTTATACTGGAACATTTACCGGGATCTATTTATGGATACAGAAACTGAGCCCTTGGAGTCGGTGGATCATGTTATTCCATCGCACCCCTTTGCCGAACTGATTGGCCTGCGTATGGATGGTCACTATGTGGACGCCAGTGATTGCTCGCTGGAAGTGGCGCCACATTTGCTCAACCCCCACGGCGTGCTTCACGGTGCCGTGCTTTATGCGCTGGCAGATACCGGCATGGGTGGGGCGCTTATGCCCAATCTGGATAGGGGGCAAATTTGTGCCACCATAGAAATCAAGTTCAATTACTATCAGGCGGTTCGAGGGGGTACTTTGCGCTGTCACACCACCATGTTAAACCGCGGCAAGACCGTGGCTAATCTGGAATCACGGCTTTATGTGGAGGACAAGCTGGTTGCCTCTGCCAATGGTACTTACGCAATTTTTACCCCGGGTGCGCGCAAGAATTAGTGAATATTGTTAGTATTGGAGCCCGAAGCCCGGTCGAACATCCTTAGAATCAAGAAGACAAATCAGGAAAACAAAAAATGCCACAACCAACGACTATCAACGACTGCATGCGCCGCAACCCCCTGACGATTCACTGCGATGACAATATCGTTCAGGCCATAGAGACCATTTTCGAATACAAGCTAACGGGCCTCACGGTAACCGATGATGAGGGCCATGCCATTGGTATTCTCTCGGAGCTGGATTGTATGGAGGCGGTGCTGACTGCCATCTATAATGAGGGCGACCCGGAGCACGCTTTTGTCAAAGATGCCATGACCACGGAGTTGGTCACCTGTTCTCCCACGGACAGCATTGTGGAAGTCGCACAGTCGATGCTGAAAAGTCGGCAGCGTCGTCGCCCGGTTATTGAAGATGGCAAGTTAGTGGGGCAGGTCAGCTCCAGTAATGTGCTTTGGGCGTTGATGGAGCACTCCAGGCGCAAGATATTTGATGCGGGGAAATAACAAATCTCTCTATGGCTTATTCCACTGGATACAATCACCAAGAGCGACTATATTGCGCGCTTCGACAGGTTTAATCATCTTCAGCTGAACTGGAACAAAATTATGGGCAGGGCCTACCAAAACCGAAAAGAATCAATGGCTAAAACATCCGATGCGAAAGCGCGGGTGTACAGCAAATACGCCCGGGAGATTTATGTGTCGGCCAAGGCGGGGGGGCTGGATATCGCGGGTAATCTGGCACTGCGCAGCATCATAGACCGGGCGAAAAAGGACCAGGTGCCGGCTCATGTGATAGAGAAGGCCATCGACAAGGCCAAGGGCGGCGGCGGGGAAGATTTTTCCGTGGCGCGCTATGAGGGCTTTGGTCCGGGTGGTTGTATGGTAATAGTCGATTGCCTGACCGACAACCCCAACCGCACGTTTGGCGATGTGAGGCAGTGCTTTACCAAGTCAAAATGCAAGATAGGTACGCCGGGCAGCGTCAGTCATATGTTCGACCACAGCGCCATTCTGGTGTTCAGTAGCGATGATGAAGATGCCGTGCTGGAAGCGCTGATGGAAGCCGATGTCGATGTCAGTGATATCGAGAGTGAAGGTGGCAAGGTTACGGTTTTTGCGCCACATACCGAGTACTTCAAGGCGAAAAAGGCGATTGGCGACGCCTTTGGTGAGACTGATTTCGACGTGGACGAAATTCAGTTCATCCCGCAGTCACCGGCTCCCCTGAGTGAGGAGGAGCAGGCGGCACTGGATAAATTTATCGATATGCTGGACTATCTGGAAGATGTACAAAACATCTATCACAACGTCGGCTGAGTGCGACTATGGCTTTATTGACGACAGAATGTCATCACCCCAGCCAATTAGCTTATCGTTCTCAAATACCAGAGGTGTCGTTTCGTCCTTGGTGGTTTCACCGTCCGAGTCAATGTGGTGGGTCCGATAGAATAGAATATTGAATTGATCGCCGTCTTTAACGAAAGCCTCGGAGAAGCTGGGTGTACCCATGCGCGTGAGAACGTTACTGCGCTCAGCGCCTATAACCAGCTCACTGATGATTTTGCGGTTTGCCTCCTGGTCACTTTTCCAGTCTTTGTCGTCCCAGCTGTGTGATCCGTTAATGCTGATGCAGCCACCGAGAGAGCTGAGCAATAAGCCGATAAGTGAGATTTTTAGCAGGTAGTTCATTTTGGTGTCCTTATAGTAAGTATGGTGATATATAACACCATAACACTATATCCCAGAGCCGCAGCTTAATGCAAGAAAAAGTTACTTAGCTAAGCGCCGCTGTCTGGTTTTGCGCGGGATCCGTGCCTTTTCTTCTTTCTTGCCGCTTCCCGATCAGCTTTCTCTTGTATTTGTTTTGCGACGATCTCCTCCTCAGCCACAATCATATCGGGGGTCTCCAGCGTAATCCGGCCCAGTTTTCCCGCGCGATATTCATTAACCAGGATGGCGGAAACCTTCTCCAGATCGACGTGGCCCCCGGCCCTCAGACAGCCCCGTTGTGTGCCCAGTACCTCGAGGAACTCAAGATCGCTTGCGGGGAGGGCAGCTAGCCCATAGCGTTCAATCAGCACCTGGGGGTAGTGCCGGATGAGAAAGTCACTTAAGTAGAAGGCTATATCGTCAATTTCAGTCGCAGTATCCTTGATGGAGCCCGCCGCAGCCAGCCGATAGCCACTGTTCTCATTGTGTATTTTCGGCCAGAGGATCCCCGGGGTATCCAGGAACATGATGTCCTCACTTATCCTGATTTTCTGCAGGCCCTTGGTGATAGCGGGCTCGTTGCCGGTTTTCGCCACGGCGCGACCTGCGACAGCATTGATCAGGGTGGACTTTCCCACATTCGGAATACCGGTAATCATGGCCAGTATATTAAATTTTGATTTCGATTTTGACGGCACCAGTTTGTGGCAAAGGCTTAGCAGTTTTTGTGCTTTGTCGGATTGCTCCAGTGTCGTCAGCAGGGTTTTTACCGAGGCTTCTTTCTCGAAATAGGCCTGCCATTGCTCGGTAATCTCCGGGTCTGCAAGATCGGATTTGCTCAGTATCTTGATGCACGGCTTGCCTTTGGCAAGCTTGGCAATGGCTGGATTCTGGCTACTGTAGGGCAGGCGACAATCCAGTAACTCGATGACAAGGTCTACGTCGGGCATAACCTTGGCCATATCTTTGTTGGCCTTGTGCATGTGGCCGGGGTACCAGTTAATAGCCATCAGATGTCGCCCCGCGCTGATAAGTGCGCATCAAATCGTTGCTTCACAAGCCCGCTCTGCAGGCGACTCCCCAGCCAGTTATCGATATAGTTTTTCCAGGCTTTATCCTGTGGCAGGAGAAAGGCTTTCTGGGAAAAGGTGAGGGTTTCCTCTCTCATTGCAGCACAAAGCTCAGGGTGCTGCCCCACCTGAAGTTGAACTTCAATCTGGTCGGTGATCATGACGTCCGCTCTATCCATAATAAGTTCATCGAATATACTCCGGTTGTCATTGTGCACCAGAATCATTGCCCGGTGAATGTTCGAATTGACAAATTTCTGGTTGGTTCCCCCGGGGTTTACTATTAGGCGGGTGGTGGGCAAGTCTATATTTTGCAGTGAAGAATATCGCCCACGGTCGCTACATCGAATTATGGGGGTCTTGCCTCCGCTATGGTAGGGGGTAGAGAAAAATGCGGTTTTCAGTCGCTTTGGGGTGATTGAGATTCCGCTCATACCTATGTCGTAGTGCCCGCTGTGCAGGTCATTCATCAACTTGGGCCAACTCGTATGTACCCACAGGATTTCCACATCAAGAAAGAGGGCGAGGTTGTGCGCGAGATCTATATCTATGCCTGTCCACTGGGTGGAGTTGGAGTCCGAGGTTGAACCAGGGCGATGGGAAAACGGCGCGTAATCGCCGGTGGTGCCTACCCGCAGCACGCCGCTGTCCAAAACTTGACTAAGTTGGTCAGGGTATACTTCAATGGCCCTGGCCGCGTTGTCTAAGCTCAACACGGCTGCGTTGGAAAGGCCCTTGATACTCATTTGCGTCAAACTCGAAGGCTCGCGAGCCAGCTCTGCGCTGATGCGCTCCCCCAGATTGATGAGGGCAGGGCGTACTTTGCCGTCCAGATCAACACTGCCTGTCGGAACTGCCTCCGGGTTTTGCCGCCACTGCTCATACCAGTAATTCTGAACTTCCTTGGCCGCATCAATTTGTACTTCGAAGAAATGTCGGCTGCTGCCTTTAGTCAATTTGAATCGCAGTCCCGTTTGCACCGCGGCAACCAGCACGACATTCTCTCGTTCCCGGTTTTCGATGGGCAGGTCGCGCTGCCACTTGTAAGCGGCGACATCTTTCATGTATCCCAGTCGCTGCTCTACCAGGTCGAGAAGTTCATTGGCAAAGGTGTTAGTGGACATTAGTAGCGCTGGCAGTAGTAGTACTGCATTCAGAATACGCCTGCCATTTCGAAAAATATTTCGAGCCATAGTCTTCATTTTCCAACACGGGATGGGTTCGTCCTATATAGTATACCGACAAACAAATGACCGGGTGTCCACCGAATGCGATTACTGTTCCGTTTATGCTCATTGTCTGTGGTGCAGATTCTGCACCATCGGGGTCACCCATCCAGGAGGAAATGCCGTGAAGAAAATACACAATGAAGCCGAGTTGGTGATAGAGGCAATACGGGTTGGTGGTATTTACGCGAAGAGTCGCGGTGTCGGTGAATTTGAAGCTACCGATTCAGCCAAGAACAAGATCACCTTTCTCTACCGATTGTTGGTTCGCGATAAACTGATTCAGCCCTTGGCCCGGGGCCAGGAAAATGAGCCCAATATGAAGCACAAGCTTGCACTCTGGATGTCGCGTCAACTACCAGAAGATCATCCACTGCTGAAATAGTGACTAATTTCGCTGCAGAATGGCCATGGTAATGCGCGAGACGCAGACCATGCGCTGCTCCTCATCGACGATATTAATTTCCCAAACATGCGTACTGCGGCCGATATGAATCGGCCTGACCGTACCAGTAACCGTTCCGGAGCGAACAGCGCGAATATGGTTGGCGTTGATATCCAGGCCAACACAGTACTCTTTGGATAAATCCAGGCACATGCTGGCCGCCGAACTGCCAAGGGTTTCGGCCAGCACCACCGAGGCGCCACCGTGAAGAATGCCCATGGGCTGGTGGGTTCGGTGGTCTACCGGCATGGTGGCAGCGAGGTGCTCATCGCCGCGTTCGGTGAACTCTATGCCCAGTAGCCCCAGTATTGTGGCGTCCTTATTGTCGTCGCTGGTATGGTGGGTCAGGGCGTGGTTATTTTTCCAAATACTCATGGTTTTCCTGTTTTAATGGCAGTGGGGCGCAATCGTTGGCCGCTATAATAAAGTAAACCTGCCATGGATGAAACTTACTCCCATCTACAGTAGAATACCGCCCCTTCGTATCGCTAAATCCAAAGAATATCACTGAATCAAAGTAGGAAATAAAGTATGAAAAACTACAAAATCGCGCTGCTGGCGGGGGACGGTATCGGCCCGGAAATCATGGCCGAAGCCGTTAAAATTTTTAAGCTGGTGGAAGAGCGCAACGATGTCAGTTTTGAGTTGATCGAAGCCGATTTTGGCGCCGGTGCCTATTTTAAGTGCGGCCATCCCTTCCCCGAGGAAACCAAGGCGATTTGCGATGAGGCCGATGCCATCATAAAAGGGCCAATTGGTCTCAGCCACGAAGAATCCAAGAAAATCCCGGTCGATATGCAGCCGGAGCGGGCCGCCCTGTTGCCCCTGCGCAAACGCTACAACACCTTTGCCAACTTTCGTCCGGTGTCCTTGCCCAAGGCATTGGGGCACTTTTCACCACTTAAACCGGAGATTATCGGCGAGGGGATTGACCTGGTCATGGTTCGCGAGCTGGTAGGCGGCTTGTACTTTGGTAAAAAAGAAGTGGGTGTTAATGAGCGCGGCCTGCGCTATGTGAAGGAAACCCTGGAGTACGACGAAGAGCAGATTAGCCGCATTATGCATGAAGCACTGCAGCTTTCCATGCGCCGCAAGAAGGTTTTACATAACATCCACAAGAGCAATGTATTGAAGTCCAGTGTGTTGTGGAACGAGGTGCTGGAAGAAGTGGCGCAGGAATATCCAGAGGTGGAAATTAAGCACATCCTGGTGGATGCCGCTGCCACACTGTTGTGCCTCAACCCCTGCCAGTTTGATGTCATGGTGATGGAGAATATGTTCGGCGATATACTCAGTGACCAGGGTGGCGGTATTTTGGGTTCCCTGGGTTTGATGCCTTCATCCTGTAAAGGCCCTGAAAAGAGCTATTACGAGCCGTCGCATGGCTCTGCGCCTGATATTGCCGGCCAGAATATCGCCAATCCCTATTCAATGATTGGCTCGGTGGCGATGATGCTTGAAGGTAGCTTTGGTATGGCCGAAGAATCCAGGAATGTCTGGAGCGCAATGCAAAGCGTGTTTGCCGATGGCTATACTACAGCAGACCTGGCAAAGCCGGGCAGCGACGTGAAAATGATCAACACCGATGCCTTTGGCGACAAGGTGGTTGAGGCGCTGCGGGCCATGCCCAGGGTAGGGTAGTTCGACCGAAGCCAGCTTAGTTTGGCGGCTTTAGCGGTTTCCCAGAATTGACAGCACACTATCGCTGTTGTCGCGCTCATGCAGTTGCAGGTTAATAATACGCAGCGTTGCCAGAATGGCGGCGAACACCTGGTTGGAATGTACACCCCGGGTTTTGAACTCCTGTTCGCCACAGTCCCAGGTAATTACACACTCGGTCAGGGCGTTGGTGTGGCCTCCCTTGGGGATGCGCACCTCGTAGTCCAGCAGTGTGGGTAGCGCGTAGTTCTTCGATGCCATCACCTTATTGATGGCATAGATAAATGCATCGAAGCCGCCATTACCTGCGCCTGATGCCTGCTGAATGTCACCGTCAATATCCACGCGAATACTCACCGTGGACTCCAGGTCCAGGCCGCTGGTAACGGAGCAGTTAAGCAGTTTTATGTGGTGGTAGCTTTTGCTTTCCAGTACTTCTGCGATGATGAAGGGCAGGTCTTCAACAGTGATCAACTCTTTGGAATCGCCCAGTTTGACAATTCTTGCCAGGACTTTTTGCTGATTTTCTTCAGACAGACTGAGCCCCAGTGCTTCCAGGTTCTTTGCCAGGGAGGCTTTGCCGCTCATTTTTCCCAGGGCGTAGCTGCGGGTGCGGGCAAAGCGCTCCGGGCTTAGTTTGGTTTCGTACAGCCCACCTTTCTGGTCGCCATCGGCGTGGATCCCAGCCGTCTGTGTGAATACATCGGCACCCACGATAGGGGAGTTGGCTGGAACGCGCTTACCCGAGAAAGTTTCAACCATATTACTCAGGTGCACGAGGTAGCTTTCATCGACAGATATGTCCATAGCCATTTTGTCGCGCAGTACGACGCTTATCTCTTGCAGCGATGCATTGCCAGCCCGTTCACCCAGACAGTTAACGGTACAGTGAACCGAACTGACCCCGGCGCGCACGGCGGCCATGACGTTGGCCGTAGCCAGACCGTAATCGTTGTGGGGATGGAAATCGAATTGCTGCTGCGGGTAGCGTGTGCACATATCCGACAGGCTTTCGAACACTTCCTCGGGCGACATTACGCCCAGGGTGTCCGGCAACATAAAATGTTGGATGCCGCAGTCTTTCAGCTGGTCCATCATACTGTAGACGTAATCGCGGCTGTCGCCGTAGCCGTTTGACCAGTCTTCCAGATAGGCATTAACCGCCAGGCCTTTTTCCTTTGCGTACTCAACCGTCTGCAAAATTTCTGCTATGTGCTGGTCCAGCGATTTACCCAACTGCTCGCGGCAGTGTTTCTCGCTACCCTTAGTCAGCAGGTTAATTACCTGGCCCTCGGTCGCTACAATCCAGTCGACGCTCTTTTTGTGGTCTACAAAACCCAATACTTCAATACGATCGCCCAGGCCGTGTTCCTGCGCCCACTGATTAATATTGGCTACGGCCTCCTTTTCTCCTTTGGATACGCGAGCAGAGGCCACCTCAATACGATCGACTTTAAGTAACTGCAGCAGCGCCTTTGCGATGTTAACTTTTTCGGCGGGCGAGAAGGAAACGCCCTGGGTCTGTTCGCCATCGCGCAGGGTGACATCCATTAGCTGGATATGTCGGGAGGGCAGGGTAGCTGCTGTCATGCGATTTTCCACAACCAGGGCATAGTCTGCCTCTGCTGTTCTTCGAAGGCGAAAATTTTGTCCTCGTGGGCCAGCGACAGGCCGATATCATCCAGCCCGTTAAGCATATTGTGTTTGCGAAACGCTTCGACCTCGAAACTAAAACCATTGCCCGCCGGCGTAGTAACGGTTTGATTCTCAAGGTCTACACTGAACTCAACACCTTCATTGGAGGAAATTTCATCCATCAGTGCCTGCAGCTTTTTCTCGTCGACTATCAACGGCAGAATGCTGTTCTTAAAACAGTTGTTGTAAAAAATATCGGCAAAACTGGTAGAGATAATGGTGTTAAAACCGTAGTCGGCGATGGCCCAGGGCGCATGCTCCCGTGAAGAGCCGCAGCCGAAATTGTCGCCGGTTACCAGTATTTTTGCGCCTTTAAATGCTGGGTTGTTCAGCTCAAAGGTCAGGTCGTCACTGCCGTCTGGATTAAAACGCCAATCGTGAAATAAGTGTGCGCCAAAACCTGTGCGCTCCACTTTTTTGAGAAACTGCTTGGGTACGATTTGATCCGTGTCGACATTGTTGCGATTCATCAGCGCTGTGACACTTGTGTGATTCTTGTAGGGTTCCATAATGTCTTTCCAGTATTTTGTTTGTTAAGAGGCCTTGGCTAAACTGATATCGACAAACTTGCCGGCCGCGGCGGCTGCGGCTGCCATGGCGGGCGAAACCAGATGGGTTCGTCCCCCTTTGCCCTGACGGCCCTCAAAGTTTCGGTTCGATGTGGAGGCGCAACGCTCGCCCTCTTTCAGTTCATCGCCGTTCATCGCCAGGCACATGGAGCAGCCCGGCTCGCGCCATTCCCAGCCGGCATCCAGAAAGATTTTATCCAGGCCTTCTTCCTCTGCCTGCAATTTCACATGATAGGAGCCCGGCACGGCGATAGCGGTAACACCTGCCGCAACAGTTGTGCCCCGGGCCACTTTTGCCGCAGCTCGAAAATCCTCAATGCGGCCGTTGGTGCAGGAGCCGATAAAGGCATAGTCTATTTCAATGTCTGTAATAGAGGTGCCGGCCTCAAGCCCCATATAATCCAGGGCGCTTTTGCAGGCCAGGGCTTTGTTGTTATCGCCAAAGCTGTCGGGGCTGGGGACGGTGCTGCTTACCGGTGCAACCTGCTCCGGAGAGGTCCCCCATGATACCTGGGGAGCGATATCGGCGGCCTGCAGGACCACCGTTGTATCGAACACGGCATCGGTGTCGCTGGGCAGGCTCTTCCAATAGTTTAGTGCGAGGTTCCAGTCGTCACCACTGGGAGCAAATTCTTTCCCAGCCAGGTAATCATAGGTTTTCTGGTCCGGTGCGACCATGCCTGCCCTGGCACCGGCCTCAATGGCCATATTGCACAGGGTCATGCGCCCTTCCATTGAAAGCTCGCGCACCGCTTCTCCGGCGAACTCTATAACATGGCCGTTGCCCCCGGCGGTGCCGATCGTGCCAATGACTGCCAGTGCAATGTCTTTGGCGGTACAGTATTCAGATAATTTGCCATCAACCCGAATGAGCATGGATTTTGACTTCTCCTGAGGCAGGGTCTGGGTTGCCATGACATGTTCAACCTCCGAGGTACCAATACCGAAAGCCAGGGCGCCGAAGGCACCGTGTGTCGCCGTGTGGCTGTCACCGCACACCGTTACCATGCCGGGGTGTACAAAGCCGTGTTCGGGTACCACGATGTGGATAACGCCGTTATTGGGGTTGTCCATGTCGTATAGGTTCAAGCCGTGAAACTTACAGTTGGCGATCATGGTTTCAACCTGCTTTCGCGCAACGGGATCGGCAATGGGCTTGTCGCGATCTTTTGTGGGTACACAGTGATCCAGCGTGGCCAGGATGCTGTGTGGGTTGCGCACCTTGCGGTTGGCCATTTTTAAACCCTCAAAGGCCTGTGGGCTGGTCACCTCATGCATCAAATGCCGGTCTACATAGAGTAAAGGTGCCTGGCCAGCTTCATGGTGAACCAGGTGTGATTCCCATATTTTTTCGTACATTGTCTTGCTCATGTTAATCCCATCGCTTTTCTTGTGGTTCGTTTGTCAGTCAAGGGCTGTGCGCCCGATCAAACCACTAATTATCCCCTGATTGTGAGTGCTTGTACAACTGGACGGGCAATTATCTTATACTGCGGACAGTCAATAAGCTGTGGAGTGTGGATGAACTGCAAACGGGCGTATTATATGCCGATGGGTATCCTGGTACTGCTGGTTTTCCTGACGGCCTGCGAGGAAGTGAATAGAGATGTGCGCTTTTATCCGCCGGCGTACCAGAACGTCGACGCTGTGGCTTTACAGGGCATTTTTGAAGAGCGTTCCGGTATTTTAATGGGCGATGCTCCCGCCGCACAGGGCATGACAAGCCTGGAGGCGCTTGTTGCCGGCAAAGCCGATCTGGCGATCGTTGAGAATACGACACCCTTTACCCAGGGTGTTCGGGCCGTGTTACCGGTATACCAGAGTGTGCTGCATGTGCTGGTACATGACAGCTTTGCCCCGGCAAACCCCGATAAGCCCCTGCAGGGTGCGACCATCAATATTGTCGACAACTCTGCTGCGGGAAACAGAGTGATAAAAATTGTTACCAGGCGGCAGGGGCTGGGCCCCGACGATTTTACTATTACCACCGAGGACTCGTCTAAAAAGGCAGACCTCATTTTATATTTCGGCCCGGTTAACCCGGATAACACCGATTGGTTTGTGCCGGGTTACAGTCTGGTTTCTCTGGATAATCGCTTGAACCCCCAGAGAGAGCTGTACCGGGAGGGTCTCGCCTATATCGACCCGAAGCTTCACTCCATGGTTATCCCGCCACTGACCTACGACCTCCCCGGGAATGAAAAACCTATTCTCAGTGTATCGGCAGATACATTGCTGGTTGCCCGAAGAGACCTGTCAGTAAGCCTCGTCTATATGCTGACCCGTGCGCTAATCGAGCAGAAGCCTCGGTTTACGGCTATTGCCCCCCACCTTTTTTCCGGAATTACAGAGGCCTTCGACCCGCTGGACCTGAATTTCCCCCTGCACGCAGGCGCGCGGCGATACTTGCATCGTGATGAACCGGGGGTGTTGGAGCGCTATGCAGAGAGCATTAACCTGCTGGTTTATCTGGTATTCCTGATATTGAGTGCTGTTGTCGCACTTATGCGCTGGCGTTTGCATCGTAAGAAGAATCGGATCGATCAGTTTTATATTCAGGCACTGGGTATTGAGGAGCGAGCAGATGGAAAAAATTCAGCAGAGCTGTTGCTGGAACTGCGGGAGTTGGAGCAGGAAGCCTTCCGTTGGCTGATTGCAGAAAAGCTGGCAGCCAATGAAAGTTTTCGTATTTTTACCGATTTATTACTGCGTATTCGTGCGGATCTCCTCAAGTAGAGCACAAGCTGAATACCTGGCCAAATTCTCTGGCTAAGTGCTTGACTACAAACGGCTTCCTCCCTATAGTACGCCCCCTCACGCGCCCGTAGCTCAGCTGGATAGAGTACCTGGCTACGAACCAGGCGGTCACACGTT
>JADFVW010000374.1 GCA_015222725.1 Pseudomonadota bacterium | reverse complement strand
GGGTCACTGGCCCAGACAAAGCCATCTGGCCGCTCAACCAGGCTCCTGCGTGCCAGCGCCTTTGCCGCTACAGGCGACAAACCCATTTTTGACCTCGCTGCAATCGCCTCTTGCGCAGAAGGATAAACCCGGGCTTCGCGATTGAGACGCCGGGGCTTGTCCTGCAAAAACTTTGCCAGTTGCCTGGGGAAATCCTCCTCTGGTATGGCCTGTGGCATCACAGCATCCAGCAGAACCAGGTGATTGATGCGCTCGGGAATTGCACTGGCCAGAATCGTACTGATTATGGCACCCCTGGAATGCCCTATGAGGTCAAACTGCTGCCAGCCCAACTGGTCAAGCACTGCCATGACTTCGGGCAGGTCGTCCCATATTTGATAGGTGGCATCCTCGGAACGTCTGCTGCTGCGACCGTGGCCGGTCAGGTCCAGGGCGACCACGTAATGACTGCGCAACAGCGGCGCGAGCATTTCAAAGCTGGCAGCATTATCGAGCCAACCGTGCAGAGCCAACAGCGGGGGGAGGCTTTCATCCCCCCAGCACAGCCCCTCCAGTCGCAGGCCGTGTACTTCCCATGTTTGCTGGCGAGCCCTCATACATCGCCCCGATACTCCGGCGGCATAGCCCAGAATAGCAGCTCCCCACAGCCTCTAGCCGGCACATCGAAACGAAAGGATGCCAATCCTCCCGGTTTCAACGGCGGCACACGCCCCGGGTCGCCAAGATAGTAATCAACCAAGGTGGATACCATGGGCTGATGCCCGACCAGCACGCAGTGGCTGTCACCTGTCGGCAGTTGCGACATAGCGCGATCAACATCGGCAATTGTACTACCCGGTAGCAGCGCATCCATGGGCTCTATAGATGCGGTGAAGGCCGCCTCGACTATCTCAGCGGTTTGGGTTGTTCTGCGCCAGTTGCTGTGAAAAATCTGGCTGGGAAACGGCAGGGATTTGTCTGTACACAAATCCCGCAGCCGGTGGCTGCCAAAACTTATATCATCGATTCCACGGTCAGTGAGTTCCCGGTCTTCATCACGGCTGGCATCGCCTGCCTTACCGTGTCTAAGGATTGTGACAATCATAGTTTTCCAGCCTCATTGTGGCCCACCCAGCACTGCTTTAGCACCGGATGATACCACTCATACAGCGAAAACTACTTGCTCATTTCTAGCAACAACTTGTTCAGTCGTGTCACGAAGGCAGCCGGATCTTCCAACTGTCCGCCCTCTGCGAGAGTGGCCTGATCAAAGATGACTGAAGCGAGATCTGCAAACCTGTCCTCATCCGGCTCTCGATCCAGCATTTCCACCAGCGGGTGTCCCGGGTTTACCTCCAGTGTGGGGAGGCTCTCGGGAACCGCCTGCCCAGCGGCCTCCATGATTCGGCGCATTTGCGCGCCCATATCGGCCTCACCCACTACCAGGCAGGCTGCGGACTCCGTAAGGCGATTGGTAGGCCTGACCTGCTCAACCTTACCCTTGAGGGTTTCTGACAAGCGCTCCACCAGAGCCTCGCTCTCCTTGGCCACCTTCTCCTGCTCCGCTTTTTCCTCTTCGGAATCAGATACCAGGTCAAGTGCGCCGCGCGCAACGTCCTGAAACTGCTTGCCATCAAATTCCTGCAAGTGGTTCATCAGCCAGTCATCAACCCGGTCGGATAACAGCAGTACTTCGATACCTTTTTTACGGAAAACTTCCAGGTGGGGACTGTTCTTCGCCGTGTTAAAGTTCTCTGCCACGACGTAATATACTTTCTCCTGGCCCTCCTGCATCCTCCCCACATAATCTTCCAGGGACTGATCCTGGTCGGCAGTGTCGGTGTGCGTCGTACTGAATCGCAGTAACTTGGCAATTTTTTCCTTGTTGGCAAAATCTTCAGCCGGACCCTCTTTCAAAACCTGACCGAATTCCTTCCAAAAATCCGCGTAGTCGTCGCCCTCTGCCTTGGCCAGTTTGGCGAGCATATCCAGAGCGCGCTTGGTCAGTGCACTGCGCATGGAGTCCACGGCGGGATCCTGTTGCAGAATTTCCCGGGATATATTCAGGGACAGGTCGTTAGAGTCAACGACACCTTTGACAAAGCGCAGGTACAAGGGTAGAAACTGCTCTGCGTCATCCATGATGAATGTACGCTGCACATAGAGCTTCAGGCCGCGACTCATCTCGCGGTTCCACATGTCGAAGGGGGCTTTTTTGGGCATGTACAGCAGGCTGGTGTACTCCAGCTTTCCCTCAACTTTATTGTGACTCCAGGTTAGGGGATCTTCAAAGTCGTGAGAAACGTGCTTGTAGAACTCCTTGTACTCCTCATCACTGACATCTGTGCGAGGGCGCGTCCACAGTGCTGTTGCCGCGTTTACGGCCTCATATTCTACTTCCGGATTCTCAGGTGCTTCTTCTCCCTCGGCCACAGGCGGCTGGGGCTTCGCCATCATCACCGGCACAGAGATATGGTCAGAATACTTCTTGATAACACTGCGCACACGCCAGTCGTCAGAAAATTCGCCACTGTCAGCTTTCAAATGCAGGGTAATTGTGGTGCCACGCTCGGCCTTTTCCTTGCCTTCGATAGAAAATTCCGCCTCCCCGTGGGATTCCCACACCACGCCAGTGTCAGCGTCACTGCCCGCTTTGCGAGTGTGCACTTCAACCCGGTCGGCAACAATAAAAGCCGAGTAAAAGCCCACACCGAACTGGCCAATTAGCTGTGAGTCTTTTTGTTCATCACCGGTCAACTTATCCATAAAGGCCGCAGTGCCAGACTTGGCAATAGTGCCCAGATTTTCGATGACCTCATCGCGGTTCATGCCTATGCCGTTATCACTGAGGGTAATGGTATTGGCCTCTTTGTCGACATCCACAGTGATCTGGTAGTCGCCCTGCCCTTCCAACAATTTCTCATCGGCCAGCGCCGCAAAACGCAGTTTATCTATCGCATCGGATGAGTTGGAGATCAGTTCGCGCAGGAATATCTCCTTGTTGCTGTACAGGGAGTGAATCATCAGGTGAAGAAGTTGTTTTGCTTCTGTCTGGAACCCAAGTGTTTCTTTTTTCACTTCAGCGGTCATATAAGCCTCGAGGTATTGATAGTTTAACTAAAGAAAAATGTTTTCTTGAACCTGAAATATGGGGTCATGGGGAAGCTATTTCAAGGGCGAAACGGCTTGTGTCACTATTTCTTCATTTCGCTAACATAACAGTTGCTTCCCAGATAATACTGAGCCAGAATTTACTGGCATCCAGCGACAATCCGGATTCTCAATGGACATTAACAATGATACGTAACGCATTGATTGTACTGTCTTTTATATTTTCGATAATCATATCTACTGTACTGTATGCAACCAGGGACAGCCTGGTCAGCGAACACATCCGCGATAACCTTGATATTACGACGATTACCGTGAATAACGCCAAGATCTATCTTGTTGAACGAAATGGAAAAACCATTATGATCGACAGTGGCAACCCTGGGGACGAAGAGAAAATCGAGGCCTACATGGCTGAGGCAGGGCTTGAGCCGTCTGCCATTGACTACTTAATCATAACTCATGGCCATCTTGACCATATTGGTACTGCCGCTTATTTCCAAAGCCGATATGACATTAAAGTTATTGGCGGGCAAGGAGACGCCCTGATGTTCAGCGAGGGGATACAGCAGCCCCTGTGCGCCACCAGTTTGATGGCAAGTGCGATTGACATGTCACTACAGGGCAAGACCTATCCCCTGCTGAAAGCCGACATACTGGTAGAAGGCCCCTACGATCTTGGCCAGCTCGGTATAAAGGGCAAGATCACTCCTATGCCGGGGCACACACTGGGTACTTTATTAGTAAGCTTTGACGATATCATATTTGTGGGGGACCTGATTCGCGGTGAGCTTGTCCGGCAAAGCACGCCCAATCGACATTTTTTCATGTGTGACCTCGCTGACAATGATCGGGACATTGCTACGGTACTGGGTATGACGCAGTTTACTCGTTGGTACCCTGGCCACTTTGGCTCCCTCCTTGCTAAAGATGTAGCAAGGTATTGGCCATGAGTTTAACCTGGGTGCAAGAAGCGTATACTGAAACCTGACTGGTCTTATATCGGGAGGTGAAGATGAAACTTTTGAGCACCATGGCAGTCGCCACTGGCTTGTATCTAGCGATGTGCGGCACCAGTACGGCATCCGAGCGAATGGATGATGGGGTCACGGCCTATTCGGCAAGATGTGCCAGCTGCCATAACAGCGGCGTCAACGGTGCTCCGCGCACCCGAGAGCCCCAGGACTGGGAGAATCGCTCATCGCTTTGGGACTCGGTCTTACTGCAGCATGCAAAAAAGGGCTACCTGGAGATGCCCGCCAAGGGCGGTAACCCGAGTATGTCTGACTATGATGTCGATGTGGCAGCAGAATATATGCTGAATATATCCCACCCTGATTTACCCCGGGACTAATGTATTTTCATTAAAAGTGGGTGATATCTAACGCGCTAGGAAGATAAGCGGAGCCCCCAACTCCTTAATCGAGGAGCGCCTGCATTCTGCTTCTAATTGTTCGGATAAGCCTGTCAAAAGCTACTTGCTTCACGGGTCCACTCCCCTCGACGGCTGTAGGATCCACAAGCCCCCAATGCAATCTATCAACACCATTCAGCCACACAGGACAACTCTCCTGCGCAGCACTGTCACAAACGGTAATCACAACATCCGGATCGAAAGACTCAACTTCATCCAGGCTTTTACTGAACAGTCCCTCAGTGCTGTAGTCGTGTACCTTCAGATACTCCAGCGTTAGCGGATGTATTTTCCCCGCAGGATGGCTGCCGGCACTGGCAACCCGAAGCCGCGACCCCGCCATTTCACGCGCCATAACTTCACACAAAATGCTGCGACAGGCGTTGTGGGTACAGATAAAGAGTATACCCAGGCTGTCTATGCCCATATTCATGTTTCCCATTCCAGTAGTTTCGGGCCAAAAAAATGCCCATCACGTGATGGGCATTATAACTTCATACCGAGTGAAAACTACCAACCGGTAATCTCGGCAAGGCCAGATCCGATATCAGCCAGGCTGCGCACAGTCTTCACACCGGCATCTTCCAGCGCGGCAAACTTCTCGTCCGCTGTGCCCTTACCGCCAGATATGATTGCACCCGCATGGCCCATACGCTTGCCCTTGGGGGCAGTGACACCTGCGATGTACGACACTACAGGCTTGCTCACATTTTCCTTAATGTAGGCAGCCGCTTCCTCTTCTGCAGAGCCGCCGATTTCACCAATCATAACGATGGCTTCCGTCGCGGGGTCTTTCTCGAATAATTCCAGAATATCGATAAAGTTGGAACCGGGAATGGGGTCGCCACCAATACCGACACAGGTGGACTGGCCATATCCTGCATCAGTGGTCTGCTTGACCGCTTCATAAGTCAGCGTGCCTGAGCGCGATACAATGCCGACCTTGCCAGGCAGGTGAATTGCCGCCGGCATAATGCCAATCTTGCACTCACCGGGCGTAATGACACCTGGGCAGTTGGGGCCGATTAATTGCACTCCCAGCTCGTCACACTTGACCTTGGCTTCCAGCATATCCAGTGTTGGGATGCCCTCTGTGATACACACGATCAGCTCAATGCCACCGTTTGCCGCTTCCAGGATAGAGTCCTTGCAAAAGGGCGCGGGTACATAAATCACGGAAGCCGTTGCACCAGTGGCGGCCACTGCCTCAACTACGGTATTGAAAACCGGCAGACCCAGATGCTCCTGGCCACCCTTGCCCGGCGTAACGCCACCGACCATTTTCGTGCCATATTCAATGGCTTGTTCAGAATGAAAGGTACCCTGAGAGCCGGTAAAGCCCTGACAGATGACCTTGGTATCCTTATTAATTAAAATGCTCATTACGCTGCACCTCCTGCCGCTTTAACCACTTGCTCGGCGCCACCACTCAAGCTGGTCGCAGCAATAATATTCAGGCCACTCTCGGCCAGTACCTTCCGGCCCAGCTCGGCGTTATTTCCCTCCAGGCGCACGACAACGGGAACCTGTACACCAATTTCCTGAACGGCGCCAATAACACCCTCGGCGATCAGATCACAGCGAACAATGCCGCCGAATATATTGATAAATACAGCTTTTACGTTTTCATCGGAAAGAATAATTTTAAAAGCTTCCGATACACGCTCCTTGGTAGCACCGCCCCCAACGTCGAGAAAGTTAGCCGGTGAGCCGCCGTGTAATTTGACGATATCCATAGTACCCATCGCCAGGCCGGCACCGTTCACCATACAGCCAATATTACCATCCAGAGCCACGTAATTAAGCTCCCACTGAGCTGCATGCGCTTCGCGCTCGTCGTCCTGGCTGGGATCGTGCATTTCGCGCAGGGCATTCTGGCGGTACAGTGCATTGCCGTCGATTGCCAGCTTCGCATCCAGGCAGTGCAGATCACCTTTGTCAGTGATTACCAGAGGGTTTACTTCGATGAGCGCCAAGTCTTTTTCCTTGAACATTTTGGCAAGACCCATAAAGATTTTTACAAACTGTTTAATTTGCTCACCCTGCAAACCCAGCCCAAAGGCCAACTCGCGACCCTGATAGGGCTGTGCACCCACCAGCGGATCGATTGTTGCGCGCAATATTTTTTCGGGCGTCTCTTGTGCAACTTTCTCGATCTCCACACCACCTTCGGTAGATGCCATAAAAACGATTCGCCGGGAAGAGCGATCGACCACGGCACCCAGGTATAGTTCATCGGCAATATCAGTGCACGGCTCCACCAGAATTTTACTGACCGGTTGCCCGTTTTCATCAGTCTGGTAAGTGACAAGATTTTTGCCTAACCACTTTGAGGCAAACTCTCGAATTTCATCTTTGGTCTTGACCAGCTTTACGCCGCCGGCCTTTCCCCGACCGCCCGCGTGAACCTGGGCCTTAACCACCCATGTGTCGCCACCTATGCGAGCAGCAGCCTCTGCGGCCTCCTGCGGTGTATCCACTGCATAGCCCTTGGATACGGGTAAACCATATTCGGCAAACAGTTGCTTACCTTGATACTCATGAAGATTCATTTTCTACTCCGCTCAATTAAAGTTTTTAAACGTCTGCTCATTACTTATCACGTTCTTATTGGAATTTATTTCTTCTTTCTGGGTTTGCGATTCGCAATATGAATCGCGTGCCCATCAACTGCCAGTACCGCTTCATGTACGGCTTCCGACAGGGTCGGATGGCCAAACACAGTAAGGGCGAGATCTTCAGCGCTGGAACCAAACTCCATCGCTATGACAATTTGCTGCACCAGGTCGGCGGCACTGGGTCCGACTATATGGCAGCCCAGAATTCGGTCGGTGTCGGCATCCGCCAGCACCTTGACCATGCCGTCAGACTCATTGGCAGCCAGTGCCCTGCCGCTGGCTGCAAAGGGGAATACACCGGCTTTATAGTTCACACCGTCTGCTTTCAATTCCTGCTCGGTTTTGCCGACAGCGGCCACTTCGGGATGCGTGTAGATCACCGAGGGGATACAGTCGTAATTCATTTGTGCGGGCTTACCGGCAATCCGCTCAGCGACCATAATGCCCTCTTCCGAGCCCTTGTGGGCCAGCATGGGACCACGCACCACGTCGCCAATAGCATAGACGTGAGGTGCTTCTGTTTCACAGTAATCGTTAACGTAAATAAAGCCACGTTCATCCAGCGTGACGCCGCTATCCGATGCCAGGATCTCGGCAGATTTTGGCCTTCTACCGACGGCCACAATCAGCTTGTCGAATGTTTCGACCTTGTCGCCGTCGGCCGATGCATAGGACACCTCGACGACACCATCCTTGACCTCAGCATGGGTCACCCTTGTACCAAGGCGAATATCCAGACCCTGTTTTTTCAGAATTTTCGCAGTTTCCCTGGCTATTTGAGCGTCCACCATAGGCAGAAATTCATCCAGGGCCTCCAGCACAACCACTTCAGCGCCCAGACGCCCCCAGACACTGCCCAGCTCCAGGCCGATTACACCTGCGCCGATAACGCCAAGCCTGGTCGGTACTTCGGTAAATTCCAGAGCACCAGTTGAGTCCACAATGCGATCGCCGTCTGTGGGTGCAGGAGGGATTTCCACGGGAACAGAGCCCGCGGCAATAATAATATTACCCGCGTCCAATACGCGAACATTGCCATCCTTATCGGTAACTTCTACCTTGGCTCCCGCCAGCACTTTGCCAGTACCGGATACCGAAGTGACTCCGTTGTGCTTGAACAGCCCGCCTATACCGCCGGTTAGCTGATTCACTATTTTGTCCTTGCGCGCAATCATCGCGGGGACATCCATTTTTGTTTCGGCTACCGAAATGCCATGGATAGCGAGGTGATCGCGAGCCTCCACAAACTTATAGCTGCTGTCCAGCAGGGCCTTTGAGGGTATACAGCCCACATTCAAACAGGTACCACCCAGTTTTATTGCACCTTTATTGTCGATCCACTCTTCAACACAGGCTGTGGACAGCCCCAATTGAGCTGCTTTTATGGCGGCAACATAGCCGGCGGGGCCGGACCCAATTACTACTACATCAAATTTGTCAGACATAAATATTCCTAGCAGGCGTCGTCAACTGACGGCCTTAAATTTGTAACAAAATACGCGCGGGGTCTTCGATCAGGTTTTTAATCGCAACCAAAAACTGCACTGCGCTCTTACCGTCAATCAAACGGTGATCATAAGACAAGGCCAAATACATCATAGGCAAGATTTGCACTTCGCCATCTATCGCCATGGGCCTTTCTTGTATTTTGTGCATACCGAGTATGCCAGTTTGAGGTGGATTCAGTATCGGCGTAGACATCAGGGAGCCAAATACACCACCGTTAGTAATGGTGAAGGTGCCACCGGTCATATCATCTATGGTTAGTTTGTTATCCCTGGCCCGCAGGCCCAGATCCCGGATACTGGCTTCGATGTCGGCGAGGCTCATAAAGTCCGCATCGCGCAATACGGGTACCACCAGCCCACCCGGTGTTGACACCGCAACGCCAATATCCTGATAACCGTGATAAACCACGTCCTTGCCATCGATAGATGCGTTCACATCGGGGAAGCGTTTCAGCGCTTCACAGGCCGCCTTAACAAAGAAGCCCATAAATCCGAGACGTGTGCCGTTGTGGGTCTTTTCGAACTGATCCTTGTACTTGCTGCGCAGTGCCATAACTGGCGCCATATTGACTTCATTAAACGTTGTCAACATGGCTGTCTGCTGTGATGCCTCCAACAGGCGCTCAGCAATTTTTGCACGCATACGCGTCATTGGAACGCGTTTTTCTATGCGTTCACCTGAGGCGACAAGCGGAGCAGCTTCCGTTGAAACTGCTGCAGCTTTTTGTGCCGGGGCTGTGGCAGGCTTGGCGTCAGCGCTCTTCATATACTGAACAACATCGTCCTTGGTAATCCGGCCATTTTTACCACTGCCGGTAATGGCATTTACATCGAGCTTATGTTCCTCTACCAACTGGCGCGCTGCAGGACCCAACATGCCAGCTTTATCAGCCGCTGCTGAAGAATCGGGAGCATCAGCCGCCGTAGTACTCGCAGTCGCCGTCGAAGCAACCGCTCCGGGTTCAATATCCGCGAGCAATTGTTCACTCTCGATAATGTCACCGGCCGCCACGTAAATTTTAGTGATAACACCATCTTCAGGCGCCACCACTTCCATCACAACTTTGTCGGTTTCAATCTCCACCATGAGCTCATCGCGAGTCACGGATTCGCCCTCCTCTTTGTGCCAGACAGCGATTTCTCCGTCTGCCACAGATTCCGGGAAAGCCGGTGCTTTAATCTTGATAGCCATTTCGATTCCTTGGTGAAATGCCAGTAGTTATAAAGTTAGTCCTGATCCGCCAACGGCGCCAGGGCTTCATTAATGAGTTGCTGCTGCTGTTCCAGGTGCAGGGACATATAACCTGCCGCTGGCGCCGCCGAGCCCTCGCGACCTGCGTAGCGCAGGTATATACTTTTCTTGTGACGATGAAATACACGTCGCATATGGTGCTGACTGGAATACCAGGCGCCCTGATTTACGGGCTCTTCCTGACACCACACTGCATCGGACAAATTCGGGTAGGCACCGAGCAGGCGCAACAAGTCGGCTTCTGGAAATGGGTACAGTTGCTCCAGGCGAAGTATGGCGATATTGTCAATATCGCGCTCGCGCCGCGTCGCGCGCAGCTCATAGAATATTTTCCCGCTACACAAAACAACACGCTCTACCTTGCTCGGGTCGAGATCATCCGTCTCGCTTAACACATTGTGAAAATGCCCACCGGACAGATCTTCAATTGTCGATATCGCTTCCTTGTGGCGCAACAAGCTTTTCGGTGACATCACAATCAGGGGCTTGCGCAATGGCCGTATCGCCTGCCTGCGTATCATATGATAGACCTGGGCTGGCGTGGTTGGCACACAGATTTGCATATTGTGTTCGGCACACAGTTGCATAAAGCGCTCCAGCCGGGCCGACGAGTGCTCTGGCCCCTGCCCCTCATATCCGTGTGGCAATAACATGGTCAGGCCACACAAGCGAGACCACTTATGTTCGCCACTGGCAATAAACTGGTCGATTACAACTTGAGCACCATTGGCGAAATCACCGAACTGGGCCTCCCAGATCACCATGCCCTTCGGCGAGGTTGTCGCGTACCCGTACTCAAACGCCAACACGGCCTCTTCGGACAGCAGTGAGTCATGGATTACAAAAGGAGCTTGCCCGGGACCCATGTTTTGCAACGGTACATAGGTGCTGCCATCTTTCTGGTTATGCAGCACAGCATGTCGATGGGAAAAAGTACCGCGACCGACATCCTGCCCTGTGAACCGTATTGGAAAATCGGCCTTTAGCAGAGTGGCGTATGCCAGTACCTCGGCAAAGCCCCAGTTCATGGGCATAGCACCGGCCGCCATCTTGCGCCTGTCCTCAAGAATTTTTGCGACCTGGCGCTGTAGCGGTACATTGTCGGGGGCGACGTTAATATCGTGAGCCAATGCCTGCAACTCGTGGATATCCATACCCGTGTCGCACTCCAGGGCCCACTTGTGGCCGATGTACGGTGACCAGTCCACAAACATGGATGTATTGGGCTTGGTTACCAGGTTGTCGACCAGCGGCTCGCCCTTATCCAGGGCGTTTCGATAGTGATTAACCCGCGCCTCATCCTCTGCGGCGGTTAAAACCCCCTCTGCGATCAAACGGGCGGCGTAGAGATCCCGGGTGGTTTTATGCTTGCGTATCGCCTGGTACATCAGCGGCTGGGTTACCGCGGGCTCATCCGCTTCATTGTGGCCGCGACGACGGTAACAAACCAGGTCGATGACGACATCCTTGTGAAAGTCGTTGCGAAAATCAATGGCCATCTGGGTAACAAACAATACCGCCTGGGGGTCATCGGCATTCACGTGAAAAATAGGGGCCTGCACCATTTTTGCGATATCAGTGCAATACTCGGTGGAGCGTGCGTCTTCCTGCAAACTGGTGGTAAAGCCCACCTGGTTATTAAGCACGATATGCACTGTGCCACCGGTTTTATAGGCGCGGGTCTGGGACATCTGGAACGTCTCCATCACCACACCCTGCCCGGCAAAAGCTGCATCACCGTGTATCACTATGGGCACAACGGTTTTACCGCGAGTATCGCCCCTTCTATCCTGCCTGGCACGCACCGACCCTTCAACCACCGGAGAGACGATTTCCAGGTGTGAGGGGTTAAATGCCAGTGCCAGGTGTAACTCACCACCGGGCGTCATAACATTGGAGGAAAAACCCTGGTGATATTTAACGTCACCCGAACTTTCGTATGTAACCTTGCCTTCAAATTCGTCAAACAGTTCGGAGGGATTTTTACCCAATATATTGATCAGGACATTGAGGCGGCCCCGGTGCGCCATACCCAGGACAATCTCCTTGGCGCCAAAATAACCAGCGCGCTGTATTATCTCGGTGAGCATGGGAATAAGGCTTTCGCTACCTTCCAGGCCAAAACGCTTGGTACCCGGGTATTTGGAACCCAGAGACTTCTCTAGGCCATCGGCCTTGTCCAGGCTACCCAGTAATTCGAGCTTGGTTTCTTCACTGTAATCGGGGGCCGAGCGTACCGACTCCATACGCTGCATTATCCAGTGGCGCTGGTCGGTATCCACAATATGCATAAACTCGACGCCAACTGTGTGGCAATAGGTGCGCTGCAGGGCGTCAAAAATTTCACCCAGAGTGGCATCTGCTTTGCCAATATGCATGCTGCCCGTCTGGAAGACGGTATCGAAATCTGCCGGGGACAATTCATGAAAACTGAGATCAAGGTCGGGAATGTGCTCGCGCTCCACCAACCCCAGTGGATCCAGTTGTGCCTTTTGATGACCGCGCTGTCGGTAGGCAGAGATCAGCTGTACCACTTTTACCTGTTTGCGTTCGTATTCGGTGGCCTGCGAGTCCTGCTGTACCGTGGCCTCGGTGCGAACCCGCATCTTGGATATCTGGGCAAAGCGAGCCCGTACTATCGAATGGGGGATATCCTGGATCTGGGAGACCGAAGACTCTACACGGGGCAACTTGTCAAAGTACTCGCGCCACTGTTCCGGCACTGAGTTGGGGTCAGTCAGGTAGGACTCGTATAAGTCCTCGACGTAGGTGGCATTCCCCCCGGCAATATGTGAACTGCGGCGCAGGGCTTCCATTGAACTCTGTTGCATTATGACCCTTCCAAGGGTGAACAATAATGTTTAATATCAATATACTGCAGACATATATTGATATTCTACTTTAAGTTTATATGGCGCGCGAAAGCAGCATATTCCTGATGTGGCCAATCGCCCGGGTCGGGTTCAGGCCCTTGGGGCAAACATTCACACAATTCTGGATACCGTGGCAGCGGAACACGCTGAAGGGGTCGTCCAGCTTATCCAGACGCTCTTCTGTTGCGGTATCGCGACTATCGGCAAGAAAGCGATAGGACTGCAGCAGGCCCGCGGGACCAATAAACCGGTCTGGATTCCACCAGAACGAGGGGCAACTGGATGAGCAGCAGGCACAGAGGATACACTCATACAGGCCATCCAGCTTTTCGCGCTCTTCCGGCGACTGCAGGCGTTCTATAGCCGGGGCGGGAGCGTTATTCTGTAGGTAGGGCTGTACCTTTTCGTACTGCGCGTAAAACATGCTCATATCCACGACCAGGTCTCGAACCACCGGAAGTCCAGGTAGCGGACGGATAACCAGTTTGTTGTTCTTTACCGTTTCTGACATAGGCGTGACACAGGCAAGGCCGTTCTTGCCGTTCATATTTAGACCGTCGGAACCACAAACACCCTCCCGACAGGAGCGCCGGAATGCCAGAGTGGTGTCCTTTGCTTTTATCAGCTCCAGTACATCAAGCACCATCAGGTCCTTGCCGCCGGTGTCGACATCGACATCCTGCATCCAGGGTTCCTGGTCTGTTTCGGGGTTATAGCGATAGAGACTAACTTGCAACATATTTCGAATACCCTTTAATAGACGCGAGCTTTAGGTTGAAAAGTGTCAACCGTTTTGGGTTCAAAGTTCACACTGCGTTTACTAACCCGCTTCTCAGTGGGGTCGTAGATAGAGTGGCACAACCAATTTACATCATCGCGGTCGGGATAGTCGTCCCTGGCGTGCGCGCCGCGACTCTCTTTGCGCTCTTCAGCGGTGATGGCTGTAGCTTCTGCCACTTCAAACAAATTATGCAACTCCAGCGCTTCAATGCGCGCCGTATTGTAGGCCTGGCTCTTGTCCGTGAGTTCCGCATTTTCAATACGACCACGCAATTCAGCCAGTTTCTTAACGCCATCTTGCATAAACTCTTCATTGCGGAATACGCCGAAGTGGTTTTGCATGACGCCCTGCAGCTCTTTGCGCAGGTCGGCAACATTCTCACCGCCGGTGGAATTGTTGAGTTTGTCCAGGCGGGACATGGCCTGTTCCAGGTCACTCTCACTGGCCTCGCCCATCTCAATGCCTTCGCGCAGCGCGTTCTCAATAAACAAACCAGAGGCGCGGCCGAACACGACGAGGTCAAGCAGAGAGTTGCCGCCCAGTCGGTTGGCGCCGTGTACTGATACACAGGCTACTTCACCACAGGCGTAAAGACCGGGGATAATTTCGTCGTTACCGGCGGCATCAACCATCAGCGCCTGACCGTGTACATTGGTAGGAATACCGCCCATCATGTAGTGGCAGGTTGGCACAACCGGTACCGGCTCTACAACCGGGTCAACGTGAGCGAAAGTGCGCGACAGCTCACAGATTCCGGGCAGTCGACTCTCGAGAACTTCCTCACCCAGGTGGTCCAGCTTCAGAAGTACATGGTCTCCGTCTGGACCGCATCCGCGGCCCTCGAGAATTTCCTTGACCATGGAGCGTGCGACCACGTCCCGTCCCGCCAGGTCTTTCGCATTGGGTGCATAACGCTCCATAAAGCGCTCGCCATCTTTATTGATGAGGTATCCACCTTCGCCGCGGCAACCCTCAGTAACCAGCACGCCGGCACCGTGAATGCCGGTGGGGTGAAACTGCCACATCTCAATATCCTGAACCGGAAAGCCCGCCCGCAGCGCCATACCGATACCGTCACCCGTATTAATGTGGGCGTTGGTGGTCGATGCGTAGATACGCCCTGCTCCGCCGGTGGCAAAAACCGTAGCCTTGGATTTAACATAAACCGTCTCACCCGTCTCCATGCAAATGGCGATCACACCAACCACTGCACCGCCCTGGTTCTTGACGATGTCCGTGGCATACCACTCGTTAAAGAAAACGGTGTTGCTCTTCATATTACCCTGGTAAAGCGTATGCAACAGCGCATGACCGGTACGGTCGGCGGCGGCACAGGTGCGCGCGGCCTGACCGCCCTCACCATAATTCTTGGACTGGCCGCCAAAGGGTCGCTGGTATATGCGCCCCTCTTCGGTGCGCGAAAACGGCAAGCCCATGTGCTCCAGCTCGTAAACCGCCTCCGGGCCTACACTGCACATATACTCGATAGCATCCTGGTCACCGATATAGTCGGAGCCCTTGACGGTGTCATACATGTGCCAACGCCAATCGTCATTGGGGTCGTCACTGGCGATGGCACAAGTAATACCGCCCTGTGCCGAAACCGTATGAGAGCGGGTTGGAAAAACCTTGGTAATCACCGCTGTCTTGTAGCCGGACTGTGAAAGTTGCAGTGCAGCGCGCATGCCTGCGCCACCGCCGCCCACAATAACGCCATCAAATGAAAGTGTTCGCATTCCCGACATATTCTAATAACCCCACAAAATCTGGATGCCCCAGACTAAATACGTAAACATTGTAAGACCGCACAACATCTGCAGTACAAAGCGCAACACATTACCGGTCTGGCCCATAAGCCGCTCGGTAAAATAATCTGTCAGCACACCCCATATTCCCACCCAGGCGTGTACACCCAGGGACAGAAGAGCCATCAGGCTGAAAATACGCATCCAGGTCTGGGAGTAAAGCGCTTTCCAGGAGGCATAATCGACACCGGCCAACAAAACCCAGGCAATAAGCAAAAAATAAGCAAGAAGAACCACAGCACTGATACGCTGCATAAGCCAATCGTAGAGGCCCGAACGCCCCAAACTTGTTACAGCAGTTACCATATCCAAAGCCCCGCTAGAAGAATGAGTACAATAGAGCTTGCGATGACTATGCGAGAGCCCATGATGCCTCCCTCCATTGTCTCGCCAATGCCCATATCCATGACCAGATGTTTAACACCGGCTATTGTGTGGTAAATAAGGCCCGACAGCAC
The DNA here is from genome assembly GCA_015222725.1 of Pseudomonadota bacterium. Classification (GTDB taxonomy): domain Bacteria; phylum Pseudomonadota; class Gammaproteobacteria; order Pseudomonadales; family Halieaceae; genus JBALVT01. Next base: position 2,374 of record JADFVW010000374.1, on the reverse strand, counting down.
TGCCCACATGGCAAGTTTGGTCAGCGGTGAGGCCAGACACTCCTGTAGGGCCGCAAAACTTTCCGGGCTCTTCAGGCTAGCATCAAGAGCCCAGATAAGCAGCGCCATACCAGCAAAAATAAACACGCCTGAGGCGCGATGTGCTATGGAGGTCCATGCGGTTATGGGTAAGCGCATGCTGCCAATATCCAGATTTACGGGACGTTTGTCTTTCACTGTCTGAGCACCATCGTTTGTACACCCCAAAAGGTGGCTATGCGGGTGACGCTATCGCCAACCGCTGAAAATGGCTCGAGGGGGGTCGTATGCAACCGCCACGAAAACCAAAACGCGCGAAATTATAGGCACTTACGCCTCTAAATACAAACCTCAGGGGCAATATCGACGCCATAATGCTGATGTGCATCAAAATCCTCGATCTCCCATAAACTTGATAGGCGACTTTGGTCGAAGATCGCGATCAATTAGAGACACTAGACCCATATCAATTGACAAAAGCTGGCGAAACTTTATAGTTGGGCACCCCAAAGACACACTTCGCAGGACCGCAAATGAGTGACAAAAAAGCTACCCTAACCGTCGACGGAATCGATGAGCCGATTGAACTGCCCGTGTATTCTGGCACTCTGGGCCCGGACGTCATTGATGTGGGCGCTCTGACTGCCAAGGGATTGTTTACCTACGATCCCGGATTTGTTTCCACCGCTGCCTGCGAGTCACAGATTACCTTCATCGACGGTGGCAAAGGTATATTGCTACACCGCGGTTACCCCATCGACCAACTCGCCAATCAATCTGACTACCTCGAGACCTGTTACCTGCTTTTATACGGCGAACTGCCCAATAAAGAAGAAAAAGAAAAGTTCGTCTCTACGATTACCAAGCACACTATGGTGCACGAACAGCTGGCGAGATTTTTTCAGGGCTTTCGCCGTGACGCACACCCTATGGCTATTATGTGTGGCGTTGTGGGCGCTCTCTCTGCCTTCTATCACGACTCGCTGGACATCAGCGATGAGAGCCACAGGCAGATCGCCGCATTTCGCCTGATTGCCAAAATGCCCACCCTGGCGGCGATGAGCTACAAGTTTTCCATTGGCCAGCCCTTCATGTACCCGGACAATAGTATGGGCTATGCCGAAAACTTCCTGCACATGATGTTTGGCAACCCCTGTGAGCCCAGCAATGTCAGCCCGGTCCTGTCAAAGGCCATGGACAGGATCTTCACGCTACACGCCGACCACGAGCAAAACGCCTCCACTTCTACCGTCCGCCTGGCCGGATCGTCTGGCGCCAACCCTTTTGCCTGTATCGCAGCCGGCATCGCGGCTCTGTGGGGCCCCTCGCACGGCGGCGCCAACGAGGCCGTACTGGAGATGCTGGAAGAAATAGGGGATGTCTATCATATCGATGAATTCGTGGCACGCGCCAAGGACAAAAACGACCCCTTTCGCCTGATGGGCTTCGGCCACCGTGTTTACAAGAACTTTGACCCCAGGGCCAAGGTGATGAAGGAGTCAGCGGACGAAGTGCTGGCTGAGCTGGGCATTGTTGACGACCCCTTGCTGGCCGTTGCCAAGCGTCTGGAAGAAATTGCCCTGGAAGATGAGTATTTTATTGAGCGAAAGCTCTATCCCAATGTCGACTTTTACTCTGGCATCATCCTCAAGGCCATGGGAATACCCACCAGCATGTTCACCGTGATCTTTGCCGTGGGCCGTACCGTTGGCTGGATTGCGCACTGGCACGAAATGATCAGCGGCAGCTATCGTATCGGTCGCCCGCGCCAGCTCTACACAGGCTATACGCAGCGTGACTTCAAGCCAATGGACCAACGCTGAATACTGCAGCTTCAGACGGATTTAGAAATGACTGACATCGTAATTAGTGGGACGGGCTTGTATACCCCGGCCGAGTCCATCAGCAATGAGGAGTTGGTAGAGTCCTTTAATGCCTATGTTGACCAGTTCAACGCGGAGTTCGCTGAGAGTATTTCCAGCTGTGAGGTAGAGGCACTACAGCATTCATCCGTAGAGTTTATCGAAAAAGCCTCAGGCATCAAGTCGCGCTATGTGATGAACAAAAGCGGTATTCTGGACCCCAACAGAATGGCTCCCAAGATTGCAGACCGCAGCAATGACACACCATCCATTCAGTGCGAAATGGCGGTAGTCGCCGCCGAGCAGGCCATGACAATGGCGGGAAAGACAGCCGACGACATCGACATGGTCATCGTCGCCTGCTCCAATTTACAACGCGCCTACCCGGCCATTGCGGTTGAGGTACAAAGTGCACTTGGCATCTCCGGCTTCGGCTTCGACATGAATGTGGCCTGCTCCTCTGCCACCTTCGGTATACAACAGGCGCGCGACTC
>JADFVW010000373.1 GCA_015222725.1 Pseudomonadota bacterium | reverse complement strand
GTTTCCAGGCGCATCCCGTCCACCAGCACCCTGCGCAGAAAACCGGTGGTCTTTTGAGGCTCCATGTTAAACCCGGCAATATTGTCTTTCGGCAACTGCTCAAAGGCACACAGTTCATCCCGGGTAACACCCGCTTTGAAATAACACTCCGAAGCCCCCTTGTGCTGCATAATCTCAGTGAGAGGTTCGAAATCTTGTCGCTGTTGTGCATACTCTGCCGTCATGGGCTCACCCTCATCGGTCAGTCCGCTGAACATATATCCGGCGCTCAAATTGGAGTTGTGGGGGATAACCAGTGAATCGCAACTGCCCTCCTTGCCATTGCACTCGCGCTGCAGGGCGCTCCAGAGTTTTCTGGCAGCGGGAGTGTCGATGAAACTGGCGGGTAAGGCCGGTACATTTTCATTGCGAAAAACGATATTGCGATGCAGGTTCCCGCCCGAGTCCGCCTGCATACCGGTCCACTCGTAGCCGACAAAGGCGGTGAAACTGCAGTTCTCGCTGCGATCGTAATGTTGTTCGGCAGCCCGCTGCATTTCCTGCCAGGGTGCCATTGAGGCCTTTTTACACAGCTCGCCGTCCTCTCCACACATACCCAGGTGAGACGCCTGCATCGTGGCCATATAATTGAACAGGTAAAATGCACCCCTCGGGAAATGGCGATAGACCAGGCATTGCCAGGAACTGTAGCCCTCTATCTCAGGCGTATTGCACATTTTTACCTCGCCAATAAGCTCGGCGTGATCGGAGACCATGGCAAAATCCAGTGCTTGGCTCAACTGCAGGGAACGCAGCGGGTCGCCGTCCTCAGTCCAGGGCTGAATACCAATTTTTTCCCCGCGGGCAAAACGATAGGCCAGATCGGGGCTGGTGCGAGTTCCCTGGGTACTGGCGTCCAGGGAATAGCGAGTATGTACGTGTAAATCCCCGAATAATGGCTGTTTAAGCGGATCATAGTGTGCACAGGGCTGCCGTTGCTCACTGTAATCGCCGTACGCCGTCGGGCTCGCACTGCCATCTGACGCCAACGCTGCTGCTGGCGCACAGAGATACGGCAGGCAAGCCAGAATTTTGATTATTTTTTTCATAGCTGACAATCCATCCTACCTAGATCTCACCCGGTCTTAACGCTCATTGAAGATAAGGTGTTCGATACGGCTGGTCAACGCCAGCGGCCGGGATGTTATACCGCAGCCTCTCAAATATGTCCGCAACCATTTGTTGTGTATTGTCTGTCTGCGTCATAATCATGATAATAGACACCCCCTCCAGTATTCACAGGCGTCCACATATGGCATCCCTGCAAGATCAGCTACTAAAGGCTGGCATCGTCGATCAAAAGAAAGCGAAGAAAATAGGCAAGGACAAGCGCAAACAGGCCAGGCAACTCCCAAAAGGTGAGGTTTTGCTCGATGAAAACAAAGAACAGGCCAGGCGCACCCTCACCGCAAAAGCCCAGCAGGACAGGGCGCGGAATAAGCTGAGGCAGGCTGAGGCAGACAAAAAAGCCATTCACGCCCAGGTCATACAGCTGATTAAAACAAATACCATCGAACGCAGTAGCGGCGAGATAGCCTACCAATTCACCGATGGCAGCAAGGTCAAGAAAATCTATGTCACCGCCCAGCTTCAAAATGAATTGAGCAGGGGCCAGCTCGCCATCGCCAAACTGGCGGATGAATACACACTGATCCCGCGCCAGATTGCCGAGAAAATCAAACAGCGCGAAGACAGCATAGTGATTGTGCTGAATAACAATGAAAAGACAGAAGTCGATGTGGATGATCCCTACGCCGACTACCAGATTCCAGACGATTTAATGTGGTAGACAAGAACAATCATATGGCCAGTCACAGCGAAGGATGGCAGCTACTACTCGAAGAGCTGCAACATCGAACCGCCCAGGCAGAGGCGATGGGCGGTAGCGACAGAATAGCCCGGCAACACGCCCGCGGCAGGTTAACCGCCAGGGAACGCGTTGGGCTTTTTTGCGATGCCGATAGCTTCAGTGAATACGGCGCCCTCGCCGGGGGTAACCCCCCGGGGGGCCAAGCCGCCTTGGCCGGCGACGCGCTGGTGGGTGGAACTGGCAGAGTGAATGGTAAGACGGTCGTATTACTGGCAGAAGATTTTACGGTAAAAGGTGGTTCTATTGGACACCCCAACGCGGCGAAGCGAGCCCGACTGGTCAGGCTCGCGCTGGAGAAAAACTACCCTCTGGTGCTGATGCTGGACGGCGCCGGCGAGCGGGCCAGTAACCAGACCGAGCGCTACCCCAACACGCCTGGCGACTTACAGCTGGTTGCCGACCTACAGGGCAAAGTGCCCGTAGTCACCATGGTGCTGGGGACATCAGCCGGACACGGTGCATTAACAGGTATGTTCGCGGACCTGATTATCATGCTTGAAGGCTCGGCCATGTTCACCGCCGGCCCCCCTCTGGTACTGGCCTCCCTGGGTACCCGTGCCACACCGGAGGAATTAGGTGGCGCGCGTATGCATACCAGTGTCAGTGGTGTAGCACACAATCTGGGTAAGACTGAGGAGGACTGCTTTGCCATGGCACGCTATTTCCTGTCTCTCCTGCCTGGGCAGGCCGGGGGTAAACTGCCGGAAACTCGCGAGCATAAAAGCGCCAGACCCCGGCCTCTACCCAAGCTACTCGATATAATTCCACACCAGGCAAACCATGCCTACGATATTCATAAGGTGCTGGATGAACTGGTCGACGCACAGTCGCTGTTTGAACTGCAGCCCGATTACGGCCGCAGCATGGTAACCGCACTGGCCAGGGTCGGCGGTGTACCGTGCATGCTGGTGGCCAACCAACCCATGGTTATGGCCGGGGCAATTACCACGGAGGCGGCGGAGAAAGCCAGCCACTTCATGACAATGGCCCACACCTTTGGCCTCCCCCTTATCACCCTGATCGATAACCCCGGGGTTATGCCCGGCCCCGAATCTGAGAAAGCCGGCGTACTGAAAGCTGCGGGACAAATGTTCGCAGCGCAGCG
>JADFVW010000007.1 GCA_015222725.1 Pseudomonadota bacterium | reverse complement strand
TTGAGGCGAATTCTAATGCGTTGATTCTGCACTTGATCAAACTCCAATCAATAAAAAAACCAGAGGCCCGCATAGGGACCCCCTGAAAAAGGAACGCGAATTCTAATGATCGACCCCCTCTCTGTCAAGCATGATTTGGGATTAATTTAGGGGGTGTGAATAGTTGTTTTTGGGGAGTCCCACCCGGTCCCGGGTACTTTATACCCTGCTCAGTTGGAACCCCACGCCTTTGCAGGGTATAAAGTACCCGGGACCGGGCTACCTTCGCCGTAATCAAGCACGTTACAGCCCCCAATGTGTCCCAAATCTGGTTATTGGCAAATGATTTTGATCTGGCACAAAGGGAAAGGGGCAGATCCCTTTTACTCCGGCCACCCGAATACTCCATCCTCAGGTATTACCACCTGATTTTGATCTGACACAGGATATTTCGCGTCAGTATCCAATATGATGGGGAAAAAGTAGCTAAAAGTAGCTGTCCTGCGTGGGTGGAGCCGCTCAAGGGCGTGGGGTTCCAACCGAGAGTGGCTCCACCCACGCAGGACAGCGGGACTCTACAGCTATTTCGCCCACCATATTTAGGACAATGGAGCCATAAACCCATGGAAGACCTGACATCACTGGCAATAATCTGGGCTGCGGTGTTCGTGGCGCACTTCGCTGCAGCCAAAACTCGCCTGACACCGGTGTTGTGGTTCCTGGCAATGGGATCAATTCTGGTCAACCTGGGTATCCTGCCCGAGGAACCCGGCATATTTATCAAGGATTTTGCCGAAATTGGCATTATCGTCATTATGTTTGCCCTGGGTTTCGAGGAAAACTCCAGCAACTTTGTACGCAGTATCAAGCGCAGCTGGGGTATCGCCCTGTTTGGCGCCATCGCGCCCTTTATGATCACCTACTACACCGCCATGTATTTCTGGGGCAACCACAATGGTGCCCTGATGTGCGCTCTGGCCATGACGGCAACAGCTGTGTCGCTAACAATGGTCACTCTGCGCAGTGAGGGCTTGCAGGGATCCAAGGTGGCAACCGGCATCATGACCTCTGCCGTGCTGGACGACATAGCTTCATTGGCCCTGGTGGCGGTAATGGTGCCAATTGCCAGTGGCGAGGCAATGATTTCGGCGGTCGGGATTGGCTTTATCTTATTGAAGACGGTGGGCTTTTTCCTGCTGATCACGGCGATGGCCCTGTGGCTGTTCCCAATAGAATCCGGGCCCCTGAGCAAAATCCCGCTGCTGCGGAGCTTCAACCTGCAGCGGCTCATCACCTTGCAGGGGGGCGAGCACTCAACACTGGCGGTATTGCTTATCGCCTTACTGGTTGCACTGCTGGGTCATGAGTTCGGCTTTCACCCCGCCGTGGGGGCCTATATGGCAGGGCTGATACTGAAAGAGGAGTTTTTTGCCTTCAACCATGAAGTGGAAGGCCATGAGAGCTCAGCATATGAAGAGACCCGTCGGGCCATCGACAATGTCGCTTTCTCCTGGATTGGACCGGTATTTTTTATCGTGCTGGGAACCCGACTAATACTGGATGCGGATATCCTCATGTCAATTGTCGATGAAACCATTGTGCTGACAGTCGGGCTACTGGTGGGCCAGGTACTGTCCGCCGGGCTGGCCGCACGCTACACCGGCAAATTCCTCTGGGCAGAGAGCTGGATGATTGGGTTTGGCATGCTCGGGAGAGCCGAGCTGGCTTTCGTGGTGATGGACATTGCCTATGCGCAAAACAACATCATCAGCGAAGAAATGTTCTATACCCTGATGTGTACTGCCTTCTGCCTGAATATAGCGGTGCCACTGACGATCAGGTGGTGGAAACCACACTACGAAAGAAAGGTCGCCGAGGCAAAATTGGAAGAGGAATAAGAAAAACCGGATGAATTCAATGGGGTCAGAACCCCATTGAATTCTACTCAGTGCAGTCAACGCAGCGAGTAGCCTCGGGAACAACTTTCAGGCGCGCCTTGCCTATGTCCTTACCACAGCTAACGCAGACGCCGTAGGAACCCGCTTCGATACGGTCCAGCGCCGCCTGAATTGCTCGTATGGACAGGGCCGTCTCGTTGCCGATGGCATCGACTACCTCGTCATTTTCCCGCTCCTGAGCCTGCTCTGCAGAGTCCCCGGAATAGCCGTGGGTAACATCCTTTTTGATACTGGCCAGCCTGCCACGCATGCTGGCCAATTGCTGCTCCAGTTCACTCTTCATCGTGGAATCTGTCATCTTTAATAAGCCCCCAACTCAAGCCGCAGTCATCATCTTATACAGCTCATCTTTCAGGTGCAGCCTGCGCAGCTTGGCATCCTCTTCAGTGAAGGTTGAAACCGGCGTTACCTCATTCTCCATATTCTCCACACTACGAGTAAGTGTGTGGTACTCCTCGAACAAATTGCGGAAATGAGTATCGCTAAGCTTGAGCTCGTGAATGCGATCCTTCAGTGCGGGGAATTCGTGGATGAGATCATGGTGTTCTACGGACATATTCTCTACTACTCCTGAGCAGTTCAAATAAGGTACAGTGCCAGCTTAGCAAGTGGCCTGAGTAGAACCATGACGCAGGTCAGTAAAGTAACGTACAGGACATAAGCCATGCATGACAATCAAAAAACGCACTCCCTTTTAATAGGTTACCTATTGTGGATATTTGGTTTTATGGGCGCTCACCGGTTTTACTACGGCAAGCAGATTACCGGTGTCATCTGGTTTTTCACCTTGGGCCTGTTCTTTGTGGGGTGGATTATTGATTTATTTCTTATTCCCGCCATGGACAGAGAGGCTGACTACCGATTTGTCTCAGGACCGATTGATTACGACCTGAGCTGGATTTTGCTGACCTTCCTGGGCGTGTTCGGCATCCACCGATTTTATATGGGTAAAGTATTCACTGGCCTGCTCTACCTGTTCACCCTGGGGCTCTTTGGCTTCGGCATCCTATACGACTTTTTCACGCTCAATGAGCAGATCTCGGAGCTGAACAGCGATTATTGAGGGATTATTTTTTGGGTAATACGCCGGTCTCTCAAGGGAAGGAAAGGGCTTCGGTGACCGGGCGCAGGCTTGACTGGTCACCGAAGCCCTTTCCTTCCCTTGAGAGACCTACCATTGCGCATAAAAAAGCCCGGTATTTGCCGGGTTTTTTTGTTTGGTGGAAATGCCCCGGCCACTGGAAGAGAGCGAAGGGGTTCGGCGGC
>JADFVW010000059.1 GCA_015222725.1 Pseudomonadota bacterium | reverse complement strand
AGCAAAATGGCAAAACTTACTGCAGCAAATATGCATCGCAGTTGGTTGAATGTGCCCCATGTGACGCAGTTCGATGATGCCGACATCACAGAGTTGGAAGCATTCAGGAATAATTTAAAGGCTGAGGCAGAAAGGCGTGGCACCAAATTGACACCCATGCCATTTATCCTTAAAGCCTGTGCCGTGGCATTGCGGGACAACCCCAAATTTTGTGCTTCCCTGTCCGGTGACGGACAGAGCCTTATCTATAAAAAATATATCCATATTGGAATGGCGGTGGATACCCCGGCCGGTCTGCTGGTTCCCGTGATTCGCGACGTTGACAAAAAGTCGCTGTGGGAGCTGGCTGAGGAAGTGATCGAAATTGCCGGTAAAGCGCGAGACCGTAAATTGCGTCCCGACGAAATGCGCGGCGGCTGCTTTACTATTTCCAGCCTGGGTGGAATTGGCGGGCGGGGGTTCACGCCCATTGTTAATGCTCCCGAGGTGGGAATTCTCGGCGTGTCAAAAGCAGATATTCGTCCGGTGTGGAATGGCAAGAAATTTAAGCCACGTAAAATGCTGCCGCTGGCACTGTCTTATGATCATAGAGTTATTAATGGCGGTGATGCGGGGCGCTTTCTCACCCAGTATGTCTCGCTGCTATCGGATATCCGGCGGCTGGTTCTTTAGGGCGCACAGGTGGTGTCACCTCCAATAAACTCAAGTCCACATCTGCCATCCTGGCACCAAGAATTTTTACAGTCGCATCAGCTCGATGCGAAATACCTGGCGATGGCGCAAAAATGGTTTAGCCCTGTTGCTGCGAAATTGGCAGCACACCGCGCAACTGTATCCAGGCCGCTTCTGCTGGCAGTGAACGGTAGCCAGGGCTCCGGAAAGTCAACGCTGGCTGACTACCTCGTCGCGTCGCTTAAATTTGAGCATCAGCTGTCTGTGGTGACACTCTCCCTGGACGATTTCTATTACACGCACTCTGAGCGACTGCAATTGTCGCGGAAAGTGCACCCTCTGCTTGCGACGAGGGGAGTGCCGGGTACGCACGATATGGAATTGCTGAACCGAACGCTGGATGCACTACTGGCATCGCCCAGGAGCCCAGGTCGGAGTACAGCAGTTAATATTCCGCGGTTCGATAAAGCAAATGATGATCGGCTGCCAGAGTCGGGTTGGGAAACCATAAGCGGGCCACTCGACATTATTATTCTCGAGGGCTGGTGCCTGGGCGTGCGCCCACAAAGTGCGCAACAGTTGGAGTTACCAGTCAATGATCTGGAGAAGAACGAAGATGCGCAAGGCGTGTGGCGGTTTTACGTAAATGACAAGATTCAAAGCCAGTTGCTTCCCCTCTACAACCGTGTTGACCGGTGGCTGATGCTGCAAGCCACCTCATTTGATTGTGTTTTCCGTTGGCGCCTGGAGCAGGAACAGAAGCTGGCCCAGAGCCTGTCGCATAAAACGTCGTCAAAGACTATGGGCGAAGCGGAGATCGCCAGATTTATACAATACTACCAACGCCTCACCGAGCAGTGCATTAAGGATCTTCCCGGTAAAGTCCACTACCTTTATCAGCTCGATAAGGGTCGAAACATTCTCAATGTTGAGTATCGGGATAGCGTCTCTGGGTAAGGTCCAGAATTAAAGCAGCGCAAGTAAAACACCGTAGAATAAAACTAAAAACCCGCCTATCTCCGCAACAATCAACATCCACATCTGGGTAGATATAAGTGTTCCAGGGATCTCGTGTTTCCCCAAAACAAATGGTGGTTTCAATTGGTTTTCGGTGTCTTGCAAAAGCCCATGAATAAAGTAAGTACCTATGGCCGTGGCAAAGTAAAACAGGATAAGTGCCATTGCGATGAGCTCGACAAGTTCGGGCAGTTGGCTTAGTTCTGCGAATTTAGCCAATAGCATGGCGGCGAAAGCGTACAGCAACGATGCCCGATGGCAGATGTCGACATAGGGATGTGCCTCGCCTGATTCGCTGGCGTGAATTTGTAAATATTTCCAGGTGCCGGTCAAAAGACCAACCAGGAAAAAGACTCCGGCAGAAATAATGGCCAGCGTTTCGGGAGCGCTCATTCTTATTCTCCTTATTAGGGGTTATCTGTAAGCTCATGATCAGTAGACCATTGCCATTGCTGCCTGATAGCAGCACGCAAAGTATCAATAATGCTTGTGCTCTTCATGCTAGCTGGAAACAGAGTGGGTTGTAAGTTGTACGCGCCGGCAAGATTTTGCATCGGCAGGGCCGCATCACGCATTCTGTGAAGAAATTTCAGTGTTCTAAAGCCATCAAACCATTGGTGGAACTGTCGAAGAAATTGTTCTTCAGATTTGCCCTGTTTACGGCAGTGTGAAATCGCCTTGGCGATTCCCATTGTAAGCAGGGCTTGCGTTGCAATTTGTGCGAGTTCTTCGCAGAGCCCTTCGCTGTGTAATAGTTGTGGTAACTCATCCAGTTCCTGTTTTTGAAGTTGTTCCACAACGGCCAGTAGGGCTCTGAGAACTTCAAAACTTTGGGGGTGATAGAACAGGATGCTCTCATCGCCGCAGTTGGCGTCTATAATTTTTTTAATGGCAGGGCCGGTTCCAAAGGGAACCCGGTGTGACATGCGGGACTGCAATTGTATACATTCACCGGTAAGAGAGGTGACAGGGCCCAACTTGGCCAGCTTGTTCAGCAAGTAAAAATCTTCTCCGCCCGAGCGCTTGGGGTAGCCCCTGACCTCGGCATAGTGCTGGCACTTTACCGCGATACAACTGCCAAGGGTGTGATAGGCGTAGGGTGATTTTGCGTATATCAGCCCCAGCACATACTGGTGTAATCGTATCTCATACAGAATGGTCGCCCGGTTGATATCTTCTGAAATGCCTGGCGCGTGCGCAAAGGGGTATACGGCAGCAACCGAGTCATCAAACTGTTCAAGCCGTGAAAAATAGTCTGAAGGCAGGATGGCGTCGGCGTCGGTGCAGCAAATCCACTGCGTGGATATTGCACCCTGACTTTGCCACAAAAACGCAATATCGCAGCCAATCTTGCGGGCTAAGCCGACGCCCTGGGCCGCAGGTATTGGGCCGCTTATTCGTTCCAGGTCGTAACAGAACAAGTCGACGGCGCTGTTCAGGTGATAAATTGGATGTTGGGAGCTGGTATTACGGGTGCTGCCAATATTGTCGAGGGCATTTCTCAGAGCTGAGTTGCTTTGAGTGTTCAGGTCTGAGTCGGGGCGATTTATGACAAGTATGATCAGTACTTTGCCACTGGTGCTTAGCTGTGAAAATGCGCTCAGCAGCTCCGGACGTTCATTGTAGGCAGGAATGACAATTACATGTTGCCAGTGCTGCGACCCCATCGGTGCCCTGGGTAGACCGGCCTCGATATGCCGCTCCAGATAGCGCGTCAGTGCAACATCTCTACTCATATTAAGTGCTGTGGCTAAAAACCTTAGTGCAGCGCAGCCTGGATAGGCAGGCCTTTGACGATTTCAGCTTCTATATCCAGCAGCTGATCCCAGCGCTTGTCGACTACAGAACTGTCCACATATTTTTTTGCCAGATCCAAAAATAATTCATAGTGGCGCTCTTCAGAGCGAGCGATGGACTGGTAAAACTTCTTCAGGGGAGCATCTTGCAGCGCTTCGGCCACCAGGGCAAAACGTTCTGCTCCCCTGGCTTCGATTATACTTGCGGTGAGAAGGCGATCCAGTAAGTACTGCTCGCTCTCTTTTCGAATCGCTTTGCGAAATAGAATCACGTAGGCATCTTTCTTGTCTGCAGATGTTATTAACCCGCGTCGATGAATCCACTTAACCACCTCCCGGTAGTGCGTGAGCTCCTCGATGGCGAGGTCAGCCATGGCGGCAACCAGCTCGATTCTATCCGGGTAGTGCGACAGCATCGACATCGCCATTCCCGAGGCTTTTTTTTCCGCGGCAGCGTGATCCAGTAAAAAGCTGTCAAAATCAGACAGGACTTTCTCTACCCAGCTGGCAGGGGTTGCGTATCGAAGCGGCGATATTGGGGAGTCTTTTTGGGAAGCGTTGTTCATGCGGCGATATGCTACACTGCCGGATCAAAGTCAGCCAGTCATTGCCTGCCTGTCTGTACGATTAAATCCAAGTTCAGGAATTCTTCAGATGATTATCAAACCTCGTGTTCGCGGCTTTCTCTGTGTTACTACCCACCCCGTCGGATGTGAAGCTAACGTCAAGCGGCAGATTGAAACCGTAAAGGCAAATGGCGAAATTAAAAACGGCCCGAAACGCGTGCTGGTGATAGGTTCATCCACAGGTTATGGCCTGGCATCACGTATCACCGCAGCTTTCGGCTGTGGCGCATCAACGCTTGGCGTGTTTTTCGAAAAAGAAGGCACCCAGAGAAAGCCGGGCACGGCGGGTTGGTATAATTCGGCGGCCTTCCATAAATTTGCCGAAGCCGAGGGGCTCTACGCCAAGAGCATCAATGGCGATGCATTCAGTGATGAAATAAAGGCCAAAACCATAGAGACTATTCGCAAGGATTTGGGCCAGATTGATTTAGTTGTTTACAGCCTGGCATCCCCGAGGCGACAGCACCCTGTTACAGGTGTGGTGCACAGTTCTACACTCAAACCTATTGGCAGTTCCACCATACAAAAAGGTGTGAATACCGATAAAGAAATCGTACAGGATTTTCCTATTGAAGCGGCGAACCAGGAAGAGATAGACAACACCATCGCTGTGATGGGCGGTGAAGACTGGCAAATGTGGATTGAGGCGCTGGACGAGGCGGGCGTACTGGCCGATGGCGCCAAGACCACAGCCTATACCTATATCGGTGACAAACTGACCTGGGATATTTACTGGCACGGCACCATAGGCGCGGCCAAGAAAGACCTGGACAAGCGCGTGATCGGAATCCGCGAGCGGCTCGCTGCGCACGGTGGCGATGCCCGGGTTTCCGTATTGAAAGCAGTCGTAACCCAGGCATCTGCCGCTATTCCTGCCATGCCCATCTATCTGGCTTTGCTGTTCAAGGTGATGAAGGAGCGCGGCATACACGAGGGTTGCATAGAGCAGGTAGACGGCCTGTTCCGGGATTCCCTGTACGGGGAAAATCCCTATCTTGACGAAGAGGGCCGGTTGCGCGCCGATGGCAAGGAACTGGACCCCGAAATACAGGCCGCCGTGGGCGAGCTGTGGGACCAGGTCAACACCGAGACCTTGCGTGAATTATCTGACTTTGCCGGGTATAAGCAGGAGTTTCTGCAACTGTTTGGCTTTGAGGTCGAGGGCGTCGATTATGAGGCAGATGTGAATCCAGAGCTTGTCATAGCGAACATGGTTCCTTAAGGGAACTTATTGCAATGATGGAACATGGTATCCCATTTCGCCTGAACGCCAGGGTTCGCCGCCTGGTGGCCCCAAACCCTGGGCGAATGACGGGTCCGGGCACCAATACCTACCTTATCGGTAACGACGAGGTGGCCGTGCTCGACCCCGGTCCCGCAATTCCCGAGCATATAGAAGCCATATTGCAGGCGGGTGAGGGGCGTATTCGCTGGATCGTCTGCACCCATACGCATCCAGACCATTCTCCCGCATGGCAAGCCGTAGCAGAAGCTAGTGGAGCCGAGGTCATTGGCGCACCCCCAGCCGATGATATGTTCCAGGATGAGACATTTAAGCCCACCAAAGAAATACAGCATGACGATGTACTGCGAACGCCCGAATTCACTCTTCGAGCGGTGCATACACCCGGCCATGTCAGTAATCATTACTGCTTTTTCCTCGAAGAGGAGCAGATGATGTTCGCCGGTGACCACATTATGAATGGTTCCACCGTTGTCATCATACCGCCCAGCGGCAATATGAAGGCCTACATCGAATCCCTGCAGCTTTTACTGAAATACCCCCTCAAGCTTATCGCCCCTGGGCATGGTGATGTAATGGAAGATTCCGCTGCAGTGGTGGAGTGGCTGGTTAATCACCGCTTAGCACGTGAAGCCAAGGTACTAAAAGGTTTACGAGGCCTGAAAAACACCTCTCTGGACGAATTGGTAGCAGTGGTCTACGACGATGTTGATGTCTCTTTGCATCAAATGGCGAAGCTTTCGCTGGAGGCGCACCTAATTAAGCTCGAGACTGAGAATAGCGCGTCACATAATTCAGAAAGTGATTTGTGGAAGTCGCTATAGCGGTAGTTAGTGCTCACATACTAAAGAGGTCTTTGGAGAGGTTTATTCGATTGGTGTGGCCAGGTTGGTTAGTCCCCATGCCAGACCGTCTGAGGCCATGGATGGCCGAGGCCGAGCTCGCAGGGATGCGTCTTTTGCGTGTCTGGCATGGGGACTAACCAACCTGGTCGCGCCGGTTTTCGAATAAAACCTCTCCAAATACCGGTTCGTTCCAAAGTATAACGACTAAAAAATCGCCTGCTTATATGTATTCGTACTATTCGTAAATATACGATCAATAAAATACGAATAATCATTGTAAATCTCGTGGCCACTACATACTATAAGCTCCCGTTTACAGTTTGGAATGCGTTTCCAGTTGTTTTCTATGGCTTCAGAACCCGACACAGCGTGCACCTTACCCCAGGTCATACAGCAGGCCGCGGCCAACTACGGTGACAGGGTCGCTATATGCGACGGAGAGGTTGAACTTACCTACGCTGAACTTGATGCCGCCCGGGTAGAGTCCGCCAGGGCATTCCTGGCCGCTGGCCTCGAAAAGGGCGATCGCTTCGCTATCTGGGCGCCCAATATCTATCAGTGGATTATCGCCGCCATCGGTGCCCAGTCCATCGGCGCGGTTCTGGTTCCGCTCAATACGCGGCTCAAAGGTGCTGAAGCGGCTTATATTCTTCAGGCCAGTGGCGCAAAGCTACTCTTTACCGTCAGCGACTTCCTCGATGTTTCCTATCCTGTGCTTCTACAAGGCCAGGAACTACCTGGTCTGGAGCAGATAGTGATGCTGTCCGGCGAGGCAGAGGGCGCAGTTTCATGGCTGGACTTTCTCGAGGCAGGGGACAGTGTTGAGGCCGCAAAAGTTGCGGAGATAGCCTCTTCGCTGAATGCAGAAGACACATTGGACATCCTTTTTACCTCGGGCACTACAGGCAAGCCCAAGGGTGTCATCACTTGCCACGGCCAAAACATTCGAGTATTTGATATCTGGAGCGCTACGGTTGGTCTCAGGTCGGATGATAACTATTTGATTATTAACCCATTTTTTCATTCTTTTGGCTATAAGGCGGGCTGGTTGGCAGCCTTTATACGCGGCGCGCGAATTATCCCTGTTAAGAGTTTCGATCTGGATGCGGTGTTGGCGCAGATTGAGCGGGAGAAGATTTCAATGATTCCTGGGCCGCCGACTATTTACCAGTCGTTGCTCGCCCATCCAAAGCGCGATAGTTATGACCTTTCCAGTTTGCGCCTGGCTGTGACGGGCGCAGCGCCGGTTCCAGTGCAATTGGTCGACGATATGCGTAACGAACTGGGCTTTGAGGTGGTGGTTACGGCCTATGGGCTCACCGAAACCTGCGGCGTGGTGTCTATTTGTCGAGCGGATGACAGTGCCGAACGTATTTCCCACAGCTCCGGCCGGGCCATGGATGGTGTGGAGATGAAATGCGTTAATTTGGAGGGTGGTGAGGTCGAGCCGGGGGCAGAGGGTGAAATCTGGTGTCGTGGCTATAACGTCATGCGCGGTTACTTCAATAACCCGGAAGAAACAGGCAAGGCAATTACGGAAGATGGCTGGCTGAAAACAGGAGATGTGGGGGTCATGGACGTCGATGGCTATGTTCGAATTACCGACCGCATCAAGGACATGTTCATCGTCGGCGGCTTTAATTGCTACCCCGCAGAAATTGAAAACAGTTTGTGCAGTATGCCGGGCGTTGCTCGGGCTGCGGTAATCGGTGTGCCGGACAGTCGCATGGGAGAAGTGGCGAAAGCCTTCATCATTGCGAGTGCGGAATCTGCATTGGATGAAGCGGCTATTATTGCCTGGTCACGCGACAATATGGCGAATTATAAAGTTCCCCGATCTGTCACTTTTGTGCAAGAGTTCCCCATGAATGCCGGTGGCAAAGTGCTGAAGGGTGATTTGCGCGCACTGGCCGCCAGGGAGTCTCAATGAATAAGCTGGCTTCAGTTTCTCAAGCTTCCTCCGATTTAATATCACTTGATGAGTTGGATTACGCCATCATCGATTTACTGCGGGCAGATGGCCGGCTACCTTACCGCGCCATTGCCCGGGAGTTGGGGCTGACAGAGACAACAGTGCGCTCCAGGGTAAAACGCCTGGAAGAATCCGGCACCATGCGCGTGGTAGCGGTAACCGATATCGAGGCCGCTGGCTATCAAATGCTATTGGCCATTGGAGTGCAGGTCGAAAACCGCTCTCCCTCGGATGTTGCGGCCGACCTGGCAAAGATACCTGAAATATTTTCGGTCAATGTCGTTGTCGGCACACACGACGTGGAAGTTTTAGTGGTGGCGGAAGACCTGGATGCCTTGAACAATCTGTTGAGCGAGGTGTTATCCAGTATTTCGGGAATTCGTCGCCTGACTCCATCGCTGGCAGTGAACGTACTAAAAAACCAACCTGACTGGGTGCCTTTTCATGACCAGGCGTAGGTTGGATAAGATTGATAAGGCCATTGTTGAATGGCTGTCCCGCGATGCGAGAACCAGCAATCGGAAAATAGCCAATGAGCTAGGCGTAACTGAGGGCACAGTCCGGGCGCGTATCAAGCGCATGGAAAAAGAGAAGTTAATTCGCATTACTGCTGTCACAAATATTGATCGATTTCGAGATGCCGCTCTCGCCTATATCTGGATTGAGGTGGAACGCAGTAAGCAGGCCCAGGCTGTGGCGGAAACCTTGTCGAAATTACCAGAGCTCGGCTTTGTCGGGGTGATGTTGGGGCGATCGGACATTCTGGCAATTACCATGGTGCGCAACACAGAGCACCTTGCGGAATTTATTCACAACAATATCAGCGGCGTAGAGGGTGTGCGCCGCACCGAGAGTACCCTCGGTGTTAATTTTGTAAAACACGACTACCGCATGGCGCGGATAGTCCGTTAGGGCTTTATAAATAATCCGTTAGGAATTTGTAAAAGGAGCATGGCTAGATGGATAAGCAGATGACTGCGGCAGAAGTTGTAGCGCAGCTAAAAGATGGTATGACAATTGGTATTGGCGGTTGGGGTCCCCGACGCAAGCCCATGGCGCTGGTGCGTGAGATATTGCGTTCCGACCTCAAGGACTTAAGCCTGGTTTCCTACGGGGGTGCCGACGTGGGTATGCTCTGCGCTGCCGGCAAAGTGAAGAAAGTTGTTTTCGCTTTTGTTTCCCTGGATTTTATTCCATTGGAACCCTACTTCCGTCAGGCCAGGCAGGGCGGCGAACTGGAAGTGATGGAAATTGACGAGGGCATGATGTTGCTGGGTTTGCGCGCAGCGGCCTGGGGTCTACCCTTTATGCCAACGGAAGTCGGCCTGGGGACAGACATCATTACCCAAAACCCCGATATCAAGGTCATCGACAGCCCCTACGATGATAAGGAGTGGGTGGCGATGCCGGCCCTGCGCCTGGATGCGGCCCTTATTCATGTAGATAGGGCAGACAAGCGCGGCGTATGCCAGATTGCCGGCCCGGATCATTACATGGATGACATGTATGCACGGGCAGCCACCCAAACCTATGTCTCCTGCGACGAACTGGTTGATAGCGATTATTTCAAAGACCCGGCAGTAGCCCGCCAGGTTTTCTGGGAGCGCTCTGCTACCAGCGGTGTGGTGCATATTCCCGGTGGTGCCCACCCCTCTTCGTGCAGCCCGGCGTATGGTTTCGATGTGCCGCACTACAAAGTCTATACAGCGTCTGCCAAGGCGGAGGGTGGCTTCCAGGGTTATTGCGATCAGTATCTCGGCGAGTCCGAGGCAGATTATCAACAAAATGTGGGTGGCCTTGAGGCCATTAAATCCATCGAACTGCCCACTTATTGAGAAAGAGAAACCTTATGACAACTTCTGCAGCAGACTACACATTGGCTGAACTATGCATCGTCGCGGCTTCCAAAGCATTTGAAAATGGCGGCGAAGTATTGGCCACTGGTATTGGTGTTATTCCGCGATTGGCGGCCAGTCTTACGATGAAGACAACAAACACCGATTTAATGATGACAGATTCGGAAGCGTTCATGCTCAGCGAACCCAATCCTCTGGGAAAGCGCGGCGATGACTTTGTGCAATTCAATGAAAGCTGGATGGGCTTTTCCCGTATTTTCGATAATGTCTGGAGTGGCAAGCGTCACGCCATGTTGGGGCCCACGCAGATTGACAAGTACGGTCAGTCAAATACCTCAGCCCTGGGTGGCAGCTATCAGCAGCCCAAGGTCATGATGCTGGGTGCACGGGGCTTTCCCGGCAACTCCATATCGCACCCCAACAGCTTTTTTGTACCCAGCCATAACACCCGGGTCTTCGTCGATGGCGAATGCGACTTTGTCTCCTCCATTGGTTACAACCCGCAGCGGTTGCCCAAGGGCCATTCACTGGATGACGTGAAAATTGGCCTGATGATTACCGACCTGTGCGTACTGGATTTTGGCGGGCCGGATCACCAGGTGCGCCTGGTATCCCTGCATCCAGGTGTTACGGCGCAACAGGTGCAGGAAAACACCGGCTTTGCCGTTTACATCCCTGAGGATGTGCCGGTAACGGAGGCTCCCACCGCGGAGCAGCTGGCAATCATTGCCGAGATGGACCCACACAACCAACGGGCTTACCAGATCAAGGATAACCCTGCCGGTGATCGGTCCTGAAGTGGGGAAAAACGATGCTTGAAACGCGATTAACAAAGTTACTGGGATGTAAATATCCCATTGTTCAAACGGCGATGGGCTGGGTGGCCGATCCTCGCATGGTTGCGGGCAGTTGTAACGCCGGTGGCTTTGGTTTTCTTGCCGGTGCCACAATACCTCCCCAGGAAATGGAGCGGGATATCCTGCAGGTAAAGGCGCTGACCGATAAACCCTTTGGTGTGAATTTCCACATGTACCAGCCCAATGCGTCTGACATTGTTGACATGGTTATTCAGCACGGGGTTAAGGCGGTCAGTTATTCCCGCTCGCCGGGTCCTGAGTTTATCCAGAAATTGAAAAGTGCAGGCGTTGTCTGCATGCCCACAGTCGGGCTCCCCAAGCATGCCATTAAAGCGGTCGAGTTGGGTGCTGATGTGGTTACTGTGCAGGGTGGCGAAGGTGGTGGACACACCGGCGCTGTGCCAACCACATTGCTTATCCCCCAGGTGATTGATGCGGTGGGTGAAAAAGTGCCGGTGGTCGCTGCGGGTGGCTTTAAGGATGGTCGTGGCCTGGTGGCTGCCATGGCCTGGGGCGCAGATGGCATCGCCATGGGCACACGTTTCCTGTTGACTCGCGAGAGCCCGGTGCCCAACGCAACCTTGCAGCGCTACCTCGATTGCAAAAGCCCCGGAGACATTATTGTATCCCGGGCGATGGACGGTTTGCCCCAGCGCATGATTATGAACGAGTTGCTGGCAGATATGGAAAAAGCCGGTGGTATAAAGAAACTGATTATAGCTTTGCGCAATGGTATGGCCTTCCGTAAACACACCGGTGCCAGTCTTCTAGGGCTGCTGAAGACGGCCATCGCCATGAGTCGCAGTGATGATATGACTGCCGCCCAGGCCATTATGTCGGCCAATGCACCGATGATTATTCAAAAGGCGATGGTAGATGGTGAGCCCTCTTTGGGCGTGCTGCCCAGTGGCCAGGTGGCCGGGGTTATCGACGAATTGCTTAGTTGTGAAGGATTGATAACTGCGATTGTGCGCGAAGCTGAGCAGCGCCTCACGGTGTTGGCAAGTCGCGCTAACATACATTAAAAACAGGATTGGGAAGAAGGATTATGTCTAAACCCTTTAAAACAAGCATTGAAAGCGGCATAGCCGAGATGATTCTGGATCACCCGCCGGTGAATGCATTTGATAGTGCCGGCTGGTTTGCCATCGCGGCTGAAATTGACGCACTGGGTGAAAACGATGCGGTGAGAGTCATTATTGTCGCCGCTACAGGAAAGGGCTTTTGCGCCGGTGTCGATATCAAGGAGTTGGCGGCGCAGCCCGATAAAATTGTCGATATAAACAAGGGCAACTACGAGACCTTTCGCGCAATTCATCGCAACCCCAAGCCAGTCATTGTCGCACTGCACAGCTTTGTATTAGGTGGCGGTATTGGCATGGCCGGAGCAGCCGATATCCTGATTGCGTCCGAGTGCACCCGCTTTGGTGTGCCGGAAATAGATCGGGGAGCGATGGGTGGTGGGGCACATTTACAGCGCATGTTCCCGGTGCAAAAAGTTCGCTATATGTATTTTACCGGTGAGTTTATCGACGCCCAGGAGGCTTACAGGCTGGGCGCAGTGGAGCGCGTTGTTCCACGCGAGGAATTACTACCCACGGCACGGGAGATCGCCGGGAAAATTGCCGACAAATCCCCCGCTATGGTTAAGCTGGCCAAGGAGGCTTTAACCGGCATAGAAGATGGCAACCTGGAAGATAAGTATCGCTGGGAACAGGGTTTTACCCTGGAGGCCTACACCATGAGTGATTCCCAGAAGTCCCGGGATGCCTTTGTCAACAAACGCGAAGCCAGTTTCGACTGACGTTTTCGAAAAGGAAAAAAGCGAGAATGGATTTATCCTATACAGAAGATCAAAAGGCGTTCAGGGCCGAGGCGCGGGACTGGTTGGCGCAGCATGTGCCTGCACAGCCACTAAAGAGCTTTGATACGCAGGAGGGATTTCTTCAGCACCGGGAGTGGGAAGCTACGCTGAACGAGGGGCGCTGGGGTATGGTGACCTGGCCAGAAGAACTGGGCGGGCGCGCCTGTGACCTGATCGAATGGTTAATTTTTGAAGAAGAGTATTACCGGGTTCGTGCGCCACTGCGGGTTAACCAGAATGGTATTTTTCTGCTTGGCCCAACGCTGATGGAGTATGGCACCGAGGAACAGAAGGCTCGCATCTTACCGAAAATGGCCAGTGGTGAAGAGGTTTGGGCCCAGGGTTGGTCGGAGCCCAATGCCGGTTCCGACATGGCTGCGATTCGCTCCACCGCCGTGCTGGATGGCGACCACTATGTCATCAATGGCCAGAAAACCTGGTCTACCCGGGCGGTGTGGGCAGACTGGGCATTTTGTATGTTTCGTACCGACCCCGACTCGCAGCGCCACCGCGGGCTGACTTTTATTCTGGTCCCTCTGGATTCGCCGGGCATTACGGTGCGACCCATCCCCCAACTCGATGGGCTGCCAGGGTTCGCAGAAATATTTTTTGATAACGTTAAAGTGCATGTGAGTAACCGTCTGGGTGATGAGGGCGCGGGCTGGAGTGTGGCGATGGCCACCGCCGGGTTCGAGCGTGGGTTGATGCTGCGTTCTCCGGCGCGCTTTCAGGAAACCGCTAGAAGGCTGGTTGATCTCTATAAGGAGAACCGCGCATCTGCAGATAACGACCCCGCTGTAAAAGAGGCGGTGCTGCGCGCCTATATGGAAGCGGAAAGCTATTGCCTGTCCACCTACCAAACCGCCTGCCGCCTGACCCAGGGTGGCAAGATCGGTGCAGAATCATCTACCAATAAAATTTTCTGGTCTGAGTTAGACCAGAATATGCATGCCACGGCGATGAATATTCTGGGTGCGCGGGCCGAACTGCTGCCCCATGCGCCGGATGCCTCCGGTGTTGGTCGCTGGCTGGATGGCTGGTTGTTTTCGCAGTCCGGCCCCATCTATGCCGGGACCAATGAAATTCAACGCAATATTATCGCCGAAAGAATGCTGGGAATGCCGAGGTAAATCATGGATTTTACGTTTAGTGAAGATCAGTTGTTGTTCCGGGAATCGGTCCGGGATTTTTTACTTAATGAAGTAACGCCGGAGAAAATTCGCGCCAGCTGGGAAATGGAAGACGGCAGAGATCCCGCTCTGTGGCAACAGATTGCCGAAATGGGCCTGTCGGGAATAACGGTTCCAGAAGAATATGGTGGCCTCGGTATGAACGAGTTGGACTTTGTACTGCTTGCCCAGGAATGTGGTTATGTAGCCCTGCCGGAACCCCTGGTACATACCGCCTTGGTTGCGGTACCCATGCTAAAAGAACTGGGCGGCGATTTGGCAGCACAGTGGCTGCCAAAAATAGCGACAGGTGAAGCTAAAGTCGTAGTGGGCCTGGAGCAGAATTTGCTGGTAGAAGATGCGCACACTGCCGACCTTCTTATCCTGCAAAAGGGGACAGATTTATTTATCGTCACACCAGATCAGGTGACGCTGCGCCACAACGAATCGATTGACCCCTCCCGCAAGCTTTATGCCGTAGAGATCGACGCAGCTGTAGAGCCCTTTGCGACCGGTGAGCAGGCGGGGGCACTTGCTAGTGCAGCGCTAAATCGTGGCGCGCTGGGTTGTGCTGCTCAGGCCCTGGGCCTGGCCCAACGCATGATTGATATCACCGTGGAGTACACCGGCGAACGGCAGCAGTTTGGTAAACCAATCGGGTCGTTCCAGGCAGTAAAACATGCCATGGCTAATATCGCGGTTCGACTGGAGTATGCAAAGGCACCTGTACACAAGGCGGCCTACGCTATATCCCAGGGGCAGAGCGTAGCGGTAATTAACGTATCCCATGCCAAGTTAATGGCCTGCGAGGCGGCTAAGCTGGCGGCAAAAAATACGATTCAAGCACACGGTGCCATGGGTTATACCTGGGAAGTAGACCTGCATATTTTCATGAAGAAAGCCTGGGCCCTGGCCAATACCTGGGGTGATACAGGTTTTCACAAAGCCCGAGTGGCCGATTATATATTTTCTGACGATGCCCAACTGGGTGCCGGTACAACATTTTAGTTTTTACTTGAACAGCAAAGGATAGACTGATGGCAGATGCCTATATAGTAGATGCAGTGCGCTCCCCCACTGGAAGGCGCAAAGGTGGTTTGGCCGATGTACATGCGGCGGATTTGGGTGCCCATGTATTAAAAACGCTGGTAGAGCGCAATGGCATCCCCGATATTGAGTATGACGATGTCATGTTCGGTTGCGTGGATACCATTGGTCCACTGGCCGGTGATATTGCTAGAACAGCCTGGCTGGCAGGGGGGCTGGCAGAAGAAGTTCCCGGTACTACCATTGACAGACAGTGTGGTTCGTCCCAGCAGGCTGTGCATTTTGCCGCCCAGGCAATTATGGCGGGCGTAAACGATGTTGTGATTGCCGGCGGTGTGCAAACCATGACTCGTATTCCCATTGCATCCGCAATGCTGGCTGCAGAACCCCTGGGCTACAGCGACCCCTTTTCTGGCAGCGAGGGATGGGTAGCCCGCTACGGTAAAGTACCAGTTTCCCAGTTTAACTCGGCGCAGATGATTGCCGATAAGTGGAAGATCTCGCGCGAGGAGATGGAAGCTTTCTCCCTGGAGTCCCACCGTCGCGCCTTAAGTGCCATTAAGCAGGGGCGCTTCGACAAGGAAATTGCACCCCTCAAAGGCGTTGCAATGGATGAAACACCGCGCGATACGTCTATGGCGAAAATGGCTGAGCTGTTGCCCCTGCAAGAAGGTGGAACGATTACCGCAGCTGTATCCAGCCAGACCTGTGATGCCTCGTCAGCGATGCTGATAGTTTCCGAGGATGCCTTAAAGCGTTACAACTTGACCCCCAGGGCACGCATCGCACATATGAGCGTAAGAGCTGAAGATCCCATCTGGATGCTGACAGCACCTATCCCTGCCACGGCGTACGCCCTGAAGAAATCGGGGATGAAGCTTGAAGACATTGACCTGGTGGAAATAAACGAAGCCTTCGCCTCGGTGCCCATGGCCTGGCTGAAAGAAACCGGTTATCCGCACGAAAAGACCAATGTAAATGGTGGTGCTATTTCGCTGGGGCATCCACTTGGGGCAACCGGAACAAAGTTAATGACGACCTTGTTGCATGAGTTGGAGCGCACTGGCGGCAGGTATGGTCTACAAACCATGTGCGAGGGCGGTGGTCAGGCTAACGTTACTATTATTGAGCGCATGTAGATTTAGTATATGTGTAGATCGGTGGCATAGTTGCCGTCCCGAAAAGGTGTGGTACTACTTTCCAAGACACGCCGTGAATCCATCCATGGAGGCTCGGCTACGACATCCATGTCGTAGACGGTCTTGGAAAGTAGTACCACACCTTTTCGGGGCTACCAGTGTGTAACCAACTGAACAAATTTGCAGGCAAAGCGAAGTAGTAGAGCCGAATTATGGTAGCAAGAGAAGTGGCTTGTAAGGTTTTCAGGACCGTGGAGCGCAGGGACGCGCGATACGAGCCTCCATGGATGGATTCACGGCGAGTCCTGAAAACCTTACAAGCCACTTTTCTGGCGGGACTTATACACCGTACTAATTAGGTAAAAAGGAAATGAAATGAGCGGAATATGTGAAGGGCGTGTAGTAATCATAACCGGTGCTGGCGGCGGATTGGGCCGTGAATATGCGCTGGCTTTTGCGGCGGAAGGTGCCAGCGTGGTTGTTAACGATATCAACGCGCTGTCGGCAGAAACGACGGTCGATGAAATTGTATCGGCCGGCGGTAAGGCGCTCGCCAATACTTCCGACATAACCAATTATGACGATTCACTGAATATCGTTAAGTCCGCCATTGAAACCTTCGGCGACCTGCATGTGGTGGTGAACAATGCCGGTGTTTGCCGCGACAGGATGTTTGCCTCGATGACCGAGGAAGAGTGGGATCAGGTTATTGCCGTGCACATGAAGGGACACTTTTGTATCAGTAGCCATGCGGTGCATTACTGGCGTGCCAGGGCGAAGGAAGGCATTGAACTAAGTGCGCGCATTATCAATACCTCTTCCGGCGCTGGGCTTAACGGCTCCATTGGTCAGAGCAACTATGCAGCGGCCAAGGGTGGTATTGCTTCTCTTACACTTAACCAATCGGCGGAACTGGGGCGTTACGGTATTACGGCAAATGCCCTGGCACCGGCGGGTCGAACCGGCATGACCGAAGATGTCTTTGCCGACATGATGAAGAAGCCCGAGGAGGGCGGCTTTGATTACTATGACCCCGCCAATGTCGCGCCGCTGGTTGTCTGGCTGGGGTCTGAGCAGTCCAGTCATATCACCGGTCGAATATTTGAGGCGGAGGGCGGAAAAATATCCATTGCCGATGGTTGGCGTTCTACCAAGCCGGTTGATAAGCACGAGAAATGGGAGCCGTCCGAAATTGGCGGGGCCATTGAAGAATTGGTCGCACGGGAAGTGCCCGCCCAGAAAGTTTACGGCAGCTGAGCCAAGGCGGGGCTTTAAAGTACTATGGAATTTAAATTTACCGAAGAGCAGGAAATGATTCGCAATACTGCGGATGCTTTTCTTGCAGAGGTTTCCACCGGTGCCGCGGTGCGTAAAGCTATGGCTACCGAACTGGGTTATGAACCTGCGT
>JADFVW010000372.1 GCA_015222725.1 Pseudomonadota bacterium | reverse complement strand
GGCCTTAACCAGGGTATTTCCATGGCATTAACCCATCGGAGCGGTACGGTTATTGTGGCTGACACTTCGGACAACCCGGGAGGAGGCGCACCGGGTGATTCTACTTTTATCCTCAGTCAACTGCTGGACAGACGCGCAGATCGCACCTGTCTCGGTCCTCTGTGGGACCCAATAGCAGTAAGGGTTGCCTTTGAAGCCGGTGTGGGAACAAGAATCAACATTTGCATAGGCGGCCGTTGCGGACCCACGAGTGGTAAAACCCTTTGCCTTGATGCAGAGATCACCGCCCTTTGTCCGGATGCAATTCAATCCTTTGCCGGGTCGCGCATCAAACTGGGGGACTGTGCCGCTATCCGGGTAGATGGAGTGGACATCGTATTGTCATCATTAAGAAACCAGGCACTGGGGTTGGAATTGTTTACCAACCTTGGTATCGACCCCTCCAGTTATAGAGTTGTAGTGGTCAAATCCAGTCAGCACTTTTGTCATGAATACGGGCCTATTGCCGATAAAATAATCTATACAGATAGCCCGGGAGCAATGGCGCAGGATTTTACGACCATCCCCTATACGCAGCTGGACCGCCCTCTTTGGCCTCTTATAACCACCTAACACCGCTCATGATATTTTCTATATATTGTGAGACTGAATTTTAATACAGCACCAGCGGAGCCTTGTAATGACCGAACACAAACCCCTGAACCTGATGGTACCCGAGCCACCATCCCGACCGGGGGATAAACCCGACTTCAGTTATATCGACCTGCCCGCTGCCGGCACTACGCGGCGACCGGAAGTCGATTGTGCTGCCGACAGCATGCGCGATCTCGCCTTTGATCTGGTCACGGTACTGGATGATAGTGGGCAAGCTGTTGGTCCCTGGGTGATGGACCTTGATGACAAACTGCTATTAAAAGGATTGCGGGTGATGGAAAAAACCCGCGTATTCGATGAACAAATGCAAATGGCACAGCGCCAGGGCAAGACCTCAATTTATGTTCAGTGCCGGGGTGAGGAGGCGATTGCCTGCGGTCAGCGCATGGCGCTGGAAAAAGGCGATATGTGCTTCCCCACCTATCGCCAGCAAGGCCTGTTAATCGCGCAGGATTTCCCCATCGTGGATATGATCTGCCAGATATACAGCAACGCCAAGGACAAACTCGGCGGCCGTTCACTGCCATTTTTCTACTCAGAACGCGAATTTGGTTTCTTCTCAATCTCGGGTAACCTGGGCACCCAGTTTATGCAGGCCGTCGGCTGGGCCATGGCCTCTGCGATCAAGGGTGATACCCGCATCGCATCCGGCTGGATCGGTGATGGTGCCACCGCCGAAAGTGACTTCCATGCCGCACTTGTGTTCGCCTCGGTGTACAAGCCGCCAGTGGTTTTGAACGTAGTGAACAATCAATGGGCAATCTCCTCATTCCAGGGCATCGCAGGTGGTCAGGCAGCTAATTTTGCCTGTCGGGGCCATGGCTTTAACATCCCCTCATTCCGAGTGGACGGTAATGACTTCCTGGCGGTTTATGCGGCTTCCAGTTGGGCCATTGAACGTGCTCGCCGAAACCTTGGCCCTACGTTAATCGAGTGGGTCACCTATCGGGCCGCGTCTCACTCAACCTCGGATGACCCATCAAAGTATCGTCCCGTCGATGAATTTAACGCCTGGCCTATGGGTGACCCCATTGAAAGACTGAAAGCTCATTTGATCAACAAAGGAATCTGGGACAATGAACGCCACGCCAATCTAACAAAAGAACTAAAGGATGAAGTCAAGCTGGCTGCCAAAGAAGCCGAGTCCTATGGCACGCTGGGCAAGGGTCCTGTGCCCGGCATCAGTGAAATGTTTAATCACGTCTACAAAGAGATGCCCCCGCACCTGCGTAAACAGCGCCAACAGGCAGGCGTATAAACATGGCCAGAATGAACATGATCCAGGCCATTCGCGATGCTATGGATGTGAAGTTGGCCGATGATGACAACGTGGTTGTGTTTGGCGAAGATGTGGGGTATTTCGGTGGTGTTTTCCGCGCCACCCAGGGTCTGCAGGAGAAGTACGGCAAGTCCCGTGTTTTTGACGCGCCGATCTCCGAGTTAGGCATTATAGGCGCTGCGGTGGGCATGGGCGCCTACGGTTTGCGCCCGGTGCCGGAAATCCAGTTTGCGGATTACATTCTGCCTGCCTACGACCAGATCGCCTCCGAGGCAGCCCGGCTGCGCTATCGTTCATCCGGAGAGTTTAGCGCCCCCATCACCGTCAGGGCACCCTGCGGCGGCGGCATCTTTGGCGGACAAACCCACAGCCAAAGCCCGGAAGCCCTGTTTACGCATGTGGCCGGGCTGAAAACGGTCATACCTTCCAACCCCTACGATGCCAAGGGATTGCTGATCGCCTCCATTGAGGATGACGATCCGGTGATTTTTCTGGAGCCCAAACGCCTCTACAACGGCCCCTTTGATGGCCATCACGACCGACCGGGTACACCGTGGTCCGATCACGAATCCAGCGAGGTACCGGAGGGGCACTACACCGTGCCGCTGGGTAAAGCAGCGATCATCAGGCCAGGAGAGGCCGTCACTGTACTTGCATACGGCACAATGGTGCATGTCGCGGCGACTGCGGTATCGGAAACCGGCATTGATGCCGAGATTATTGACCTGCGCACCCTGTTGCC
>JADFVW010000371.1 GCA_015222725.1 Pseudomonadota bacterium | reverse complement strand
GTATCTCCCCATCGCCTTAGCCGGTGGTGCGCAATACCCGACAAAGTGGGGCAGGCTCTGCGCACCTTTTTGACCGTGTCCGGGCATCCAAAGCAGTCATCTTCAGGCAAAAAAAGCCAATCACTGGAGATTTTCCTATATCAGCATAATCTTGTTACGGCATGGAGGTGTGCTGTGGACAGGATGTCGCTGCTGGATCCCGTAAAGGGACTTACCCTGGTTGAGTTGATGGTAGTGCTGGTAGTGCTCGCCGCCACTCTGTCTGCCGGTGCTCCATCAATGCAGAAAATGTTGCACAAAAACCGGGTGCGTAGCGAGGCGAGCCGTTTGCTGAGCGCTATCAACCTGGCGCGCAGTGAGGCTGTAATGAGGAACCTGCCGGTCAGTATGTGCCCCTCGGCAATGGCTGTTACGGGAGAACCTGTTTGCTCCGGTGTCTACTCCGGGGGCTGGATCGTTTTCTCCAATGCGGATAAGGACCGGGTGGTCGATGCCGGGACGGATGAGGTACTAAAGGTATTTGAAGGTCTGCCCCGGGGCTATACGCTGACCAACCGCGCCGGAACCAGGGCGGCTTTAGAACTCATCAACTATCTTCCCGACGGCTCCTCTCACAGGAACCGCACCCTGCTTGTTTGTTCCGCTGCCGGAGTCTCGGTGCAGCCGCTGAGTATAGTGATCAATATTGTTGGCAGACCACGATTGGCCCGCGACTGGGGCGAGTGCCCGGCAGCGTGATTGGGTACGGGAGACAGGTGATGACACACAATGTGTATATCGACAATCTATGCCAGGGCCAAAAAGGGGTCGGATTGCTGGAAGTCCTTATCGCACTGCTGATTTTTACTACCGGCATGATGGGGCTACTGTCCACACAACTGGCAGGTAAGAAAGCGGGCTATGAAGCCACGCAGCGTTCCATTGCGACGGCATTGGCTCGCGATATTCTCGAAAGAATCCAGGCAAATCCCGGACAAATCACCGCTTATGTAGTTAACAACGCAGGTGATCAGGAAAATTCGCTGTCTATACCTGTAACAAATTGCGAGCTGTCGGATTGTACGCCTGTGCAACTGGCAGCATTTGATCTGTGGCAATGGGAATCTCTGGTCCTGGGCATTTCAGAAACACAGGGTATGAGCAATGTAGGTGGCCTGGTATCTCCACGGGCATGTATTTTTCGCGAAGGCGGTGCGGTATCGGTGGCGATAAGCTGGCTTGGGGCGACCTCTGCACGCGATCCGGCAGAGTCAGTATGCGGTAGTGATATTGCCGGGCTTTACGATGCCCCGGATGAAGCGGTTGGCAATAATCTCAGGCGGCGCCAGATGATCATGTCGACCTATGTAGGGGTGTTCTGACAATGCACCGTATTGCATGGCTATCCCATACCCCGGCAAGTCGTGGCCTGTCGTTGGTGGAGCTATTGATCTCCATGCTGCTCGGGTTATTCCTGACCAGCGGCATCGTTAGTGTTTACCTGGGTAGTAAGCAGAATTATTTTTATGAGGAGCAGGCAGCCCGGATACAGGAAAATGGTCGTTATGCCATGCGTCTTCTGCAAAGAGAGCTAACCATGGCGGGTTTTTTCGGGGGTGTTTTGGCGATGGATGCCGTCACGCCAGCGTCGGTAGGTACCGATTGCAGCACTACCGACTGGGCGCTCAATGGGCTTGACCCTGTGGAATTGGTCAATGATTACTATGGGCAGTCCAACCCTGTTTCCCTGAATTCTACCCTTTTCACCTGCCTGGATGGCGCGGGTATTGTGCCATTCACTGATATTCTTGCGATCAAACGCACCACCTCGGAGGCCAGTCTGCGTGGAGGTGTACCTGTCGTTGGACTCACCGCATCTACTGGCGAGCAATGGTATCTACGCCTGGCAGACACTGGTGGTCCACGGTGGGAAAAGTTGCGGCCGATTGACTTATTGGATTCAGCAAAAGCAGGCGTGTCGCTGACCTATTGGGAAGCGAGTTCAAGAATTTTCTATATTCGAAAGTATTCCGACTCCGGCGAAACAGGCGACAGCATCCCGACTCTGTGCATGGAAAGCCTGGCCGGTAATGCCGTGACTTCCCGCTGCCTGGTGGAAGGTGTGGAAAATATGCAGCTCGAGTTCGGCATAGATACCGACGATGACGGTGTTGCCAATCAATATAAAGTGGCACCCACCGGCGCTGAAATGGATCAGGCCGTCACTGCGAAAATCCACCTTTTGTTGCGAAGTATCCTCGAAATTGCCGGCTACCGGGATGACAAGACCTATGCGCTGGGCCAGAAAGTGGTGGCAGCACAGCAGGATGGTTTTTTGCGTCGGGTATTCAGTACTACCGTGCATCTTCGCAACAGGATTGAACCCGTAGGTTGAAATGTAATGTGCTATGAAAAACCCGAATGAAGTACGCCACGCTCCACTCTCTCTACACGCTCTACACAGGCGGCGCAATCACGGTGCTGTGT
>JADFVW010000370.1 GCA_015222725.1 Pseudomonadota bacterium | reverse complement strand
GTGAAGGTAGAGTTCCTGGGTGCTGCGGGCAGCTCCGGCTTCGAAGCGGCCACCAATATCGTGGTGGAGAAAGCCAACCGGGAAATGTTGTATTACGTTTATGCCGCGGTGATCATATTGTGTTTACTGACCTTCCGCTCGGTGCCCGGAGTAATTTGTGCCATCCTGCCCTTGATGCTCACTTCCATACTCTGTGAAGCACTGATGGTGTGGTTGGGTATTGGTGTCAAGGTGGCCACCTTGCCGGTAATTGCGCTGGGTGTGGGGATAGGAGTCGACTATGCCCTGTATGTACTCACGGTGATCCTGGCCAAACAAAAGCAGGGTATGGACCTCACCACGGCCTACTACGAAACCCTGAACTTCACCGGGCGCGTGGTGGCATTAATTGGTGTCACCCTGGCGGCGGGTGTGATTACCTGGGCGGCTTCCCCTATCAAGTTCCAGGCCGACATGGGTATATTGCTCACCTTCATGTTTATCTGGAATATGTTTGGTGCGCTAATACTGATGCCAGCTCTGGCCACCTTCCTGATCAAGCCCAAGCCACAGCGCGCTGCTGCAGTCAGTGAATGAGTAGGTCAGGCTAATAGAATGGTCACCGCTTAATCGGTGGCCATTTTTTTTGTTTAAATTTGGAGTTAGGGTTATGGTTTCAAGTGTTAAGAACACGGTAAACCTGGTTTTGTTCACATTGATTGCCGGATGTGTGGCCCCAGCTATACAGGAAGACGTCAGTACTGAGTTTTCCAAAGAGGGTCTGCACGCGGTACGCTCCTCCGGTTTTGATGAAGCCTATGTACACCCCGATGCCGGGCTTGCCGAATATAAGTCAGTCAATATTGAGGCCCTGCAATCAGCGGATGTGCACATTACACAAACGGTGGTGAGTGGCACTACTCGCAGGGACTGGCAGATGACTACGGAGCGCCAGGCGAACCTGGCAAACGCCTGGGGGGATGCCTGTGACCGGGCTTTTTCCCGGTACTCGCGAGACAGTAGCGCCGGGAAGATGCTGAAAATCACATCCAAACTCACCCGGGTAACTCCGGGCAGAACCTCCAGCACAAACACCGCGGTAAGTGGACAAATCGTAATAGGCTCTGCCGATACGGTCGATGTGGAAATTGAGATTCGATTATACGACCAGAGCAGTGAAGAGTTGTTGGCGGTTATTCGTGACAGGCGCACCATTGCAACAATACTGTGGTCGAAATCTGAGGGCGCGAATATGGGCAATGTCTTCAATTCATGGGCGGGTTTATTGTATACACGGGTGTCGGGGGAATAGTGCGGCACAGAGGAAGTTTTTTAATCATGTGCAACGTTGACCTAAAATTCTCCATGCGGCTGGTTACTTCACTGCTGGTATTGCTGCTTGTCAGCGGTGCACGAGGGGCTGAACTTAAGGACAGCCTTGGCGTAGTTTCTAAAACGAATCTTAACGCTGTGGAATCGCAGAAAAAAATCGATGAGTTGTCCCGGGAAACCCAGGGCTTGCTTCAGGAGTACCGCAAGCTGAGTGACGGCAATGACTACCAGGCCGACTACGCCCGCGAACTGGAAGAGTTGGCTTCTGCCCAGCAACAAAAAATAACGAGCCTGAAGAGTGAAATTTCCCGAGCGAAAATCACCCGGCAACGCATAGTGCCATTAATGCGCAGCATGACCGAGGCCCTGGAAAAATTCGTGGTACTGGATCTGCCCTTTCACCATGAGCAGCGTATAAATTCTGTACTACAACTCAAGCTTTACCTCAATCAGCCCGAACTGTCGGTTTCCTCCAAGTTTCGCTTGCTATTAGAGGCCTACCAGCTGGAGCAGGACTATGGTGGCAGCATAGAGGCCTGGCGTGCACCCCTACAATTTGAGGGGGCCGAATTGTCAGTGCAGTACCTGCGAGTGGGTCGGGTGGCGCTGTATTTTCAGACGCTTGATGGTGAATCGAGCAGCTACTGGAGTGCGGTCGGCGGTGACTGGGTTTCCCTGGACGCCCGGTATAACCGGGAGATAGCACAAGCCATACGCGTCGCCAAAAATCAGGTAGCCCCACAGCTGTTGCCGCTGCCGCTGCTGGTGCCGGAGGCCAATTTATGAACTGGCTCTTGAGGCAATTAGGGTCGGCCTGTCTGGCGGCATGTATGCTCCTTCCAGTAATTGCTCATTCGCAGGATACACTGCCAGAGCAGCAGATAACGAATCTTGATGAGCTTTTGGAGTCGGTGCGCCAGCAGCAAAAACAACAGCGCGCCAGGAACGCACAGCGAGAACAACTATTCCTGCAGGATAAAAAACAGCAGCAGGCCAGGTTGGTAAAAGCCAGGCGGGAGTTTGACCGCAGGCAAAAGGAAAATCAGCCGCTGGTCACTGTCACCGAGCGCAACCAGGCTGAAATCGAACAACTGGGATTGCAGCTGGAAACAGTAGTGAAGGAGTTGGGTGAATTGTCCAGCACCTTCCGCGAGTTTGCTGGCGACTTTTCTGCTGTGTTACAGGAGTCGATGATTACTGTTCAACTGCCGGGCCGTAGCGAAGCCCTGCATTCCCTGGCCAGTGGTAGCGGCGAGGCCAGCATAGAGGAAATAGAAACTCTGTGGCTGCTACTGCAGGAGGAGATGACAGAGGCTGGAAAAATAGCGCAGTTCGAAGCGCCCGTTATCATGGCCGATGGCAGTGGTGAAAAACGTAACGTATTACGCGTGGGCACATTCTCGGCCTACAGCAATGGAGACTTCCTCCGTTATGTGCCGGAAACAGGCGAATTGCTGGTGCTGTCACGTCAGCCCGGTGCTCACTATGGCAGGGCCGCAGAGGAATTTTCATCCAACCCGGGTGCAGTGGCTTCTATCCCGATCGACCCCTCGCGCGGTAGCCTGCTGGGTATGCTTAGTTACACCCCAAGCTTGAGTGAACGCGTGGAGCAGGGCGGGACCATTGCGCTTATTATTATCGCCCTGGGAGCGCTGGGTATGTTGATGGCGCTTTGGCGCGGCAGCTACCTGCTTGTTGTTAGCATGCGTCTCAAAAACCAGTTGAGAGCGGTGGAGCGTCCCGACGCATCGAATCCCCTGGGTCGAGTATTGTTGTCAGTGCAGGGGGTTTCGCTGGATGAAGATGAGTTACTGCAGCTAAAACTGGACGAGGCTGTGCTGTCAGAGATTCCGGCCCTGGAACGTGGCAATGGCGTGATTAAACTCCTGGCGGCAACCTCGCCTTTACTCGGTCTGTTGGGTACCGTAACGGGAATGATCCTGACATTCCAGGCCATCAGCCTGTTTGGTACCGGTGACCCCAAGCTTATGGCGGGTGGTATTTCCCAGGCACTGGTGACCACGGTGCTGGGTCTGGTCGTCGCTATCCCCCTGTTGTTTAGCCACAGCGTTATCGCCTATATGTCGCGCTCTATTATCCAGCGGCTGGACGAGCAGTGCGCCGGTGTATTGGCGAGAACAGTGGAGAGCCAGGAGAAAAGCAGAGGGAAAGGCCACTGATGCCCGCGCTTCTCTCCATCCAGGATTTTATTGACCAGGGTGGGCCCGTGCTGTGGGTGTTGTTTGGCACATGCCTGCTGATGTGGTTGTTGATATTGGAACGGGCCCTGTTTGTACGGATAGTCTGGCCCGCCAGGGCGCAGAAATTGGTAGATCAGTGGAATGCCCGGATGGACTGTAGTTCCTGGCGAGCCAGGAAGATTCGCGAGGCCACCGTGTCGGAGGGAAACCTGGAGTTGCACGCCCTGTTACCGCTAATTCAGGTATTGGTAGCGCTGTGCCCCCTGTTGGGCTTATTGGGAACCGTGCTGGGTATGATCGGTGTGTTTGAGGTGATTGCTGTCAGCGGCAACGACGACGCCCAGGCGATGGCGCGCGGTGTCTACAGAGCTACTATCCCGACCATGGCTGGCCTGGTTGTGGCGCTTTCCGGTATTTACTTCACGGTGCGCCTGGGGCGATTGGCAGACCGGGAAACCAGTCGTTTGAAGGGGAGGCTGCTATTGCATGAGTGCTAAACGACACCTGCAGGCTCCCGACGAGACCGAACTCGATATGACGCCCATGCTGGATATCGTGTTTATTATGCTCATTTTCTTTATCGTCACGACCTCGTTTGTCAAAGAGTCGGGGGTTACCGTGAGTGTGCCTCAGGCGGAAACCGCCTCGCAGCAGGACAACCCCAATATCTTTATCGCTATTACTGAAGGGGGGGAAGTGTGGATAGATCGTCGTCCCGTGGACCCGCGCTCTGTGCGCGCCATCGTCGCGCGCCTGCACGCTGACAATCCTGAGGGCTCGGTAATAATTCAGTCCGATGAGTATGCAGCCACCGGCATATTGGTCGACGTCATGGATCAGGTGCGCCTGGCCGGCGTGGAGGGAATTGCCATCGCCGCGGATAAAAAAGCGGAGTGAGAATAAAGTAATGCGTTTCATTCCCGCCTTTGTTGGCGCTTTGTTAATCACCATAGTCGTTTTTCTGTTTATGCAAGGCTTGATTGATAGGGGCAATGAGGAGATTGTGCAGCTGGTAGTGCACAAGGGTATCGAGATTTTTCACCCGGAACCGGAGCAGCAACAGACAGAACCGGAGCAAAACACCGCTGAGGAGCCCCCCGAGGAACCGCTGATGGAAACACTGGAGCTGGCATCGCCCAGTCCACCCACAGCATTGCCTGCCACTGAACTTGAATTGCCCGCGCTGGACCTGGGCGTAGGTGACATAGACATACGGGCTGTTGGGCAGGCCTGGAGTGCGCCGCTGGACGCCGGTGGTGTTCCGGTGGCGGGTAGCGGTGATGCCCAGGGCTATGTAGAGGTAATACCCTTTAATACGAGGCGTCCCAACGTACCGAAAGTAGCATGGCAAAACAAAGTGAATGGCTGGGTGCTTGTGGCTTTTTCCATTACGGCAAAGGGAAACACTCGCGACGTGCGTGTGCTTGACGCAAACCCCAAGGGCGTTTTCGAAGAAAAGGTCATTGCTGCTGTAGAGGACTGGCAGTACCAACTGAACTTTTCCGGTAAGGCCAAAGGCGAGATTATTCTGACACAGAAGGTCGAAGTGCAGTGGCGGAACTACCCCCAGAATATTCCAAATGTGGATTAGCCATATGCTGATTTTAGTACGGATTGTGCTACTGGTAATGGCTTTAGCACTTTCGGCAGGCGCCAAAGCTGAGAAGGGGCAGTACCGCAGCAAGGTGTTGTTATCACCTGTTGGTGAGATCGATAAGGGCGCAGGGCTGTCGATAAAAGAGCTGGAACAGCAAATAGACGGTATTGAACAAGCCTATTCGAAATCCAGTGCTGGCCGCCATCTCGCCCGCCACTATGTAGCACAGGGTGAGTATGACAAAGCGCTGGAATACTATCAGACCGCGCTGGCCGCACAGGGCCTTTCGGATATCGCCAACCGGGAAATGTTGCGTGAGATGGCCCAGGTTCAGTTGCTCAAGGAGGACTACAAGGGCGCAGTGCAAACGCTGGAGCAGGTTTTGCGCAGTGATCTTGTGCCGACAATCGCAGATTATTTGCTGTTGGCCCAGGCTCACCACCGCCTCGGTAACTATGTCACTGTGGTCGCCGTATTGGACCAATTAGAGGAAAAGAGCCTAAACCTGGATGCCCAGCAGACCCATCAGGCGCTGGCTTTGTATTACAGCGCGGGCGCCTACGCACAGTGTGAAACTCTATTAGTGCGCTTGTTACAACTGGAACCGGACAATCCAGAGAACTGGCATTTGCTGGTGTCCGTTTATCTTCAACAAAACAAAAAAGACAAGGCGCTGGATCGCCTGGCTCTGGCGCGGGAAAAATCTGTGTCCTTCACGGAGAGGGAAATTCTATTGTTAGCTGATTTGCACGCGGTTAACGAAAATCCCTATGGGGCTGCGGAAGTTCTATCTGCTGCATTGCTGGCGCAAGAAGCGGAGGCCAGCGGTGACAACTATCGCAAGTTATTTGAGTTCTGGTATCAGGCCAGGGAAAAAACCAAAGCACAACAGGCGTTGATACGCGCTGCGCAGCTTAGCGGAGACACACAACTTTATCTTTACCTGGCCCAGCTGCAAATGGATCAACAGAACTGGCAATCCATGCACAAGACGATGTTGGCAGCCTGCAAGGATCAGTTGCAGGACAAATTTGTGAGTCGAGCCAACCTGCTACTGGGAGTAAGTCAGCTAAAGTTGGACGATACGGTGGGCGCGCGCCGCTCTTTTATTAATGCCACCTTAATTGGCGGCGCCGGTGAGCAGGCAGGTCAATGGCTGAATTTTATGAATGCGGCACCTGCCAGCAAAGATGAATTACGACGTATCGTCGGTGTCTGTTATGGCACAAGGGATAAACGTGGCTCTGTTGCCAGCATTTCAAATATAGCCGCTGAAGCGGCGACAATAGAGCAGCCCAGCTCAGCTGTAATCTCTATCCAGACTAAAACTGTGCCGCAAATGCGTCTCTACTACACCGAGTCAGAATTGCCTGTGCAGGAAGTGCTGAAAAAGCTGAACTCTGTTGCGATGCGCATGAATATGTCACTGGTCAAAGCGCGCGGTACGGTCGATGGCCAACTGCAACTTATTTACACCCGGCATCATTCAGGAGAGGGTGATGGTCGCCTGCAGGTGGCCCTTCCTGTAAGAGGTCTTCCAACCACCCGAGGGCAGTATAAATCGCGCACCGCACAGGCCTTTAAGTGTGCCTATCTGGGCTATCGGGGTGAGGCGGCGGGGTTAGGGGCAGTCTGGGCAGGTTTTGTGCAGTCGCTAGAGGATCAAGGCTAT
Source organism: Pseudomonadota bacterium (assembly GCA_015222725.1). Lineage (GTDB taxonomy): Bacteria > Pseudomonadota > Gammaproteobacteria > Pseudomonadales > Halieaceae > JBALVT01. The sequence continues at coordinate 10,440 of JADFVW010000370.1, read as the reverse complement.
CGGTTCACCGGGGAGACCCGGCTGGTCTTCAGTACTGGCACAGGTGATGGCCTGGATGTGGAGGTCCAGTTGGGTATTGACTGAACATGAAATAGAGTAAGTTTTTGTCATTACTAGTCTGAGGTGTCCAAAAATGGATCTACATCAAGCATTTGCGGCTATCACGCTGCAATATTGAGTAGGGTAAGCTGTTTTTTGTCAACTCATCAAGGAGCAGGTGACATGAAAACACTGACTACTTTAGTTTTAGCCGCGGCCCTCACGGGGGGAGCATTTTCCGTACAGGCTGCACAACAGGCCGATCGCGATCTGGACCTTTGCAAGGCCGAAATTCAAGATTTCTATAGTGATAATACCAAACTCACGCTGGTCGACAGGCGACGTGATATAGACGGTATCAGCATGCGGCTTGCGGCGCGCCTGGATTCGGATAATTCACAATTTGTTACTTGCTGGATCCCAAGGCGGGAAGAGGGTGGTTTCGTCTATAGCCGTGAGAGTACGGGTCTTGCGTCGAGTTACGCCGAGTCGGGCTCAGAAAACGCTGATCGTTAATCTTGCGCAAAAAAAAGGCCACCGGGATCTTCCGGCGGCCTTTCTCAAAGCACTTATTATTAGAGGGTGTCCTCCTCAATCTCTTCAGGCCAAGACTGCTCCTGGGGTGATTTGCTGATGGGGGTCGCCACCGCATAGGTGGTGATACTCAACAGTGCGGACAGGATTAACAACACAATAATTTGTGAAATCATAATCAAACCTCCTCTAAGTCATGGTTTGAATACCCATTGAAGCAAACGCTTTTAGAATAAACATACTAGAAATCGTCGCCTTTTTTTACACTATTTTACTTATCTTAACTTTACCCCAACGATGCTACTGATCTAGTCTGTTTGGTATCGAAACGGGGGGATTACCTTATGGCGGCCACAGCGTTAACTAGCGAAACCTTTAAACTTCCGGACGATATTCATTTCCTGAACCGAATCAGTTATGGACCTACAACGACTGCAGTGGCTGAGGTGGGCAAATTGGGTTGGGATGCTGTCCTGAGAGACCAATTGCACCCGGAGAACATTGATACCAGCGGTATTGACTCTATCCTGGCAAAGGAGTTTCCGACGCTGGGGTTAAGCGCTAAAGATGTCGTAGATGCGGACGACACGGAACTCTCCGCCCGGTTGATTCCAGACTTGATTGTTTCAACCGTTTTGCGGCAGTTATACGAGCGAATGGTGGAATTCTGGTCTGATCACTTCAATATCAACCTCCTTGATGATCGAATTAATTATCTCAAAACCACGGATGATCGCGAGGCGATCCGGCCCAATGCCATGGGCACATTTCGGGATTTACTGCACGCCAACGCACGAAGTCCGGCTATGCTGCTGTACCTGGATAACTATTCAAACACCAAAGAGGGCCCTAACGAAAATTACGCCCGAGAGTTATTGGAGTTACACACACTGGGCGTAGACGGGGGGTATACGGAAACGGATGTTGTTGAGGTTGCCCGTGCGTTTACCGGTTGGACAATAAGCCCGGAGAACTTTGGCTTTGCTTTTCGCATGAAAAATCACGACCGGCGTAAGAAATCGGTTCTTGGTCAGCGCATACTGCGTACCGCCACAGGCGGTATTACCGACGGAGAGCAGGTACTTGATTTGTTGGTGGCGGGGCAGATGGCCTCAATATCGTCGCCCCGGTGGGCGAGGACAACTACTTTGATTTAAGGCCGACCCTCGCGCTGAAGGAACCTGGCAATGGCGAGGGTTCCAGCCTGGACCTCAATGGTTTCTATGCCATGCACCCGGCGATGGGGAAGCTACACGATCTCTTTCAAAGTGGAGGGTTGGCGGTGGTTCAGGCGACCGGACTGACCAGTGATTCACACTCCCACTTCGATTCACAGAACTTGATGGACCGTGGTATTGTCACGCAGAAGAATGTTAACGACGGATGGCTGAATCGCCACCTGACCTCATTAGAGGGGGATGATTCTGTATTTCACGCAGTGGGCCTGCACGATGCATTACCGCGTAACCTGTCCGGCGTTTATCCAGCGATCAGCATGAATTCCCTGGAAGACTTTGGTTTGAATGCGGGGCCGGGTCTGGAGCGTAAACTGGAAAATACCCTGTCGGCGCTATATTCGCAGGACAGCCTGCTAGATGTGGAGGCCAGCAAGGCGCTTGCGGCGATGGCAGAGTTGCGCTCAGCCGATCCCGGGCAGTATGAACCGCAGAACGGCGCCAGTTACCCACAGACAGAATTTGGTCAGCATTTTCGAGAACTGGGGCAGCTTATACGTGCCGACCTGGGGCTTAAAACGGCCTCCCTGTCACTTCACGGTTGGGATCATCACGACAATGAGGCGAGTTTACTGCCCGCCATTCTCACAGAACTAAGCGACACACTCGACGCCTTTGTAACCGATATGGGTGTGGATATGAACCGGATTACTGTTGTCACCATGTCGGAATTTGGCCGGCGCGCCTATGAGAACTCTTCGGCGGGTTTTGATCACGGTTACGGTAGTTTTATGCTGGCTTTGGGGGGTGGTGTTCTGGGTGGTCAAGTCTACGGCGACTGGCCGGGTCTGGCCCCTGAGAAGCTCGTGTTTACCGGCGACCTTGATATCACCACGGATTATCGCATTGTGCTGGCTGAATTATTAGGCAAACGATTTGGCCAGACTGATATCGCAACGGTTTTTCCCGACCTTGCGCCCGCTGCAGAGCTGGGACTGTTTGTCAGCTAGGGTGGTCGCCAGTAAGTTAAAGTTTTTTTTCCTTCCTGCCCTGGGCCATAACGGCCTCCCGGCGCTGGGCAATGGTGTCGGAAAATACCTGTTTTGCCGATACGATGGATTGCTTCTCCTCCCACAGCAGGGCCTTGCTATAGGGCATGGAATAGCCCTCATCGATAAGCGCTTTATACTGCGGTAGTATATGTGGCACGCAATTACACATGGATTGCGCCATGTTTTTGGCTTTTGCAAGTAACTCCTCGTCCGGTACCACATGGTTAACGAGCCCCCAATCCAGCGCTTGTTGGGCGAACACCGGCGTGCCGGTAAATGATATTTCCTTGGCCCGGGACAGGCCGATCATACGGGGCAATTTCTGGCTGAGCCCCCAGCCGGGCAAGATGCCTACGCGCGCGTGGGTGTCGGCAAAGCGCGCTCTCTCGGAGGCGATAATAACATCGCAGGCCAGAGCCAGTTCAAAGCCTCCGGTCACTGCGTGGCCGTTAACCGCAGCGATAATAGGCCCCTTGAAGGCAGTCATAGCTTGCATTACTTCATTACCAATTTCCTGTGACGCATCGGTAGACTGGGTGCTCAGTTCTTTCAGATCGAGGCCGGCACAGAAAGCTTTACCCTTGCCCGTGAGTATTACCACGCGAATGTCTTCGTCCGCTTCACAACAGTGAAAGGCCTCGGCGAGATCGCTCCTTAGTTCCCGTGAAAGTGCATTCATGTCTTCGGGCCGGTTTAGCGTGATGATGGCGTAGCCATCACATTTTTCCAGTAATGCTTTATTCATATCCTGTTCCCTGGGGTGGCTAGTGCTTGAATGAGGTAAGATGGGGCCAGTGTAAGGGTTGGGTTTTTGGAGGGTCAAGCCGTGTTTCAAGTATTTGCATCCACGCCGGAAAATATGGGTCCCGGAGAGATTGCCGTCCATGCGGCCCGGGCAGAGGCCATGGGTTTTGACGGTCTGCAGGTACCCGATGCCATTCACGATGGTTTGCTGCTATCGGCAATGGCACTCAATGCCACAAAGAATCTCGTTGTCGGTACCGCAGTGTTGGTGGCCTTTCCCCGCAGCCCCATGACGGTTGCAGTGGCGAGCTGGGATTTGCAGAAAATGTCAGGTGGCCGTTTCGAACTCGGCCTGGGTACACAGGTAAAAGCTAATATAGAGCAGCGATATTCCTCCCGATGGGATTCTCCGGTCTCGCAAATGAGTGAATACGTACAGTCATTAAAAGCCATATTCAGCAGTTTCCAGACCGGCGAGCGATTGAATTTTGTAGGGGAGCATTACGCCTTCACCAAGTTGCAACCCTTCTTTAATCCCGGGCCAATCGAGCACCCCGAGATTCCCATTTTGTGCGGAGCGGTGGGGCCGTCTATGACGAAGATGGTGGGCCGAGTTGCCGATGGCATGATCACTCACCCCACCAACTCACCACCGGAATATATTCGTGACGTTTGCCTGCCGCGCCTACAAGCCGGTTTTGAACTCGGCGGCCATGATGGCAATGCATTCAAGTTAGTACTGGCCCCACTCACCGCCACCGGAAGCGATGAGGAGAATGTATCTGCGCAGTGGGAAAAACAGCGTAGTTTGCTGGGTTTTCTGTACTCCACACCTGCCTACTGGCCAAGCCTTGAACTGTTTGGCTGGCGCGACAAGGGGCAGCAGTTACAGGAACTGACCCGCGCCGGCAACTGGCAGGACATGCCTCGCATCATCACCGACGAGATGCTGGATAAGTTCGTGCCCCGGGGGGCTTACGATGTCATTGCTGAGGTTTACCGGGAGCGTTACGCGGGCTTGACCCAGCGCATTACGTTTCCTATGCCGGAAGATCCCGCGGACGACCAATTGGCGGCGCGGGCGGTTGCGGCTTTACAGGAATAGTCGCGGAGTTTTTGTCTGATAGCTGCCTACAGCGTATCCATAGTTCCCAGCAGCGCACCACCCGTTGGTACACCAACACCAGCCGTGACCAGTGCGTGGTTTATGGTTTTGCCCGGTTGATTCACCGACGTACCGCGCACCAATCTGGTCGCTTCTACAATACCGTTTACACCGTGTATATAAGCTTCCGAGAGTTGTCCTCCGTGGGTATTGGTCGGCAGGCGGCCATCTAGTCGCAGGGCACCATCCATGACAAAGTCGTGGGCCTCGCCGTGTTTACAAAACCCCCAGCTTTCCAACTGCCACAAGACGATAGGTGAGAATGCATCGTAAATAATAGCCGCATCGATATCGTCGGCAGTGAGGCCACACTGCGAGTAGGCAGTCTGGGCCGCGATATCCATGGAGGGAATGGCGGCGATCTCGTCGCGATAGAAGCTGGTCATCACCTCCATATCAGCGGCGGCACATTGGGCGACGGCTTTAATCACTACGCCGGGTTGCTTAAGATCTTTGGCGCGCTCGGTGGACGTTATCACCACAGCAGATGCACCGTCGGACTCCAGGCAACAATCGTAGAGCTGGAAGGGGTCGACAATCTTTTTCTGGGCGTTGTATTCGGCTCGATCGAAGGGTTTTTGATAAAACAGCGCAGCTGGATTACTAGCTGCGTGCTGGCGCATGGTATAGGCCACTTCAAACAGGGAGTCTTTGGTGCAGTTAGTGAGGTGCATATAGCGCTGGGTGAACATTGCCACCCAGGAGGCTGGCGTCAGAAGGCCGTAGGGCATATACCAGCCCCAGTGAATGGCGTCTGACGTGGTGATGTCACCGGATACACCGCCCGAAAAGCGGTGGCCGGAGCGACCATTCAATGAGCGATAGCACACCACAGTTTCCGCCATGCCGGTGGCGACGGCCATCACAGCCTGGTGGATCAGCCCGGTGGCTGCACCGCCGCCATGGGGCACGCGAGAATAGAAATTCAGGTCACCTATGCCGACGGCGCGCGCCACCTCAATCTCGTCACTGGTATCCATAGTGAAGGTGGTAATGCCATCGACATCACTGGGTTTTAAGCCCGCATCGTCCAGTGCCGCGGCAACCGCTTCGGCGGCAAGTTGCAGCTCAGAGCGCCCGGAGTTTTTCGAGAACTCGGTGTTGGCGACGCCGACAATCGCGGCTTTATCTTTTATGTTGGCATTCATGATTGTGCACCTTTAGGCAGCTGTACTTGCACGGTGCCCTGCATATGCATGCCCCATACGTTATTTTCACCGGTCACTTCGATCTCTAGCGTGCCATGGTCTTCATTTTTGGCTTTTACTTCGCCGGTGATTGTCATGACGAAGCCCGGCAGGTTGGGCGCGCCCAGCTTCAGGTCGATTTTTTTGGTTGTGGAATCCGGCCCCGCCCAGTTGGTGATGTAGCTACTCATCAAACCATTGCTGGTGAGGATGTTCATAAAAATATCGGGTAGGCCGGCTTTCTGGGCGGCCTTTTTATCGTGATGCACGGTGGTGAAATCCCGGGAGGCGACAGCGCCACCCACGATTAAACTGGATGTGATGGGTACTTCTTTAGCGGGCAGTTTGTCACCCACGTTAATACTTTCAAAGTGTAGTGTAGTCATTGTCTATTCTCCTGCCTGTGCCGGATAGAATTGGGGCAGCATGGTTTTTTCATCGACTTGTTCGATGTTCCCCTTTACCTTCATACCGATTGTGACGTCCTCGTGATCGATGCCGACGATGTTGGAGACAATTCGGGTGCCCTCATTCAGGCTGATGACCGCACAGCACAGGGGATAGTCGTAGCCGGGAATTTTAGGGTAGTGCAGGGTGGTGAAGCTGAATACTTCACCCTCCATGCTCGATTCGATGGAGTCCCACTCAATGGATTGACACTCGCCGCACATGGGGCGGGGAGGGTGGCGCAGGGTCTGGCAGTTTTTGCAACGCTGTATCAGCATTTTGCCCTCATCGATCGCATTCCACCACCAGCCGTTGTCGTGGCCGCGCGGCGATGCAATACGGGTCGGGGCTGCGGGCGATTCGTCATCTGTCGACTCAGAGCTGGCCGAGGCGTCGCCGTCGGCGGGGACAAACTTCAATACCCGAAATACCTGCCTGCCGACATCTTCCCCGTCCTGGTCGGTAAAGGTAGTCACGGTTTCGATAAAGTAGCCAATGCCCCTGGCGGTGGCCTTTTGCTCCGAGATGCTATCGATGACGGTGTGGGCGGTGACTTCATCGCCGGGTTTCAGGTCGCGAAAAAATTCTGTTGTGGTATTGGTGCCCAGCACGCCGGTGTAGCCGTGCTCATCAAACACATTGTGTAATCCACGCTGCACGTCCTGTACGAAGTCACCGGCCATGGAGTAACCCTCCATGCTCCATGTCTGTAACATGGATGGCGGCGCAATAATGCCACCCTTGCTGCTATTGATCGCAGCTTCACTGTCGGTATAAACAGGGGATTCGTCGCCCATGATTTCGGCCCAGTGGCGAATCATCGGCTCGTTAACGGCATCGTGGCCTTTTTTTGGTGGGCCGTTTTCACGGCCGATAAAGGCGTAGATTTTTTCTTCAAAGGCTTGTGTTTCTTCGGGGTTCATTTGACTGTCCTGGTTCTATGATAATGTTTGTTTTCTATGTGTATTTTCGTAATCAGGGTTTTTTAAGGTGTTGAAGCTTAGTGGTGTAGCGTAATTTTTCTACCGGCGGATTTTCAAGAAACAGTCCCCGGTAGAACATCACGGTAATCAGTTCGGCCATTTCATCCACGGTAAGCTTCTTACTAATCAGTACCGCTTCGCAGTTGATATAGTAATCGCGTAAAATAGTCTCGCCTGTGCCCGCCAGTGTGTAAGCTACCATCATCGCCTGGTGCTCTGACAGGTCAGCGGCGGGAAATAGCTTGGGCATCTGCCGGGTCAACCAGCCCAGCTGGCGGATGAAGTTGCTACGCAACATTTGCGAGAAACCCTCATCTGAATCGGCCAGTTGCAGCAGGCAGCGCATAATGCCCGGGCGCTGCTCGTAGGCCTGCACAACCAATAAATTGTGGGCCAGAATACGCTCGTACCAGTCGCCCTTCGGGACGTCCTTTTCGATATCTTCAACTCGCAGGGAGTGGGAGACAAAATCCTCCAGTACTTCCACCGTGAGTGATTTCAAATCACTGTAATAATGATAAAACAGGCCCTGTGCCACGCCTGCCTGTCGGGTTACGTCGCTGATACGCATGCGGTGGTAGCCCACATCTTCCATCACCAGCAGTGCAGCAGCTTTCAGCTTGGCCCTGGCTTTCTCACCCTTGGGGCTGTTGCCTTTGCCTTTGACCTCACTGTTTTTGGACTTTTTGGCTACCGTTTTGGCCATTTGCTTCCCATATATCACGGTTATCTTGAACCATGCTAAAAATAATCCGCGGTTTTGGTGAATTATTCTTGAAATTGAATTCAAATTCAATACTATATGATCCAGATCCCGTGTGCAACGCGAGATTTTCGATTCAAGCCATATTTTCAAGGACACAGGTGCGCAAATGAACATCGAATACACCGACGAGCAAAAAGTGCTGCGCAAAACCCTCAGGGATTATTTCTCTACCCTGATCAAGCCCGAATACCATGAACCGCTGCGCGGTAATGAGGGTGGTGAACTCTATAAAAGATTAATACGCCAGATGGGCAAGGACGGCTGGCTGGCACTGGGTTGGCCAAAAGAATACGGAGGGCAGGGTGCCACTACCACGGAGCAGCTGATGTTTTTTGAGGAGGCTCTGCTTGCGGGAGCGCCGGTCCCCTTTGTGACGCTCAATACCGTGGGTCCGGCCCTGATCGAATACGGCAGCGAGGAAATGAAGAAGAAGTTTCTGCCGGGCATCGCCGCTGGCGAAACGCATTTTTGTATTGGCTACTCTGAATCAGGTGCCGGTACTGACCTTGCGGCTATGACTACCTCCGCAGTGATCGATCCAGAGGACCCCGATTACTACATCATCAACGGCACCAAGGTGTTCACTTCATCAGCGGAAGCGGCGGACTACGTGTGGTTGGCGGTCAGGACAACCCCCGATTCCCGCCACAAGGGCATTAGCATGATCGTGGTCGACACAAAGTCGGAAGGTTTTACCTTCTCGCCCATCCATACCGTGGGTGGAGTGCGAACGAACATCAGCTATTACGATAATGTGCGGGTACCCAAGTCCAATTTGATCGGTGAGCCAGATAAGGGCTGGGGGCTGATTATGTCCCAGCTAAACCATGAGCGTGTCGGGCTGGCAGCCTGGGGAATACACGGCTGGAAATTGTTTGACAGGGCCTTGAAGTGGGCCAGAACCGAGAGCACCCAGGCGCATAGCAAGGGTAAACGTCCCATAGACGAGTCCTGGATTCAGGCCAATATGGCCGAGGTGCTGGCCCGGCTGGAGGCGATGCGGGTGATGAATGCACGCATGGCTTGGGACCTGGATAGGGGCAGTATGAATCCCGCCCTGGCCTCCGCGCTCAAAGTCTTTTCCACCGAGGGCCTGATTGAAATATGCAGATTGCTGATGGAGTGCATAGGCCCCAGCACCCTGATCCGCGCCGAATCGTCAGCCGCGGTATTGCTGGGTGACCTGGAACACGAATACAGGCGCTGCCAGATTAATACCTTTGGCGGCGGCATCAATGAACTACAGCGAGGCATCGTGGCCAATTTTGGCCTGAATATGCCTCGCCACCGTTAATCAGGCAGGTAAATCATGGATTTTTCATTTAGCGAAGACCAGACCGCAATCCGGGACCTGGCGAAGCAGATTTTCAGTGATCGCACTACCGATGAGTACCTGCTGAAGTTTGATCGAACAGACGAAGCCTACGACGATGCGCTGTGGGCCACGCTCGCCGCGCAGGGCTTGTTGGGTATCACAATTGCTGAAGAGTTCGGTGGCACCGGGCTGGGTTTTACCGAGCTCTGCCTGATACTTGAGGAGCAGGGTAGGCACGTCTCTCCCATCCCACTGTTTTCCAGCCTGGTGCTGGGTGTTTTGCCTATTGCGGAGTTTGGCACGGCATCACAGCAGCAGAAATACCTGGTGCCCCTGGCGGCTGGCGAGTTGAAATTGACAGCTGCCATCAGTGAGCTGGGTATGAGTGATGCCATTGCGGGGCAGGTCAGCGCCGTAAAAAATGGACAGGGCTGGACATTGAGCGGCGAGTTGGCCTGCGTACCCGATGGTGGTGTGGCCGATGCGGTGTTAGTACCCGCCAATTGTGACGGCGCACAGACCTTTTTTATTGTTGATACTGATGCCACCGGTGTGCACATAGAAGAGCAGTGTAGCTCTCTGGGAATGAACGAAGCCAGCCTGAGCCTGAAAAGTGTTGAGCTCTCTGGTGATGCCGTATTGGGACAAGTGGATGCGGGTGCCGCTGTGCTGGCGTGGTTGGAGCAGCGTGCCGAGGTAGCGATTTGCGCGATGCAGGTGGGCGTCACAGAAGAGGCCTTGAAGCGCACCGCTGAATTTACCTGTGAGCGCAAACAGTTTGGTGCGCCCATAGGCTCCTTCCAGGCAGTGGCCATGCAGGCGGCGGATGCCTTTATTGATGTAGAGGCCATCCGCTCAGTTTACTGGCTGGCGCTTTACCGCCTCACCAACGAAATGGATGCCAGAGCAGAGGTGCGTTGTGCCAAGTGGTGGACGGTTGATGCCGGCCATCGTATTGTCTACCGCACACAACACTTACACGGGGGTATGGGCTCGGATGTGGAATTTCCGATTCACCGGTTTTTCCTGTGGG
>JADFVW010000369.1 GCA_015222725.1 Pseudomonadota bacterium | reverse complement strand
CCCCAGGGGCGTACGCCAAGATCTACGATGAGATGGGTCCACTCATAGACCTGCATGCCGACAAAACTTGCACCCAGCAGCGCGGTTGCGCCCATTAACCATGCGGTGACGCGCTTGTTACCGCGGTAGCCATAATTTACCGCCATGGCCATGGTGCCACTGCTGGTAATGAGGACGAAGGTCATAATAGCGATGAGCAGTAGCGGAAAGTGAACACCGCCTATGGTCAGGGCAAAGACCTCACTGGAATTGGGCCAGGCATCGGTCGCTGACATTCTGACATTCATGTAGCCGGTGAGAAATATACTGAAAATAAAGGTGTCACTGAGCAGGAAAATCCACATCATCAACTTGCCCCAGGGCATGTCGAAAGCCTGCTTGTCCGACGCCCAGTCGGAGACCATTCCAGATACGCCCGGGCTCTTGAAATCGCTGGTGTTACTGATGTCTTCCGTCATGGTATCAATTCTCAGAATCCGCACATGGCGGCGAGTGCGTTGATTGTTTCGGGGCGGCTTGTCAGCAGGGCGAACAAAACCAGCCAGATTCCCAGCAGATAATGCCAGTAGGTGGCACACAGTTGCAGGGGGCCGCTAAGCCGGTCCAGCGCGCCGTCGTACCACACGCGAAACACGACATTGGTTAATACCAGCAGGCCACCCAACAGGTGCAGGCCATGAATTGCGGTCAACAGGTAAAAGTAGCTGTTGGCAGGATTGGTGTTGATGTAAAACCCCAGACTTTGCAGGTGTTGCCATAAACTGAGTTGGGCGAGCAGGAACATCAACGCGAAGAACACAGCAGAACTGATGCCGGCGATGGCATTATTGAGTTGCTCCCGCCGCGCTGCATATACACCAAATTGTATGGCCAGACTACTGAGGGCCAGCAAGCCGGTGTTAAACCACAGCCTGGATGGGTCGGTAAAGGGTTGCCAGGGCTGCCCGGCCAGTGCCTGAAAGTCAGGATATTGTGATCGGGACAGGAAAGTCAGTATAAACAAAAAGAAAATCACGGTGACGATGGCGAGGATAAAGCGCAATGCAATGCGGGCCGCTGACTGGGCAGTTGCCAGACCATCGCGGGCTGAGTGCTCTATGCCAGCGGGCTGTGCCAGCCAGGGCTTTTCACCGAGTGTCTTGAAAGGGTTCATACGTTATCTCCCACTGTATCACCGGCGGACATGGGTACTTCCTCGGGTGGGACTGTCTGTGGAACAAAGTCCTCTTTAGTGCCGGGAACACTGTAGTCGTAGGCCCAGCGGTAAACCACGGGCAGCTTCTCACCCCAATTGCCATGACGCGGAGGCACATCGGGGGTCTGCCACTCCAGACTAGTGGCTTGCCAGGGGTTGTGCCCGGCTTTCTCGCCTTTGCGGAAACTGTAAAAAGCGTTGTATAGGAAGATTAGCTGGGCGGCGCCGACGATCAGGGCCGAAACGGTGATGCCGGCATTGAGGGTCTGGGCCGATTCGGGAATAAAGCTTGTATCACCGGTTGCGAAGTAGCGCCGTGGAACGCCCAGGAAGCCCAGGTAGTGCATAGGCAGGTAAATGGCGTAGGTGCCCAAAAAAGTGAACCAGAAATGCGCCTGCCCCAGCTTCACGTTAAGCATGCGCCCGGTGATGAGGGGGTACCAGTGATAGAGGGCAGCGAATAGAACCATGATGGGAGAGACACCCATCACCATGTGGAAGTGCGCCACCACGAAGTAGGTATCTGACAGGGGCAGGTCGATAACCACATTACCTAAAAACAAGCCGGTGAGGCCGCCGTGGGTAAAGGTAAAAATAAAGCCGATGGCAAACAGCATGGGAACGGTGAGATGGATATTGCCGTGCCACAGGGTGAGAACCCAATTGTAGACTTTTATCGCGGTGGGTATGGCGATAATGAGTGTGGTAGTGGCGAAGAAGAAGCCAAAGTAGGGGTTCATGCCACTGACGTACATGTGGTGTGCCCAGACCACAAAGCTGAGGCCGCCGATAGCAACAATGGCCCATACCATCATTCGGTAGCCGAAGATGTTTTTTCTGGCGTGAGTTGCCAGCACATCGGACACCAGGCCGAAGGCGGGCAGGGCCACAATGTAGACTTCCGGGTGGCCGAAGAACCAGAACAGGTGCTGAAATAGTACCGGGCTGCCCCCGGTGTAGTCCATGGATTCCCCCAAAGAGACAATCGCCGGCATGAAAAAGCTGGTACCCAAAAGCTTATCTAGCAACATCATGATGGCGCTTACCAGTAGCGCCGGGAATGCCAGCAGACCCAGAATGGTTGCTGTAAAGATGCCCCAGATAGTGAGTGGCATACGCATCAGGGTCATGCCACGGGTGCGTGCCTGCAGCACGGTAGTAACGTAGTTGAGGCCACCCATGGTGAAGGCGATTATAAAAACTGCCAGTGACACCAGCATCAAAATAATGCCCCAGTCATAGCCCGGCGTGCCCTGCAAAATTGCCTGGGGCGGGTAGAGTGTCCAGCCCGCCCCCGTGGGCCCACCCGGTGCAAAGAAACTGGAAAGCAGAATGATCACCGACAGCAGGTAGAACCAGAAACTCATCATATTGAGGTAGGGGAAAACCATATCCCTGGCACCTATCATCAGGGGAATCATGTAATTTCCGAAGCCGCCCAGAAACAGCGCGGTGAGTAGATAGATAACCATGATCATGCCGTGCATGGTGACAAACTGCAGATAAGAACCAGGGTCAATAAAATCGAAGGAATCGGGGAACCCCAGTTGCAGGCGCATCAGGCCGGAGAGAACCAGCGCCACCAGGCCGACAAAGATAGCCGTCAGGGAATACTGTATAGCAATGACCTTGTGATCCTGACTCCAGACATACTTGGTGATAAATGTGTCCGGGTCGTGTAACTCATCAACCTGGTCTGCGATTGCTACATGTTCCATGCAAAAATCCTCGTTGTGCTGTATTTGTACTCGTGCAGCGCGCTAGATACTGTTCAGGTAGGCCAGTAAATCATCTACTGCCTGCTCGTCCTGTAAGGTCTTTGCCATCAAGACCATCTGGTGGCCGTAACTGTCCGATTTATGCGCGCCGCGTATTCCCAGCTGAAAGTTTTCCAGCTGTCGGCGCAGATACCAGTCGCTCTGGCCGGCCAGCCTGGGTGCGCTGAGGGCATAATTGCCCTGGGCCTCTGCCCCGTGGCAAGCGCCACAGGTAACGTAGCTGTGGGCTCCGCGTTTAATGTCGCCGTTTGCACTGGCTTTGCTCGGGGTCGCCTTCAGTCCAACTATGTAGGCGGCAACATCCCGTATCGCCGTTTCATCGGCCAGCATGCCCGCCATGGGCGCCATTTGTTGGCCGAAGCTGTCACCGGCATTGGCACCGCGTATTCCCTGCTGGTAATACTTGAGCTGACGCTCTACATACCAGGTTTGCAGGCCGGCGAGGCGAGGCGCATTCATTGTCTCGTTGCCCTCACCATTCTGGCCGTGGCAGGAGGCACAAATGGTGTATTGATTTTTTCCGGCTACCGCATCACCCGGTGCCATACCCTTGATATCGGCCCAGGTTTTTTGCTGCCCCAACCAGTCGTCAAAGTCAGCCTGTTCGTCGACCACTACGTAGCCGCGCATGGCGTAGTGGGCGATGCCGCACAGTTCCATACAGAGAATGTCGAATTTGCCGGTGCGGGTGGGGGTGAACCAGAGGTAGCTGACCAGGCCGGGCACCAGGTCCATCTTTACCCGAAATTCGGAGACAGCGAAATCGTGCAAGACATCTTTGGAGCGAAGATTAACTTTTACCGGCCTGTCGATGGGCAGGTGCAGCTCATTGCTGTTGATTAAAATATCATCCAGCCCCGCCTCGTCATTCGGGCTCATGCCAAACAGGTTGTCCGGGCCGATATATCGCGCGTCAACTTTGCCCAGTACGCCATCCTCCCCGGGAAAGCGATAGCTCCACTGCCACTGCTCACCAACGACCTCTATTTCATCTGCACCCTCGGGCACTGTGACGAAGTCTGCCCAGACCACCAGGCCGGGAGCCAACATTACCGCGACACCCACAGCGGTTATTGCCGTTAACCAGATCTCCAGCTTTTTATTTTCAGGTTCGTATCGGGCGCGGCGGTTGGGGTTGTAGCGAAAGCGGTAAATGGTATAGGCGAGAAACAGGTTAACCGCAACAAAGACGAAGCCCGTGATATAAAAAGTGATTGCGATGGTGTCATCGATTGAGCTCCAGTTAGATGCGACGGGGGTAAACCACCAGGGGCTTACAAAGTGGAAAACCACCGAGCCAACTACCAGTAAAACCAGCACGATAACTAAGGCCATAACCCCAATTCCCTTTAGTTCTTATTAATTTTATATAGTAAGCGTTATGCCTTCTTCTAAAATACTTCTACAACACTCATCCTCTGATAGTGCCTAACTCAAGGTGCGGCCTGAACAAATTTTGCCCACTTTTGTTGCGCGCCAATGATCCAGCCGGGAGTCGAAGCGCCTTCACCTGCGTCCTTCAGTTTGGGGTGATTGGCAACCACCTTGCGAAGAATTTGTTCCTGGTCGGTATTCACATCGACAAACAGAATATGTTTACCCTCGTGGAGTTGGCTCTGAAACTGCTGGAAATCAACGTGGGGCTCCTGGATGCCGATGAGCCCGCCTTCCCAGGTGCAAAACCCCACGACTATTACCGATAGAAAGATGGGTGGCACCCAGGTGTAGGTTTCGGTCAGGCCCGAGAACCACGCCAGTAACAAAATAGCGGCACCTGCTACGACTCCGACCACGGCACCCAATTCGGTTCCATGTACGACATCCTTCTTTAATACAGCCTCGACATTGTGCAGATGATGTTCTTCCACACCTGCATCGTCTTCGCTCAGGACATGAATTTGCGGTGTTGTGACACCCGCAGCCACCAGATCGCGTTCTACAATTTCAAGATCGTCGAGATCGTCGGAGACGTAGTAATGGCGTTTCATAGCATATCCTCTCGTTATTGTTGGAATCGAGAATCGGTGGAGCCACTGCTATCAAACGACCCAGAAGCTTCACCAAAAACTCACTAGCCATCGAAAATGCAACAACCAATTGCCTCTGACGGGCAGTAAATCGGTGTTTGAATTGAGTATAGCACTCGGAAAAAGTGAATCTACGCAGGGCTCTCAAGCTCGAAAAAATGAGAGGTTTTTAGATCTAACAGAAATATAAGAGAGTTTTTATTATAATAAAAACTTATTAAAACTGCTAAAAAACAGCTTATTTACAAAATAAAATGAATTAGCGCATGAGAAAAATTCTTTTTAAGATTATTTTGTTACAAGCACTGGCTTTTCTTATTCGGTATAGCGATAAGTCTAGGAATGTGATTTTTGCCGTCTGAAAAGTCGGTAATATGAACTATTTATCCCATAGGAAGGTCTGACGTATACTTGTACGCGCGCACTCTATTGGAATTGCTTAATGTCTCTCGGCAGGTCACTGTTTATTACATTCGCCTTGCTGGCCTATCTGGGCCAGGCTCTGGCCTATGCGCAACCGGCCTGCGAGGGTGTGGGCGACACCGCTGTGACGATGCAGCACTCCATGGCATCCGATTCCGAGCATATGCATCACGACATGGGCGCAGACCAAGCCCTGGCAGCACACGGTGATGATTGCTGCGACAAGCAGTACCAATGTGTGGGCCAGGGTTGCCACTCGCCCCTCCCCGCAATTGCCGCCACTGGCAACACGCAATTTCTTGCTGTGGCGCCGCACAATGAGCAGCAGCGCCTGCGCACCATCAGTTTCCCGTTTTACTTTTATAAACCCCCTATTTTTAGCTGATAGACTCGAGTCTTCCCCTCTCCACGCCTTTTCACGCGTGTAATGTGAGGGTCCGCCCCGCTGTGCCGGGGAGTTAAGAAAACCTGCCATGGTTGTGGCAGCTAAGGGAGTTTCCATCTCATGATACGAAAACATGCCTGTATGGCGTTGTTACTACTAATGGCATTGCACTCGGTTGCTCTCTCCGCAGAAAGTCAGCGCGCCGGCGTTCATTCTCTTACTTTGCAGGCAGCATTGTCTGCGGCGATAGCGAATGACCCGTGGTTAGTGGGCAGCCAGCACAGCCAGGATTCCCTGGGCGCACTTGCTGCAGCAGCGGGTACCTTGCCAGACCCTCGGGTCTCACTGGGCTTTGCCAATATTCCCACCGACACCTTCGACTTCGATCAGGAGGCGATGAGCCAGTTTAAAGTAGGCCTGACACAAATGTTTCCGCGGGGAGACAGCAGGGAGTTGCAACAGAAACAAATTGCTATTCTGAGTAAGAAGTTTCCGTATGAACGACAAAACCGGATTGCCAGTTTAACAACGACGGTGAGTGAGCTCTGGCTGGATGCTTATAGATCGCGAGCCACAAGTGTACTTATTGAATCCAATAGAGGGTTGTTCGAGCAGTTGGTTGATGTTGCCACTTTGAGTTATTCCGCTGCCGTTGGCCGCAGTCGGCAGCAGGATGTTATTCGCGCTCAACTGGAGTTGACCCAGCTTGAGGATCGACTGTTGTTGTTACAACAGCAATTCGAGATGGACAGCCAGCGTCTGGGTGAGTGGCTGATGTCTTCTCCCTACGGGCGAAGTGAACCGCTGCTGTTACCCGAAGAACTGCCGGTGCTTAAATTGCACAATGGCGGGCTATCGCCCGGGGTGGATGTTCTCGCAACCGCAAGCAGGGAGCAATTGCTGCAACACCCCGCGATATTGGCACTGGAGCAGCAGATTGCCTCAGCCAGTACCGGGGTATCCCTGGCTAAACAAAAATACAAACCCGAATGGGGTGTGAGCGCCAGTTATGGCTATCGGGATGATGACCCTTTGAGTGGCCGAGACCGATCCGATTTCTTTTCACTGGGCGTGTCTTTCGACTTACCTGTCTTCACCACGAATCGACAGGACAAACAAGTGCGCGCGGCCGTTTCGCAGGCCGAGGCTGTTCGCACCCAGAAATGGTTAATGTTGCGCCAGCTGAGTGCCGGCATGGAAACTGCGAGAGCGAAGCTGAGGCGGCTGGAATCGCGGCAAGCTCTGTACGCACAACAGCTCCTGCCGCAAATGCGGGAGCAGGCAGATGCCTCCCTGTCGGCCTATACCAATGACGACGGAGATTTTGCCGAAGTGGTTAGAGCGCGAATTGCCCAGCTCAATACCGAAATAGAATCCCTGGCAATTGATGTAGAGAAGCAGAAAACTATCGCCAGACTGAACTACTATCTGGTGCAGGGACGACTTGAGACGGAACAGCCCAGCTCGGTTACGCTGGCGAATTATTCGGGAGCAAAACAATGAACACCGCACTATCCAAATTTGTGACCCTGTTGACAGGTATTGTTGTCGGTTCAGTGGCTACCTATGTTGTTTTCTCACCCAGCCAACCTGGCGCAGAGATGAAGTTGGCTGCCGACGAGCCTGCCAGGCCCAAGTACTGGGTCGCGCCTATGGACCCAAATTACCGACGGGACAAACCCGGCAAGTCTCCTATGGGCATGGATCTGATTGCGGTCTATGAGGATGCCATGACGGCGAGTGATGCAGCGGGAACCATACGAATTTCTCCCGCTGTGGTGAATAATCTCGGTGTTAAAACACGTGAGGCGGTGTTTGAAGTTTGGCACTCGGATATCTCTACGGTGGGTTATGTACAGTACGACGCAGACAAACTGGTGCACATCCATCCCAGGGTGGAGGGCTGGATTGAAACTCTCCATGTGACGGCAGAGGGCGATCCGGTTGAGCAGGGTCAGGCGCTTTATGAAATCTATTCTCCCGCGCTGGTAAATGCACAGAATGAATTGTTGCTGGCACTGGACAGGAAAAACAAAAAATTAATTACGGCGGCAAGAGACCGATTGCAGGCCCTGCAGCTGCCGCTCGACGCAATCAAAAATCTGGAGAAAACACGAGTCGTCCAGCAGGCGGTTACATTCTACGCACCCCAGCAGGGGGTAGTGGACAACCTCAATGTACGGACGGGGTTTTATGTGCAGCCGGGCACCAGAATTATGTCGATTGGCAGCTTGTCGGAAGTGTGGATTGAGGCGGAAGTGTTCGAAAGGCAACTGCCTTTATTGACAGAGGGCGCGCCGGTAGAAATGACACTCGATTACCTGCCGGGAAAAGTGTGGTCGGGTAAGGTTGATTACATCTATCCCAGCCTGGACGAGAAGACCCGCACTGTGAAGGTGCGCTTGCGCTTTGCCAATGAAGACCGCCGCCTGCGGCCGAATATGTTTGCCCAGATTTCAATTGCCAGTGAGAGCTCAGGCAAGACCCTGATTGTGCCCAGCGATGCCGTTATCCGAACAGGTAAAGTGGATCGTGTTGTGATGGCTTTAGGGGAGGGTCGTTTCAGGTCGGTGGAAGTTTCGATCGGCCGGGTGAGCGGCACAAGTACTGAGATTCTCTCGGGCCTGGGTGTCGGTGACACCGTGGTGACATCCGCGCAATTTCTGCTGGATTCTGAATCCAGTAAATCAGCAGATTTTGAGCGAATGGATTATGAGTCCGCTAAGCATGGGGAAGCCATGGAGATGAACCATGATTGAATTTATTATTCGCCAATCGATTCTTCACAGAGGCTTCGTGTTACTGGGGATGCTATTTATCGTAGGTGTAGGAGTGTACTCACTCAAAAACACACCGGTGGATGCAATTCCGGACCTGTCAGATGTGCAGGTTATTATCAAGACGTCCTATCCCGGTCAGGCGCCGCAGGTGGTTGAGGACCAGGTGACCTACCCCCTGACTACCACAATGCTGTCGGTGCCCGGTGCAGTGACAGTGCGGGGTTTTTCCTTTTTTGGCGACTCCTTTGTCTATGTTATTTTTGAAGAAGATACCGACCTTTATTGGGCGCGCAGTCGTGTCCTTGAGTATTTGAGTCAGATCGCACCGACTTTGCCGGCCAATGCGCGCCCGCAGCTGGGGCCCGATGCCACCGGCGTGGGCTGGGTCTACCTGTACGCCCTGATAGATCGCACTGGGCAACACGATATCTCCGAGCTTCGCGCCCTGCAGGACTGGTTCTTGAAATACGAATTGCAGACGGTGCACGGTGTGTCCGAAGTTGCGCCCATAGGTGGCATGATCAAGCAGTATCAGGTGAAGGTGTATCCCGATAAATTGCGTGCTTATGGCCTGCCGCTCTCTCTTATCCAAAAAGCGATAGAGCGGGGTAACCAGGAGGTGGGTGCTTCGGTGGTAGAAATGGCGGGTGCTGAGTATATGGTGCGCGCCACCGGCTATATCAAGAACGCGGTAGATTTGGGCAATATTCCCCTGGGACTGAATGTAAAAGGGACACCGCTTCTGCTCAAGGATATCGCCGATATCGAGCTGGGTCCACAGATGCGCAGGGGCATTGCCGAGTTGAATGGTGAGGGGGAAACCGTAGGCGGCATTGTAGTGATGCGCTACGGCGAAAATGCCCTGAAAACTATCCAGGGAGTGAAAGAGCGCCTGCGTGAGCTGGAGAAAAGGCTGCCAGCAGGGGTTGAGCTGGTCACGGTATATGACCGCTCAACCTTGATTGAGGGGGCGGTAAAAAACCTCTGGGAAAAGTTGGCCGAAGAGCTGGCACTGGTCGCCCTTGTCTGTCTGGTATTTCTGTTTCATTTTCGCTCTTCACTGGTGGCTATTGTCAGTCTGCCGGTGGCGATTCTGGCCGCGATATCACTTATGTATTTTCAGGGTTTGAACGCCAATATTATGTCTCTGGGTGGTATTGCTATTGCTATCGGTGCAATGGTGGACGGGGCTATTGTGCTGGTAGAGAACATGCACAAGCATCTGGAGCACAGCAGAGAGCGAGGGGTAAAGCCAGATCAATGGAAAATTGTTGCCGACTCAGCCTGTGAGGTCGGGCCGGCACTATTTTTTAGCCTGTTAATTATTGCGGTGAGTTTTTTACCTATTTTTACCCTGGAGGCGCAGGAGGGGCGCATGTTCTCGCCCCTGGCCTATACCAAAACCTACGCCATGGCAGCGGCGGCCATTCTGGCGATTACCCTGGTGCCGGTATTGATGGGCTACTTTGTGCGCGGCAATGTTCGCCCGGAAAAGAAAAACCCCGTTAACAGGGCTCTGCAGGCAGCCTATGGGCCGATGTTGCGCCTCACCCTGAAATTTCCATGGGTGATCGTAGTGTGCTCGGTATTATTTTTAGCCCTTAGTACTATTCCCGCCTCTCGAATTGGCAGTGAGTTTATGCCGCCACTGGATGAGGGCGACTTAATGTATATGCCCACCACATACCCTGGTATTTCCATTGGTCAGGCGCGGCAGTTGTTGCAGCAAACGGACAAGCTGATCAAAACAGTGCCCGAGGTGAGGACGGTGTTTGGCAAGGTGGGTCGAGCGGAGACGGCCACAGACCCGGCGCCGCTCACCATGATTGAAACCTTTATTCAATTCAAGCCACGTGATCAATGGCGTGAGGGAGTGACGCCAGACAGTTTGAAAGCAGAGCTAGAGGCGCTGGTTAAACTGCCGGGTCTCACCAACGCCTGGGTTATGCCCATTAAAACCCGTATCGACATGCTGGCCACCGGGATAAAGACCCCGGTTGGCATTAAGGTAGCCGGGCCGGAGCTTGCGACCATTCAGGAAATTGGCCAGGAACTCGAGAAAATTCTTGTTGGCGTGCCCGGATCTGCCTCCGTCTCTTCTGAGCGTGTCGCGGGGGGGCGCTACCTCAAAGTGGATATCCAGCGCGAGAAGGCGGCCAGGTACGGCCTGAATATTTCCGATGTTCAACAGGTAGTGGCCACAGCAATTGGCGGCGTCAATGTGTCCCAATCGGTGGAGGGGCTGGAGCGCTACCCTATTAATATCCGCTACCCCCAGGATTATCGGAGTTCGCCCGAACAGCTGGCTTTACTGCCCATTGTCACCCCCGGGGGGCAGCGCATCTCCCTGGCAGATGTCGCGAACATTGTGATCGAGGATGGCCCACCCGGTATCAAAAGTGAGAATGCGCGACTCAATGGTTGGACCCTGGTGGATATAGAGGGTATCGACGTTGGCAACTATGTAGAAAACGCCAGGCTCGCTGTGACTGAGAATCTGCAACTTCCGCCGGGATATTCACTCACCTGGTCGGGTCAGTATGAATATATGGAGCGCGCCAAGGAAAAGCTGCTCTATGTCGTGCCCATAACACTGGTAATAATTATGCTGCTTCTTTACCTGAATTTTCGCCATTTTATCGAGGTTGGCATTATACTCACAACCTTGCCAATGGCGCTGACGGGAAGCGTCTGGCTGTTGTTCTTTGAGGGCTATAATTATTCAGTCGCGGTGGGAGTGGGCGCAATTGCACTCACCGGAGTGGCGACAGAGACTGCTGTGATTATGTTGCAGTACCTGAAGCAGGCTTATGGCTCGTTACAGCTTGAATTGAAAACGTCGGGCCAATCGCTGGATGAGCAGCGCTTGCGAGAATTGGTAGTACATACTGCAATTCTGCGGGTAAGGCCGGTTATGATGACGGCGGCGGCGACTGTTATTGGCTTGTTACCGGTCATGTACGGCAGTGGTATTGGCTCTGAGGTGATGAGTCGAATTGCCGCTCCCATGGTGGGTGGGATGATCAGTGCGGTGATTATGACTCTGCTGGTACTACCGGCGATCTACTTTTTATGGCGACGACACTCTCTGGGTGGCGTGGCAGAAGCTAAAGGAAAAACAGAGCTATGAATAAGTGGGCGCGCAAGATCCACCGGTGGGTATCCTATATTGTGTTTATTCAGGTCACCCTGTGGATTATCGGTGGCCTGGCATTTGCTGTTATACCTTTCGACTCCATTGTTAAGAGTGGATCCGTTATGGCGACGCCGGTAAGTCCCGCGCTTCCGGAAAACTGGGCCCAGCAGGTGCAGGCGCAACAACAGGCCTTCGGGCCCGTAGTGGCGATGAGCTCCAGTAATAGTAGTGAGGGCCTGTTGCTGAAATTGCAGGGCAAGGAGGAGAGCCTCTGGATTCGTATGTCCGACGGCAAGCCTGCGGTACGGCCGAAAGCCGAGTCAGTTGGCCGCTATGCCGAGCAACTTTATGTGGGCGATGGTGAGCTGCTTGCCACCCGCCATCTGGCTGAGTCTGAGTACCGCTATTTCGGCTTTGTCGATGAGCTCTACGGCCGGGTGAATGTCTGGCAAGCTTCATTCTCAGACTCACTGGGCTCGCGCTTGTATTTCGACGGTGAAACCGGCCGCTACCTGACGGTGCGAAATGACTTCTGGGTATTCTATGATGCCATGTGGCGGCTGCACATTATGGATTACCAGGGCGGGGAAGACTTCAACAATAAACTCCTGTTGTTTTTTGCGCTGTTTACTTTTGTTTTTGCTATTTCTGGCTTAATTCTGACCTATACGGCGATACAGCGGGCAGTGCGAAAGGCCAGAGCTTAGTGGGTTCTGTTTTTACAGCTCGTAACGCATTGATCTTGGCTGCGCTTTTTCTTATCGCCCTTATGCCGCGTCTTTACAGTGCTCACACGGTGGGCTGGGACTGGGACTATCCGGGTAGTTTTACCCTGGTTAATTATGACGAGGCGGGGTCGTGCAGAGCGGCGCTGGGGGGCTTTGAATACTCCACGTTTATCGGCCGGCAGACAATTGCTATAACTGAGCTTATGGGGCATCCGGTTCCGCCCGGGATAGAGGGAAATTATAATGCAGCCAAGGCCTACTGCCATTCCCCGGAGCATGTTAGCGTGGCCAGAACTTACTCTTCTGTCACTGGCGCGCTGACTGTTGTACTTATCGCCGTCATTGCCATGATACTGATTCCTGCGCGCCCCGAAGTGGCCTGGACTGCGAGTGCCCTGCTGGCTCTGTCGGGGTTCCACATCAGTGAATCTCAAACCGGAACCGTGGATGCCCCCTCTATATTTTTTATCTACCTGTTTTTCATGGTATTACTGATAGCAGTCAAGCGAAGAAGTAAGGTCGCTCTGGCAGTGAGTCCGGCCTTTATGTTGGCCG
This sequence comes from Pseudomonadota bacterium, assembly GCA_015222725.1. GTDB lineage: Bacteria > Pseudomonadota > Gammaproteobacteria > Pseudomonadales > Halieaceae > JBALVT01. The sequence continues at coordinate 6,433 of JADFVW010000369.1, read as the reverse complement.
CAATTTGGACCAAGTATTGGGTGTTTGCCATCTTTGCCTATCTCGCGACGGTTTCTTTGAGAATATGGGTGTATTTAGGGCAGGGGTTCAGTCGATCTTCTTTCGTCGTGCTGGTTTTTTCCACGGTAATTTTATTTGCCCTGGTGACCAACCCAGCGTTCCCTGTGAACAGCTGGTACCCTGTTCTCGGCCTTTACTATCTCGCGGTGCCCTGGCGCCGGGTTCGCAGGCCACTTATTCCGGTTATCCTGCTGATGCCGGCTATCGCCTACCTGTTGTCCCAGGTAGGCGTCATTTCCAGCTACACAACCGGGGGTGAGGGGAATCACCTGGGCTCGGGGTACGCGGCCATCGGGTGGAATAAATGGCTGCGCAACCTGGTGAATGTGCCGGCAGTACTTATTGTTGGTCTTGGCCTTCCCGCCTGCGCGTTTCTACCCGCTGGAATAAGAGCCATTACCCGGGAGGGTCGCGATGGTCTGGCCTGGTTATGCCTTGCACCTATAGCCGTTTTTGCTCTTTATATGATGTTCATAGCACCAGTGACATACTATCGACATTACCTGGCCCTGATTCCTGCAGCGGCATTACTATCTGCCTATGGCTTGTGGAGCGTATCCTGGGCGCGGCGGCCCTGGTTTTTACCCGTGTTTCTACCGATGTTTTTTATCTGGCCGGCACTTCTGGCACTGGATATTGGACTCGATCATATTCGCGACCCCAGAATACAGCTCAGGGAGTGGTATGAGGAGCACCCGCGAGACCGAGTCTTCTTCAGCTACTTCGTGAATCCGCCAGAAAAAGCCATGTCACAGTCCAAGCTGTTTCACCCCGAATATGCCTTCGACCAGGCGCGGGAATTGAAATTTGCTACCTACCTACTGCTCAGTGAGAACTGGTACGACACGGCCTTTGCAAACGAGCTGAATGGCCCGGTAATAAGCATTCCGGAGAGGCTCATCAAGACCAAGCCCGAATATATTGAGTTCTACCGCCAGACGCTGGCGGGGAATCATCCCAATTTGAAGTTGGAACGTGCTATAGATATTCAAAACTTTATGCCTGAACTTGTGATACATAAATGGCTCTATGGAACGTTCCAGATGTTTGTTGGTGACATAAAAATATACAGGATAGTTGAGTAGTTATGCCCACGGATGAGCAACTGGTCGACTTGCAGGAAACCCTGTATACCTCCCGCAATCCCACTCGACGTTGGCTGCACTGCACCCGGCGCGACTGGATTGTTGATAACATCAAACTCGCGGGCGGGGAGAGTGTTCCCAGGGCGCTAGAGGTTGGCCCCGGCGCGGGTGGGTATTTACCTGTCCTGGCCGCTGTCGCGGGTGAAGTTGTCGCCGCAGATATAGAAGAAGCGTACCTGGATCAGGCTAGAAAACGGATGGGTTCGATGCCGGGCTTGAGCTGTATTAAGGACGATATTACTGCCACCGCATTGCCTGTCGATAGCTTCGGGCTGATTCTGTGCACCGAAGTGATTGAGCACATCGCCGACTCAGATGCAGCGTTGTGTGGCTTGCGAAAGATATTGGCACCGGGGGGAGTTCTGATCTTATCGACGCCTCAGCGATACAGCCCATTAGAAGTGTTCGCCAAGATTGCCTTTTTACCAGGTGTTATCCATCTGGTGAGGCTGATATACCGCGAACCAATTATCGAAACCGGGCATATTAATCTTCTAACCGAAGCGGGGCTCATGGCACAAATTGAGGCGGCAGGTCTGAAAATTACCAAGCGGCATAAATCGGGCTTCTATCTCCCGCTGGTTGCCGAGTTTCTCGGGGAGCGGGGTCGGAATTTTCTGCAGTGGTGCGAAATGAAGCTACAGGGCTCCTTTTTGTCGGGTTTATTGTGGACCCAATATTACATCCTGACCAAGCAGGCTTAGTGTTATGAGTTTAATACAGCGCTCATTTCGATTTCCCCTTGTCGGCATTGCGACTGCAGCGCTCTATTATGGTTTGCTATACACAGGTGTGGAACTGCTGAACCTGAATGTGGTTCTGTGTAGCAGCGCAGCCTATGTGGTGGTAATAGTGGCTAATTACCTGATGCACTACAGTTGGACATTTGCCGCAGCAAGCCCGCATACTACAGCGCTGAAGCGTTATCTTGTGATGACGGGCTGCGGTTTTCTTATCAATGGCTTAATCATGTACGTCGGTGTGTCGATGCTGCAGTTAAACTACCTGTTGATTCAAACTGTTGCCATGGCTGTAATCATCGTATGGAACTACAGCCTGTCCTCGCTGTGGGTGTTTCGGGATGAAGCGTAAAACAATCCAAAATGGGTATTAGTGTGTCAGAACTTCTGTCAGTTGTAGTGCCAGCGTACAACGAGTTTTCCGTTCTTGGTGAATTTCACCGACGCCTAAGCGACGTTATGTCCGCCACCGGTATGGGCTATGAAATTATCTACGTTGATGATGGTAGTACGGATGATACCGTTACCTTGCTAAATCGGTTGCGGGAGGAAGACCCGGCATTGGCTATTATCGAGCTGAGCCGTAATTTCGGTAAAGAAGTGGCCCTGTCTGCCGGCCTGGATCATGCCAATGGCGATGCTGTCATCATCATTGACGCAGACCTGCAGGACCCCCCTGAGTTGATAGATGAATTCCTGCGTGAATGGCGCAACGGTTACGATATTGTTTATGGCAGTCGAACCGACCGGGAAGGGGAGTCCTGGTTGAAAATCACCACGGCAAAATGGTTTTACCGCGTCATTAATCGCCTGAGTGATGTGGAGATCCCCAGGGACGCAGGCGATTTCAGGCTGATAAGCCGTCGGGCCCTGGACGCGCTGGTGTCGATGCGTGAAACACACCGCTATATGAAGGGGCTTTATGCCTGGGTGGGCTTCCCACAAAAAGAAGTCCCCTATTTACGCCAGCCTAGAGCCGCGGGAGAAACAAAATGGAACTACTGGCGGTTGTGGAATTTTGCCCTGGAGGGGATTACCTCTTTTTCTGATGTGCCCCTGAAAATGTCTACCTATCTGGGTGTTCTCACATCCACTGCGGCATTTCTCTATGGGCTGTATTTTCTGGTGCGCACACTATTTTTGGGAAATCCGGTGCCTGGATATCCATCACTCATGCTGGTGGTTTTATTCCTGGGTGGTGTGCAATTAATCTGCCTGGGCATTATAGGCGAGTATCTGGCCAGGACTTATAACGAGTCAAAATCCCGTGCCCTTTACTTTGTGAAAGGTTATCACCCTGCTCGCAGCAGGGCCGCCGCCGAGGCAGAAAGCCGGATTAATCTCTAGTGACGACCGTGACCAGAACACTACAGGCGAAGAACCTTCCGTGGTTTTTGGTAGCTGTGCTGTTATACCTCTCGTTCGGCTATACCGAAATGCAGGGTTCGGATCTGTGGTGGCATATTGCTGCCGGCAGGGAGGTCGTGCAGAACAGTACTTTGTGGTTATTTGATAGCTGGTCATTTACTGCTGCCGGTGCCACGTGGATGAACCACGAGTGGCTCACTGATTTACTCTACTATGGCTGGGTGTCCTTGTGGGGGCTGGAGTCTCTGGTCTATTGGAAATGGTTGGTTATCGTGTCGACCTATCTGGTGTTGCAAGCCGCGTTGGGGCGAGACACAAATCAGCCCGCGGCTGCATTTATCTGCGCGGGTCTGGCGGCAGCGGTAGCAGCTCCCTTTATCGATATTCGCCCTCACCTCTATAGCCTTCTTCTGTTCAGCATCTTGATTTATTTGCTGCTAAATCGCACGGCGGAATTGTGGAAGTTGATCTTATTATTTGTGGTTTGGGTAAACGTGCACGGCGGTTTTATTTTTGGCCTGATGGCGCTGTCTATACTGGTATTTCCCTGGCGGGATCTGCGCATCGCAGCTCTGGTTGGGCCCGCAAAAATTGTCTTTGTCTGTACCCTGGCCTGTCTGGTGAACCCGGATGGTATCAACAGTTTTTTACTGCCACTCACCTACGCCCTGGATTCCAGTTCTCCCTATCGTCAGCTGGCCGAATGGCTGCCGCCATTTCGACCCGGTGGTATTCGGTCGCCTTTATTTGTTTGGGTGCTGGGCTCCGCTGCTCCAATCGCCCTGGCCTATGCGGTTCCTGCGGTGCGAAGGAGTACGGGTGTACCCTGGGAGGGGCTGGCACTGTGTGCTCTCACTGTAATGATGTCGTTAACCAGTCGGCGTTTTATTACCTTGTTCGCCATTTCATGGGCGCTTATGTCGGCGCCTCTCATTGGCCTGGCGTTGCAGAAATTGAAAGCAGAGAAACTAAACCTTATTCTAGTCCTGCTTGCCTTTGCTTACGCTATTTTCCGCTTGTTGCCCTATCCTTTGAGCGCGGGTCCCGCTTATCACTACCTCACTGCAGAGTACACCTATCCACGAGATATGCTCAATTATGTAGAGGCCAACGATATTCAGGGAAATGTCTTCGCGCTGTATAACTGGGGTGGCTATCTCCACTGGCGAACCGATGGAAAATTGAAAGTGTTTATCGATGGCAGGGCTAACACGGTGTACGACGAAGAGCCCTACAATCAGTATGTGTCTGTTCTTAGTGGTAAGCCCGGGTGGTTGGATATAGTGGAATCCACCAAGGCAGATTATTTTCTCTGGCCCTACTACCTAGGGGGCGTGGAGAAGTTTCAGACACTGATGGCCAGTGGTCGATGGCAGGTAGTCTATCAGGACTCAGTATCTTTTCTCCTTGCACGTAAGTCTGTACGGCTTCCCGAGCAGGGGAGGCCTTCGATTGCCTCACCTTACCGTATGCTCTCCGCCGCGAAATTGAGTTCCTTTCGCGGCGATGCGGCTACTGCCGCGGTGCAGGCCGGGCGAGTGCTGCAGCAAATACCCTGGCAAAAGGGTGCCTGCAATTTAGCTGTGCAATCTCACAGGCAGCTGGGGAACACGGCGAAGGCGGAGGAAGTGTTGGCCGAGTGCAGGAGCTATTTCCCCTCCGTTCAACTGCGCTAGTCTGCGGTCTATGAATATTACGGTACTTGCCAACCGCGATCTGGCCAGTAATATTGCTTTAAATTTGCTGCTTCCCGCGCTGGCGCAAGCACACAAGGTCCGTGTTTTTCTTTCCAGCCGGGTTGGCGGCAGTGCGGTAGCCCCCCTTGAGTTACAGCAGCTAAAGTTCTTTGAGCAAACGCTGTTTAATGAGCTGTTATTTCCAGCGTTACAGGACTCTTCCACCGATGCCCGACTACACAGTTTTGACCGGCTGGCACGAATTACGGACACGCCACCGATTCAGGTGCTCAACAAAATAAACAGTGAAGAGGGTTTGCAGAGCCTGGCAGCCACAGCGCCCGATTTAGTACTGAGCATTCGTTATGGTGGCATTCTAAAGGATGACGCAATAGCCATTCCTTCTCTCGGCGTTCTAAATTTGCACTCCGGTTTGTTGCCGGAATATCGCGGTGTAATGGCAACGTTTTATGCAATGCTAAATGGTGAGAGTGAAATCGGAACGACCTTGCATTATATCTGCGATCCCGGAATAGATACGGGAGATATTATCGCTGATACCCGTGTGGCTTTGAAAACGGACCACTCCTATCTCTGGAACGTGCTGCAGTTGTATCCTTCCGGCGTAGCGCTGATGTTGGCCTGCGTTCAGAAAATTTCCGCCGGGGAGGCCGTTGCCCATAGACCTCAGTCCAAAGGAGGAGATTACTATAGCTTTCCAACTGTAGAGCAGTTACACCGCTTTGCTGAAATGGGACTTCGTCTGTACGATGTGGACGAGGCAACGGTAATTGCAAAACAATATATGGAGTTATAAAAAGTGAGAACTATTTTCTGTCTGGTAATAGCCCTGGGGCTCGGTTTCCCAGCCTATGCCGCCACGCTGGTCTACAACGTACATGGCTACACCATGGACCACGGCAAAAGAGTCAGTTTTTTGGCGATGGAATATGACAAGGGGCGGGTCACTCATTTATATAGCGACAGTAAAGAGGCTACCGCCAGTGTTGCCTCTGACCGCATTGATGGCAAGGGTGCAACCTTGTTGCCGGGGCTTATTGATGCCCACGGCCATATTCTCGACCTGGGTCGAGCCCTGAGTGTGGTCGATCTGGTGGGCAGCGCTAGCGAGGCCGAGGCCGTGCAGCGCACCCGGGATTCCATCGCGATATCTCCCGAAGACAAATGGCTTTATGGCCGAGGCTGGAACCAGGTGCTTTGGCCGGTAAAGGAGTTTCCCAGCCGCAAAACCCTGGACGCGATGCCTGCCGGTAAATTCATCGCTCTGGAACGGGTTGACGGTCATGCCATGTGGGTGAATAGCGCGGTGCTCGCGTTAGCGGGTATCAACGATGACACGCCTGACCCCGTAGGTGGGCAGATTATTCGTGATGATTTGGGGGTGGCCACGGGTGTTCTTATCGACAATGCCATGGATCTTTTT
>JADFVW010000058.1 GCA_015222725.1 Pseudomonadota bacterium | reverse complement strand
CGGCGACCAGTTCGACACCTTTGGAAGTGGACTCTCCCTTAAACTGCAAATACCCGGAAAAGCTAGTCAGGTCAAAATCGATCAGCTCATCAATTTTCTGGTCAAAGTAAACTGCCTCGAGGAGTATTCCGCTGTCACCGTAGTAGGCCAGCCCCAGATCAAAGCCCTCGCTGGTTTCTTCTACCAGGTCGGTATCCGATGCGGGCGGCGTGGCAAAAGGCCCGTTATTGTAGGAGATTTCATATAGACTGGGGGCGCGGAAGCCAGTGCCGTAGGTTCCCTTGAACTTGATCTCACCGCCGGAAATATTTAACAGGTAGGCGGCACTGGCTCGCCAGGACGTGTAAGCATCAAAATCGTCATTGTCATCGTATCGAACACCGGCGGTGACAAAGAATTGCTCACTGAACTTGCCCTGGTACTCTGCGTAGTAGCCAATTTGGTCCCGGTCGGTATCAAAGCTGCCATCATCAATGGATTCTGTTTCATAATCGACGCCGTATACCAACTGCAGTGCATCGTCGCCTGCCCAGGTACCAAGATACTCCACGCGTTCTAGGCCTCCATCGGCGGCAAAACTGCTCTGGCCCTCCGAGAAGAACTCCCGTTCGGTACTCGAATCGGTATACGCCAACTTGTGACTAAAGGACCCGGTGCTAATCTCAGCGGTGGCGCGATAGCTGGTTTGGCCAAATGTGTCGCTACAGTCGTCTACAGGCGCGAATGTGGTGCTGCTGAAGCAACCGTCGTACTCGTTGTCTGCATCTATGTCGTGGGCTATCAGCTCGAATCGCAGGTCTTTGCTGGGGCTCCAGCCAAAACGGCCGTGCACCGTCGTATTCTCGTAGCCATCGTCGTCCTGTAAAACCGTGTCGCTTGTGCGGGAGTTGAAGCCATCGGTCTGGTAGTCCGACGCAAAAATATTGAAATCTGCGGTATCGACTCCGCCACCCAGAGATCCGGAGTACTGCTGGGTTCCATAGCGCCCCCCCTGTGCACTCAAGTCACCGGATAATCCCGACTGCGATGTGCGGCTTTGGATGTTTACAATACCCCCGGCGTCTGCGCCATACATGAGTCCCTGGGGTCCGCGCAGGATTTCTACGCGCTCAATTCCGGCGCTCTGTAAATGCTCCCAGCGCGGCGATACCTGAGTACCTGAACTGTCAGAAATATCGATTCCGTCCAGTAACACCAAGGTGCGGTGCCCCGCTTCGCCCCGAATACGCAGGGCCGTTGCCTTGCCGGCTCCGCCGGAATTGCTCACCGACACCGAGGGTTGAGTGCGCAATACATCGGCCAGGGAGTTATAGCCCCGATCCTGAATCTCCTGCTCGGTGATAATCGACACAGAAGTGCCTATTTCTCTCAGCGGCATTTCAACTCTGGATGAAGTGATAATGATTTCTTCAAGTTTGTCGTTCGCAAACGAAGGTATAGAAACAGCACAGACGCTCGCCAGGGTACAGGCCGTAACGAGTGGTTGCCGGGTTAAAATCTTTGTAAATTTTTTCATGATATTCCTCACGCCAAAAGGGGGCTAATGAGGGAGGGTACAGAAGGAGATGTAGTGCTCGGGGCACCAGATAGCCTTTAATGAAGCCCTCCGCTCCACTGGTTTAAAGTTTGTCCAGGCAGGTGTCGGGCTGGTAGCAATGCTACATTACCGTTGCGGGGGCAGCGGTGGTTTGGGCCGATCGCAATGAACGGGTTTACCACACTTCCCATTTAACCCACCAAACCCGAAGCAAATACTTCCGGTAGCAGGCACCTGGTACAGGCGCGCACTTTAAAGATCGCCACTGCAGATGTCAAATGTGGCTATCAGCGGGTAAACTCCCCGGATGCCAAATCAAGCCAATGACAGTGTATCCCCAGAAGTGAGAGTGCAAATCGCCCGTCGCCTGGGTAGAGAGCCCCGCGGCCTGGAGGGTGTTGCCGTTTATGGCGCCGATGGTGCGCCGATAGTAATACGCGTTTCTTCTCTGGTGGATGAAAAACCATTTCCCAACCTGTTCTGGCTAATAGACCCGGAGATTGTCTACCGCATTGACTGCGATGAGGCCGGGGGCTTGATACATCGCTTTCAGCAACAGGTCGATGGCGACGCAGGTTTGCAGCGTCAAATGATCGGTGATCACCGCTCTCATATCGAACTGCGCAATGGATATATGACGTCGGTTGTAGAGGAACAGTTGCGTTTGGCTAATTACTATGAGGTTTTACAACAGCGTGGAATTGGTGGTATTGCCGATTTTGGGCGAATTCGATGCCTGCATACCTGGTATGCGGCCCATTTGCTTGTACCCAATACTATTGGTCGATTGCTGGACCAGCATTGGGCTGATAATGAATCACAAAGCAGTTCGGCCTAGACCATGCCATATCGGAATGCCAGTTCGACCTGTGAGTCAGAATACACAGTCAAAAAGAGCCGCTTTATCGCTCGTGTTGTGCCCGTAGAATCCAGGTGCGCTGGGCGATGTACTGGTCGTGGTAAGTCGCTATTTTGGCGGTATTAAGCTGGGGGCGGGAGGGCTGGTGAGAGCCTATGGTAGCGCCACCCAACAGGCTCTGGAACTGACGCCTTCACAGCTCAAACGAGAACTACAGGAATACCGGGTGCAGGGAGGCTTCAGCCAAGAGCAAAGGCTGCGACACTGGCTGACCACCGTGGAGGGAGAAATGGCTTCGGTGGCTTACGGAGAGAAACTTGTGTTCCAGTTGATATTGCCGGCGGGGCTGGAACAGTCGTTGGTGGAATTTTGCGCCGCCAACCAATTGGATTTGGAGCTGCCATGGAGGCCCTGACAACCGATGCATGGATTGTGGGGGGGCCGGTATTCACAGGGAGATTGATACGCCCGCGGACCTTGCTTTGGCTGGTATACTAACGGCCAGACACTATGTTCGAGGATAATCTATATGAATTCACGTTTCGCTTACCTGTATCTACTGGCAGCTTCCAGTCTTCTTTCCATGCCTTTGTCAGCATCTGCGGCACCGGGTGTGGTAGAAGAGTTGAAAACTTGCGCGAGAATTGTAGAGCGTGATGCCCGCATTAATTGCTATGAATCCCTTGGCAAGCGAGTACTGGGAGAGGAACCCGGCGCGCCGGCTGCCAGCGCACCGCCACAGACAGCACCGGCTGCTACTGCAGCTGCTGCTCCAGTTTCTGCGGTGGCTACTTCGACCGAGGCGCCAGCCAGTAAGGCTGAAATGGATGAGTACATGGGTGGATACAAGTTTGAGGAAAAGCCCTCGGACCACCCGGATAATACAATTTATGCCAGGGTGATCTTGTGCCAGCAGGACAGAGACAAGGCCTGGTTCTTCAAATTCGAAAATGGCCAGG
>JADFVW010000057.1 GCA_015222725.1 Pseudomonadota bacterium | reverse complement strand
CATCAACTCAAACAACCTCCCACAACCCCCAAAAAAATCCCGGTGCAAATCCTCATAGCGCAAAATAGTGATGCCGTTTTTCTCAGCCCAGTTTGCCAGCATTCTTGCGCGTGTGGCCCAGCCTCTGACCTGCCCCAGGTAGGCCTCTTCTTTTTGGGCCCAGGGAGCATCCCGTTTCTGCATTAGTTTGCGATAATGTATGGCTGAAATTGCCGCGTCCCGGCCATCCCGAATAATGGCTATTTTTCTGGAGTGGGGTGAGTACTGCTGTAATTGTTGCAGGGATATTAACTGGTCTGCCGCTTTCAACACTATGGGGGTGCCGGGCTTACATTGTTGCTGAAGAAATTCAAGGAAGTAGTGGGTTACCTGCGTTGTGTCTTGTGAGTCTTTGATGGCATCGAGAAAGTTGACCAAATCCTTGCGGTGGGAGTTGACCGTCCCCAGCACATTGCTAAATCGCTCGAGGCTAAGTTGTGGGGCCTCACCCCCGCGCAACTCTGTAGGCGGCTCTATTCAAAAGAGGGTGATGCAATTGCGTGTGTGTGGCGCGAATAATATCGAACACGCGCCAGGAAATAATCGCCGGATGGGCGGCCAAAATATGCGATAACCATGATGTACCGCATTTATACATGCCAACGATATGGGTAAACTTGCTGTCGTCTATTGGCATGTGGCATTTCTGTGTATTAATATGACAGTCATCCTAAAAAGAACCGCTGTGTGAAAGGGGTCGGGAAGCAATGAATATAGCACTGATCGTCTTTCTGTATATCGCGGCTGTGGCTATATTACTCCACCCTTGGACACGCGTTCGCCTTAAAACCAGAATAAAGAAACACGCCGCTTTAGACCCTTATCGCGCCATCTCACTGGCCTGCGATGTTGAGTCCTGTTCCGAGATGGCGGGGATGGCTGGGCGGCGATTTCTGGTTGATGAAGCCCCGGATATTCCCCTGCAACAATGTTCCGCTGACGCATGTGGCTGTCGCTATGTACACCACGCTGACAGACGCGGCAGTGTCGACAGGCGAATGCTGTCCAGGCATGCAGAGGAAGAGAAGCCCGACCGCAGGGGCCTTAGGGGGCGTCGTAAGTCTGATTGGTCCCTGCTGGCGGTTTCCGGTTAACGGGAACTTTACTGGTCTTGTGCTACTCTTAGTAGTACCCAGTACACTCAGTCGAATAGCGCTATGGCGGAACACATTTTCAATGATCGACGAACAAAGCCGGAGCGCCGTCATGGCCGCCGGGCCGCTGGTTGGCACCTGTGCCGCCGCAAGGTCACAGATAGAAGGCAGGAAAAAGACCAGGGCTACAGTGCCCAGTGGTGGCTGCATACCGACTATACGGTTAGCGACGGCTCACCTTCTCATTAGTCGTCTTTCTTGCCCAGAATATATGAAGCACGGTTTGGCCGAGACACCCGGGCGCCACAACGCGCCGTAACTCGTCTACTGCGAGGCGTCCGCCTTGCCTCGACCTCCGTCTAATTTCTTAGACGATAACGCGATTGATTTCGCGAGGAGGTTTAGAATGTCTGCTGCTACCAGTTCCCTCGAAATGTACCCGGTACATCAGGTGCCGCTCACACGACCGTTTATCTGGCTGGCCCAGGGCTGGGACGACCTGCTGCACCATCGTGGTGCAAGCCTGGCCTACGGTGCTCTGGCGTCCGGTATGGGGGCTTTGATCCTTGCCTATGACCGTAACCCCATCTACGTGGCGTGCGCGGTAGTCGCTTTCCTGTTTATCGGCCCTATAGTCACGGCGGGTTTGTGCGAGTTGTCGCGGGCGCGTGATCACGGCGAGGAGAGCAATTTCCAGAGTTCCCTGTTGGCACTGCGGGTAAACCGCAGGAATCTGCTGCCCTTCGCTGAGGTGCTGGGGGTGATGGCGCTGACCTGGTTTGTGGGCGCTGCAGGGCTGCTGTACCTGCAGTCGGGGTCATTCTCCCCCAGTGTAACCGCCACGGTTGGCGGAGACGTACTGCGGCACCTGTCCGAGGTCCAGATTTTTGTCTACGGACTGACTCTGGCTAGCCTCGCTGTCATCGTGTTTGCATTCTCGGTGGTGACTGTTCCGATGATTATAGAGCGCCATGTGGATGCGAAAAGTGCCATCCGTATGAGCCTGCGAGTTGTCCGGCTCAATTTTGTCGCCATGGTGGTCTGGGCCGGGTTGATATGCGGTTTGGTTATGGTGGGTTTCGCCACGGGTTTACTGGCGATGGTGGTGATTTTTCCGCTGTTGGGGCATGCGACCTGGTGTGCGTATCGGGATTTGGTTGAGGGGCATTAACGCCCGGGAAGGGTTCAATATCCCGGGTGAAAACCTGTACTTGCTGATATTCCAATAGTGCTGGACTATACTGGGGCACCTGTTTGTCGATTGAGCGCTGATAAAAACCAGAATGAAACCAGCACTTGTTCTTTCCGGAGGTGGCGCCAGGGGTGCCTACCAGGTTGGTGTTCTCAAGGCGATTGCAGATTTGCACGCGAAGAACACACGCAACCCGTTTTCCATCATCAGTGGCACGTCTGCGGGTGCCATCAATGCAGTTGCACTGGCCGCATCGGCCAACAATTTTCGTCTGGCCGTGAAGAAAGTAGAAAAGATCTGGAGCTCATTACACGTGGACAACGTGTATAGGGCGGGCACCTGGGATTTACTCAGCGGTCCCGGACGTCTTTTGGTCTCAATGTTCAACCAGGGCATAGGTCGCCGCCGCCCACTATCTCTCCTGAACAACGATCCCTTGCGAGAGCTGTTAAATCAATCCATTCAATTCAAGAATATTCAAAAGCGTATTGATAAGGGCTACCTGGATGCGGTTGGTGTCTCTGCTACTGGTTATATGTCAGGGGAAAGTGTGACCTTTTTCCAGGGCCGGCCTGGAATAGAAAAGTGGCGGCAGGGACGAAGAGTGGGCGTTCCCACTCGCTTGGAAGTCGGCCATATTCTGGGCTCCTCGGCGATTCCCCTTGTTTTACCGCCCGAAAAAATTAGCCGGGAATATTTCGGCGATGGTGCATTGCGCCAACTTGCCCCGATAAGCCCAGTGATACGCATGGGTGCAGATCGTGTGTTGGTTATCGGTGTCAGCGGCAATGTCACCAACGTGCCACGCCGGGAGCAGGAAACGCATTCACCCTCGCTGGCGCAAATGATTGGCCATGT
>JADFVW010000056.1 GCA_015222725.1 Pseudomonadota bacterium | reverse complement strand
GCGCTGTTTGAAGATTTTGCTGTTGTCCTGACCGACACCGATACCGGCACAGCCAGCGATACCTTGTCCGTACAGATTGTCGATGATGTACCACAGTTAATAGCACCAGCTACAACTACACTCATCAACGCTGCAGGTACTATCCAAACGGGCGTAGCACTCGATAGTGACACAAATATCGACAATAACGTCGGCGCCGACCAGGTGGGTATACTCTCCTTTGATATTGCAAATGGAGATCAGGCCTTTAACAAAGGTGGAGATGCACTACAGGTTGAAGGTGTAAATCCAGGAGATCCCGCACTGAACGTTTACCTTTACGTTGACGGGAATACCCTATACGGCTCAACCACCTCTGGTTTTGGAGGAGTTGTAGGAGATTTGGCAAGCTCACCAAGTTTGGTATTTACACTGACCTTGAATCCTGATGGCTCTTTTGGAACAGCCACAGATACCTACGATTTTGAGTTACATCAGGCAATCAGAGGTGAAGTCTCGTTCAGCTCTGCCGATGCAGGCTATGACTTTATGGGCGGTAATGATCCCTATGGGTATTTCAACACGAACACCACCGCTCCGGATATTTTGTTAACTCCAATAGATGGCGGAGTATTCAGTGGCTCGATCAACGAGTCCGCTAACACCGTGGGCATGGGTGACGGGCAAAGTGTAGGCGCCAATGAAGCGATACGCGTCGACTTTTTGCTGGGTATCAGTGGAGATCCCAGTGCGACTGCGGGTGGTGACGGTTATATTAACCCACTAAACCAGGATCATGTTTTCGAAAGGGATACATCCGGCACTGCACACCAGATGGTTAATGGTGCCGAGGCCACGTTCTCGAAGCTCGTTGGCACAACGGAAATTAATATTTCTGCCTGGGATAGCCCAGAGGGAGATGCTGATGCTGCTACCGGCGATCAACTCATCTATAACAGCACGGGCGGACAGGCAATATCTACAGTAGTCATTACTGATCCGACTGCAGTTGCACCTACGGAGGTCACCGGCTCGACAGCCGACGAAGATGGAGCTACTGCTGGCATTCAGGTAACGGTAGGAGCCAACCAGTATACGGTGAAATTCAACGGTGATGGCACAGTGAATATCGCTGGAATCGTACAAGGTGCAACAATCGGTATCATTGTGGGCGATGGGGCAACTCCGTTATTTGACAGCGTCGAATACCAATATCTCAGCGGCTCGACCTTCAAACTGGGCGACTTCGGCGCATTATTCCCCAGCACGGCTGGACCCGCCTCCTTCGACTTTAACCTGGCTCTCACAGACTCCGATGGTGATAGCATCGATATTCCCGATGGAATTACAATCAACCTGGATGCAGACCCGAATCCACCGGCTTTGAACCTGGCAGCACCAGTTGTTCAGGAGCAGCCGCTTGCCGAAGCTCCAGCCGAACCGGTCTTAGCCGGGGAAGAGACTGCTGCAGAGGGACCCGCCATCCAAATTGCGACAGAGGCAGTGGACCAGTTACTGGCAACCGACGGTGCCGACGAGTTTGTTTGGACCCTGGCTGACAACCAGGACACAGGTGATACTGTTATCAGTTTTGATACTGCAAGCGATGCGCTCAACCTGAAGGACTTGTTGCAGGGAGAAGAGGCCCAAGACGCAGATCTGACCTCATACCTCAATGTCACCTTCGACGGTGCAAACACTGTTATCGAAGTAAGTACTGGTGGAGACTTCCGGGGCGGCCCGGGCGATGCAAGCAAAGTCGATCAGATCATCACCCTGGAAGATGTGAATCTTGTAGGTGGCGATGAACTCGCGGCTGTTATCCAGAACATGCTGGATGCAGGTCAGCTGATTATCGATCAGTAAGCCAGCGGGCAATATCAGTCTTCAGCACCCACCGGTGCTGGGGATTTTTTTATGTCCAAAACCTGATTACCAGTAAACCCGCAAAAGCCAGGGTTAGACTCCATCCGTCATATGGCCGCCTTCCCGGGCGCTGTCATCCATTTCGATATACCGCCCTCCAAAAAAAATATTCTAAACCCCGGGAAATTCTCCTAGAACGAGCATACAGCGTCTCGCTGCCGCAGAGCGTCTATCTCACGCCATGGGAGAGTGGTAGAATCCCCAACCCATTCGATAGCCCAAACCAGAGCCAACAAGTTATGAAATTTAGCCGCGCCAGCGACCGTATGGCCGTAGACACTTCCACCCTCTGGGGTGTGCATGATAAGGCCTCTGCCCTGCAGGCCGCCGGTGAAGATATCATCCTCTTTTCTATCGGTGACCCGGACCTGCCGACCCTCGATTTTATCGTGGATCACGCAGTGGCAAGCTTGAAAGCCGGGCGCACCCACTACTCACCGGGAGCTGGAGAAGTCGAGCTGCGCCAAGCCATCGCCGACATAGAGACCGGTGCCAGTGGCAAAGTCACCAATATCGACCAGATTGTGGTACACCCCGGTGGCACCAATGCCATCTACACGACACTTTCCTGCTTTCTGAATGAGGGTGACGACATCGTTATCCCCTCCCCTATGTATGTGGGCTATCAGGGTCTACTGGGTGCAATCGGGGCTAATGTAATCAATGTTCCCCTGGATACTGCAAATAATTTCACACTGGATGTAGAGGCTGTAAAAGCGGCTTTTACAGACAATACCCGGGTGCTGTTTATCAATACCCCGGGCAACCCCGGCGGCAATATGATTTCCGAGAAGCAGTTGCGCGAGCTGGCGGCATTCTGCCTGGAGCACGAAGCGTGGATTATCTGCGACGAAGTGTACTCCATGATCACTTTTGGTCAGCGCCATATCTCCCTGCTTAACGCGGCAGAGACCCTGGAGAATGTTGTGGTGGTAGATGCCCTGTCAAAATCCCACGCCATGACCGGCTGGCGTATGGGCTGGACGGTTTCCTCAGCGGACACCGCCAGGCGTATCCTCGATTTCGGCTCCGGCACGGTTTTTGGATGCTGCCAGTTTGTGCAGGATGCTGCAGCCTTTGCCCTGAATAATGACGAGGAATACACGCGAGCCATCGCCGATGAGTACCGTGTGCGCAGAAATTATGCCCTTGAGCGTATCAATGACATTCCGGATTTAAGCGCAAACACCCCCGAGGCGGGTATGTTTATTATGATGAACGTTGAACAGGTGGAGCCCGACGGGCTGGCGTTTGCTGCGGGCTTGCTGGAACACGGTGGTGTATCGGTACTTCCCGGTGAGGCTTTTGGCGAGTTGAGTCGTCACTTTGTACGATTATCTCTTACCCACCCCGTGCATATAATGAGCAAGGCCTTTGATCGCATAGAACGCTATATCGAATCGCTCTAAGCCATCTCTCCAAGCGTCAATTTATTCGCCTGCTTCGTGCAGCAATCGACTGAGAATGTTTGCAGTAATCCTTTTGATCTGGGTTGCCTTTAGTTTGCACTGATCGTACAGGATATTGGTACATATTTGACCGTCATAACTTGCTGTAGTCATGCATATGGGATGCTGAGCCGGTGGTGAAACCGCAAAGGACACATTCTTTATACACAAACCCTTACCTAGTGGCGTTACATCGACCTTGCCTATGTTCGTCAGCATTGATGATGCTGGTGCCATTGCTACAACTTTTTGCAACCGCTTTGCGCCACTCTTATTTGGTGTATACAGCGGTGTTTCCGGGTAGACGCTGTTAATGAGGTTTGCATCACCACTGTTCATTACTTCCTTGAGTTGCTTGGGAATCTCTCTCGCCAATCGCCAGAAATCCGGTTGCGCATCCATCAGGTGATTCGTGGTCACAGTGGATATGTACAAGCCAAGATCCCCCTCCGTCAGACCTCCTTTCAACTCGCCACGTAAATCAACAAGTGAGTTCAAGCCGAGATAACGGGATTCGCTTTCTTCAAATTCATCGGCAATAGCAAAGAGAAGTGCGGCCCCCAAAGCACCATGCACTGTCGTGCCATTATCCCGGCATGATGCAAGAAGAGCCTTGCTTGTCTTGGGCGGTATTGAAAAGGGTACTATTTTAATCTCTCTCGTGCTCCCCGGTGTCATGTTATAACCGGGCAACTGTTCACGAAACTTCAATGACTCCTTTCCTTTTGTCAGCCAAAACTTAAGCTCCTTTAATTTCGCCCCAACAAGCCCTTTGTCCTTAATCAAATCCAGCTGCTGAGACGATGGCTGAGCATTTTTTGCTTGAACCGATTGCTTCTGTCCTGCGGCGCGGCGCAGCACATCAAATAAAGCATATACCCCGGATCGACCGTCGGCTATTGAGTGGTGGAAGACCATAGCAACAACAGACTTTTTCCCTTTGCCCCGAAACCACAAAAAACGGGCTAACGGGGCTTGTCCTTGCTCAAAGGGCGATCCCAATTGAGACTCAATAGCCCGTCGCCAGTTGCGCAACTCCCTTAGCTCTAATTTTAACGGCTGCTCAGCTGCTGACACAGATTTAAAACAGGGCCGCCCAGCCCCATCAATTATAATTTGGGTTCTCAATGTGGGATTCTCCAGCTGAAGAACCTCCAACGCCCTTTGTAAAGCTTTCTCACTCAGCTTGCCTTCGATTTCCGCAAAGGCCACAAAATTTAGACAATAAAGCTGGTCCAGTAACCAATAGATATGTTCCGACTGCCCCAAACGCCGGTTTAAACAATTCTGTGCTTTCAATTTATTCGTTTTCATATCAGTAAATCCCATAAAGCAGGCTGTCACTGGATAACAGTACAATGTACTTTGGGCCGAAGATGCAACACAACAAGATCCCGGGCTTTACCGCCGCTGTCGCCGCCAATCCCAAGGGGCGATAGGGTCCGTGTCTGCCCACAGACCCAGTTGATGCGCGCGGGCATGTTCCTCGGCCTCTCTGAGAGCTTGATTAAGTCCAGCATACCGCTTGTACCACCAGGCGTGTCCAGACTTAACCATCTGCAGGTTAACGTTGCGGCCGTCAATGTACACAACACCTACTGTTCGTCCGTAGCTGTCTGTGTCTTTTACATCGATACCAACAGCCTTATTGGATACCAATAGCGACAGTGCACTCTTTGCCGCTGCGTAATGGGCCTGGTCGTACTCTGGCGTATCGATGCCATATAGCCGTATCTTGTGCTTAACCCGGTCTGCATCGATGATAGTGAGTGTGTCACCATCGGCTATCTTTACCACCTTGCCGGATAAGTCATAGGCCGGTGCTGACCAGGAGATATCCGCCTCGTTATTTTTATAAGTCGGTGGCTTTGTGCCGGGCACCTTAGCCCCGGCCTGCCTTGCGATATCGTCGATGGCCTCACCAGCTTTTTCGAGACTGGCACCGGGGTTATTAACTACCCCTGTTACCGTGTTCTCAATCCACCTGAACGAATCGGTCAGCCAGCTAACACTGCCCGTGTTGACATACTGCGCAACACTGATGACAAGCAGGATAAGCAGCAGTCTTCCGGGGCTAAGAATGCGCCTGGGCTCATTTGAGTGGGGTTGATCGGGCTTGGGTATTTTATCTAATCCGTTGACCACTGTGCCTGCCTCTTCTCTATGAATGCCCTGCTGCCCTCTTTCCTATCCTCGGAGTTCATCACCCGGTTCTGTACGCTGGCGGTTATGCCATCCACGGCCGGGTAATCCAGGGCGGCGGCTTTTACCATGGATTCTTTCATGCCCTGCACCGCTACCGGGCTCAGCTCACATATACGTTGCGCCATGCGCTGGGCTTCCGCCATTAATTCATCCTCGGGGACAATTTTGTTTAGCATGCCCACATCGTAGGCGCGCTGCGCCCCTACTCGCTCCGCTAACAGGAGCAGCTCTGAGGCAATAGCCCAGGGCATTATTCTTGGGAACCAGGCGCAGGGGATTGTCGCAATGCCCCACTGGGGTTCGGGAAGCCAAAAAGAGGTGTCTTGCGTGGCTATTCTTATGTCCGCATCCAGGGCGATCCACAGGCCGTAACCCACCACATGACTGTGGAGGGCGGCAATTATTGGCTTGTAAACGCCAGTGGTCTGGGAAATATCGGGGAAGGCCCCGTCGTAGACAAAGTTTTCCGGCGTGCCTCCGGACAAATCCGCGCCAGCACAAAAACAGCGCCCCTTGCCGGACAATATAGCTACTTTTAGCGAAGAGTCCTCCCTGAAATCTGCCCAGACGTCCGCCAGCTCGCGGTGTAAAACTTCATTCATGGCATTGAGCTTTTCCGGGCGATTAAGCGTCACATGCGCAATCGCCTCTTTTTTTTCATAGATTATCGTTGTCAATTCCACTCATAACTCCTACTTTGTCTGCTGTCTGGGAACCCAAGATTAACACTATACACCGAGGGACTTATCTCAAAGAAACCAGGAGCCGCCATCGACCATATGGGTCTGCCCGGTTACAAAGGCGCTGTTGTCGGAGGCGAGATAAACGATGGTGCCGGTGAGATCGACGGGTTGGAGATTGCGCTGGATGACCTGCCCGGACGCAATGACAGATTTAGCCTTTTCCAGTTTTTCACCAAAAAATTCAGTGGTGCCCTCTGTCAGGACGGCCGAAGGCGCGACAGCGTTAACCCGAATTTTGTCACCACCCAACTCCCTGGCCATACCCCGCGTCATACCAATTACCGCCGCTTTTGAGGCGACATAATCCAGACCATAGGGCATGCCATAAACAGCGGCCAGTGATGCGATATTTATAATTGAACCGCCCCCGGCTGCACGCATGGGCTCAACCACCGCCTTGCAGGATTGCCATAATCCCTTGATGTTGATATTCATGACCGCGTCCCACTGCACCTCCTCCAGGTTCTCAAAACGCGCGCCCTTCAAGCCCGCATAGAGTGCCGCGTTATTAACCAGAATATTTATTTTTCCGAATGACTGCAGGGCAACATCCGCCATAGCATTACAACTTGCCATATTGGCAATATCTGTCACCGCTGCAACCGCCCTGCCCCCGGCGGCATCAATCGCGGCCACCGTGTCACTGCAGTCATTAATATCGCAGGCAACAATAGCCGCACCCTCGCCCGCCATCGCTTCCGCATAGGCTCGGCCCAGGCCACGGGCTGCGCCCGTCACGATAGCCACTTTATTCTGTAATTGCATGCCTGAGCTCCTTAGGTCCTATTAATAGCCATCAGCCCCAGGGCCAGTCACATGGCCTTTAGCTAAATTCGCGGCGAATGGCATCACTGTGCTCACCCACTGCTGGAACGTGATTAAACTGGCCTGGTTCTTCGCCCGCCTCCCCAACAGAAAGCGCTGGAGGACAAACCAATTGTACCGGCCCCGATGGGGTGTTCACTTCCATTTGGCGCAGCTGCGGGTGATCGCACAGGTCTGCCACCGAATTGAGCGCGCCAAAGGCGATCTGCGCTTTTTGTAAACGTTGAATTACCTGCGCTCTGTCCAGTGCACCAAATACCTCGTCGATCTGTGCATTGAGTGCCGGGCGGTGCTCGCAGCGGATTACGTTATCGCTGAATAGCGGATGCTCCGCCATTTCCGGCTTTTGCAGCACTGCCTCACAAAAATTACACCACTCTCGATTATTCTGGATGGAGATCACCACCTGCTCTCCATCCCCACAGGTATAGGCACCGTAGGGGGCGATGGTGGGGTGATTCAAACCCGCCCGTTGCGGCGCGGCCCCGCCATATTGTTGGTGCAGCAGGGGCACTGTCATCCAGTCGGCCATGGAATCAAACAGGGAGACCTGTATGCCTTTGCCCTGGCCCGTAATTCCGCGTTCGATAAGTGCTTCCAGTACCGCTGTATGAGCGTACATGCCGCAGGCAATATCACACACAGAGACCCCAACACGGCTGGGCTCATTCTCGGCACCGGTAATAGCCGCCAGGCCCGACTCACACTGCACAAGAAAATCGTAGGCTTTCATATCCCGGTAGGGGCCGGACTCGCCATAACCAGAGATATCCACCGTTATCAGTTTTTTATTACGCACACGCAATTGTCGCGAATCAAACCCTGCTCTGGTACAGGCCCCCGGTGCCAGGTTTTGGATAAATACGTCGGCCTTATCCAGCATAGTCTGTAATAGGTGGCGATCACCGTCGGCTTTGATGTTGAGACAAAGTGATTCCTTACCGCGGTTCAACCATACAAAATAAGCGCTTTCACCGTGCACCACATGATCGTACTCCCGGGCGAAATCGCCTTCCTCCCGCTCTATTTTTATAACCCGTGCTCCGGCATCGGCCAGGCGTGAGGAGCAATAGGGAGCGGCAACCGCCTGTTCCAGTGCAATTACCAACAATCCATTTAACGGCTTTGCCAACGCAACCTCGCTAGAAACATTTGCTTAGACATGAATGCTAACAGATGCCAGGGAGCCGCGACAAACAACACTAGAACTAGACAAGAAACCGGCATAGAATAGCGCCGTACTTAAACCCCTCAACTTGAGAGAGACAACAATGATAAGTAAATCACTACGTACAATTTTTGCCGCCTGTGTGGCGACTGCGATGGTTGCAGTTCCGACATTCGCTGAAGAGGCCGCTCCGGCTGAAGATACAACCCGGGTTATGGGTGTATCCATGGAAGCAGAAGTAACCGATATTGATTACGATACACGCGAAGTCAGCCTGCGCG
>JADFVW010000368.1 GCA_015222725.1 Pseudomonadota bacterium | reverse complement strand
GGAGCCTTCGTAACCATTATCGAGAGCGCTTTCAACCCCGTGGCGGCGACCGGGGGCTTTGCCGGAGCAACCGTATGGGCCGCCCTGCGCTTTGGTGTGGCCCGCGGTATTTTTTCCAACGAGGCGGGACTGGGCAGTGCGCCAATCGCCCACGCGGCGGCCCGCACCGATCAACCTGTGCAGCAGGGCATGATCGCCATGCTCGGCACCTTTATCGATACCCTCGTGGTTTGCACCATGACCGGGCTGGTTATTGTCATCATGGACGTGTGGCCCAGTGGTGTCAGCGGCGCCAGCCTGACGACTATGGCCTATGCCAACGGCTTTCCCGGTGGCCAGTACATCGTCGCGCTGGGACTGTGCGTGTTCGCCTTTACCACCATGATTGGCTGGTCCTTTTATGGAGAACGCTGTGTGGTCTTCCTGTTTGGCACAAAGGCTATTATGCCGTTCAGGGTGGCCTGGGTGATCGCCATTCCGGTAGGTACGGTTATTGAACTCAATATGGTGTGGTTGATCGCCGATACCCTCAACGCCTTTATGGCGATCCCCAACCTCATCGCCCTGGTCCTCCTTGGCCCATTGGTGTTCAGGATTACCCGCGAATACTTTGAGGATATTTTTATAAGCCATTGAATCTACTTGCAAGTGGCTGACATCGTTGTGCTGGATCAATGCGAGCTGGCAAATTTCATCTATGATGTAATAGATCTGCCGTTACCCAGGAAGGAGCGGATAAGGGGGTAGATTCGAATAGCATTGACTTAATTATTGTCAGGTATGTAGCGTGAGTCCCGCCGCTGCGCGGTATGTTTGAAGCCACTTTCGGTTGGAACCCCACGCCCTTAAGTGGCTTCAAACATACCGCACAGCTACTGAGTGCTATACCCAAGCGTATAGAAGGAACCAAAAGGGTCAGACTCGATTGGTCGAGTTGAAGTAATGTGGCATAGATCAATCGAGTCTGACCCTTTTGCTTCTTTTGCTTCTGTTTCTTGAATACTGCCGCAGGTAGCTGCTTTCGGGAGTTTTTTGCCTTGCAAAGGCATGGGGTTCTAACTGAGCATGGCAAAAAACTCCCGGAAGCGGCGGGACGCAACCACTGTCTCCATAAACAAGTACCATTCGAGGCAGCTCAATTTCACAATCACCAACCAGAGGTTTACCAATGAGCGAAATCCTGACGACAGTCGAAGAGTGTGTGGACAAGACGATAGCTGCCGTGGGCAACAATCTGGTCGTTGCCGCTCCCCTGGGACTGGGCAAACCTGTGCAATTGATGAATGCCTTTTACCATCGGGTGGCAGCCGATTCCTCTCTGTCCCTGCATATCGTTACAGCACTGTGCCTGGAAGTTCCCAAACCCGGCAGCCATATCGAAGCCAACCTGGCCGGACCGATCATGGAGCGCCTGTTCGGAGACTATGAAGAACTGGCATTCATTCAGCCATTTCGGGATGGCAGCCTGCCGCACAATATCCAGGTCAGTGAACTTTATTTCAAAGCCGGCTCGATGAAAAATCAACCCATCGCCCAGCAAAATTACATTTCCAGTAACTACACGCATATCGTCCGCGATATGCGCACCTCTGGTGTCAATGTGATGATGCAAATGGTGGCGGCGCGGGAAACACCCGATGGGCTGACGCTTAGTTTGTCCAGCAATCCGGATATCACCCTGGAAATGATGGCAAGCGAGCGCGATAAGGACAGGCCCTTCGTGATACTGGCCCAGACCCACGACGATATGCCCTTTATGGAGCACGATGCCGAGGTGAGCCCGGATGCCTTCGACTGGGTGGTGCGCAACCCACAGTACAACAAGACCCTGTTCGCTGTGCCCAACACGGCTGTCCCGTTGCAGGATTACGCCACGGCCCTGCACGCCAGCAGCCTGGTTCCGGACGGCGGCACCTTGCAGATTGGCATCGGCGCCCTCGGCGATGCGGTGGCCCATGCCTGCATCGTGCGACAGCAGCACAATGACGATTACAACACCATCGTTGACCAGTTGACACACCAGACCACCCCACTGACTGAACGCGGAGGTACTTTCGACCAAGGCCTGTACGTGTCCACCGAAATGTTTGTAAACGGCATGATGCACCTTATGGAGCACGACATCGTCAAGCGCAAGGTCTACGATAACCTCATTCTGCAGCGCGGAATTAACGATGGGCAAATAGACAATCGTGTAGACGAACGCTTGTACGATTATGGCCGGCAGCAGGGTCTTATTCCCGCTCGCCTCGACGAGCGCTCATTGCAGGACCTGCAGTACTGGGGAATTGTTCCCGATAATGTCGCTATAGACACCGATACATTGACGATCGATGGGCAATCGGTGCCCAACGACCTGGAACATCCGGACACGCGCGGTGCACTACTGCAAAGTGTAGCCGGCTGTGAACTGCGTCATGGTCGGATCCTGCACGGCGGTTTTTTCCTCGGTCCCAGAGACTTCTACGACAAGCTGCGCACATTGGACGCGGCCGGCCAGGAGCAGATCTGTATGACCGGTGTGAACCGCACCAACCAGTTGTTGCTGGATTATCACCTGTACTGTGCCCAGCGCCAAAAAGCCCGTTTCATCAATACCGGAATGATAGTATCCCTGAACGGGGCAGTGGCCTCCGACGCCCTGGAAGATGGCACCGTAATCAGCGGGGTAGGTGGTCAGTACAATTTCGTGGCAATGGCCCAGGACCTGCCTGGGGCGCACTCGATACTATGTATTCGCAGTGTCCGGGGGCAGGGCAAGCACTTGCAATCCAATGTCGTGCCTTTTTACGGTTACACCACGATACCCAAGCACTTGCGCGATGTGATCGTCACTGAGTACGGCGTAGCAGACCTGCGTGGACAGAGCGATGCGGAGATCATCAAACGCCTCATCAACATCGCCGATTCGCGTTTCCAGGACAATCTGCTGGAGTTCGCCAAAAAACACAACAAACTGGCGCAAGACTATGTTATTCCCACCGAGGCACGCAACAACACCCCGGAGCGGCTGCAAAAAATTCTGGCGCCTTACCAGAAGAGTGGAATGCTGCCGGCCTACCCCTTCGGCCATGATCTCACAGACCAGGAACTGGCACTTGGCGCCAGTTTGCGCAAGATTAAAGCCTTGAGCGAAGAGCCGCGGCAGTTCATTTCAAAGGCCTTTAAAG
>JADFVW010000055.1 GCA_015222725.1 Pseudomonadota bacterium | reverse complement strand
TGGCCGGGTTGGTCCGGTGTATCGTGTTTGCCCAGAACAATGCCGATAGCGTGGCCAAAATGGCGGTAGGGCAGAAACCGGCTGTAAAGGGCGAAGAACAGACCACCTCCCAGCAGGAGAATAATCAGGGGCAGACCCCAGACGAAATCGGCGAATGCCACCGACCATTGTTCCAGTTGTTCCAGCATTATTGTTATCTTTTGGCTATTGGACATTCAGGATAGCATGGGGGTCTGAGCTGTGTAGCTGTTATCATTGGGGACTTGGAAAAAGGAGAATTGCAGATGACCTCGGCTCAGAAAATACCCGACATTGATGCTCTGCGGGAAGCTCAGGCCAGAGTTGCCCCCCATACGCATAGAACCCCCATTTACACCAGCACACTGCTGGACCGCGATTGTGGTGCCAGCCTGATGTTCAAATGTGAAAACCTGCAAAAGGTGGGCGCCTTCAAGGCGCGGGGAGCCAGTAATGCGGTGTTCAGCCTGAGCGATGAACAGGCCAAAAATGGTGTTGCAACCCATTCCTCCGGCAATCACGGGGCGGCGCTGGCGATGGCAGCGGGCAAGCGCGGTATAGCGGCACATATTGTCATGCCGGCAGGCGCGCCCTCGGTCAAAAAAGAAGCTGTCGCGGCCTATGGTGCCAATATCATTGAGTGTGCCCCGACCCTGATTGCCCGGGAGCAGGCATTGGAAGAGCTGGTAGGGCGTACCGGTGCACATGTCGTTCACCCCTACAACGATGCGCGTGTGATTGCGGGGCAGGGTACCGTGGCTTTGGAAATCCTGGAGCAGCTGGATGATCTCGATATGGTTGTTGTGCCGGTGGGCGGAGGCGGGTTGTTGGCGGGTGTCGCTGTGGCCGTCAAGAGCCTCAAACCCGGTATCGAGGTGGTTGCCATAGAGCCCGCAGGGGCCGACGATGCCTTTCGATCCTTTGGTCTGGGCAGACTTATTCCGCAAAATTCACCGAATACCATTGCAGATGGTTTACGTGCCGGTCTGGGCGAGCTAAATTTCGAGATTATCCAGAAACATGTGGACACGATTCTCACTGTAGAGGACGCTACGATCATTGAAGCGATGAAGTTGCAGTGGAGTCGGCTGAAAACAGTGGTAGAGCCCTCGGGCGCAGTAAGTTTTGCCGGCGTTCTGGAGTACCCAGAACGATTTCGCGGGCGCCGGGTTGCGCTGGTAATAAGTGGCGGTAATCTCGACCTCGATAATTTGCCCTGGTAAAGGCCTATGACAGAGCGGCAAGCAGAATTGACGACGAACAGGTGGAGCACCCTCAAGCGGCACTTCAGCAATGCTTTTTCCGGGGGAGCGATTCAAAGCCGACGCTCCATTGATGTGGCGTCCTCCAGTCACGCGGAAGAACGTCGCCGTCATGCTTACCGATATATTCTGATAGCTTTGGCGGTGGTGCTCACACCCGTCGACCTGCATCAGTTTTACCTGGGACACTTTTTACCAGCTGCCGTGGGTTTCATTCTTCTGGGTGTGGTTTTTGCCAATATCTGGCAGCTGGGCCGTGCCCGAGAGGCCCTGTTTTCGCCTACGGTGATCCTCGCGATGACACTGACAGTGCTGCTGGTTTCGATCTATCATGGTCAAACTTACACCCTGTATTGGGTATTCCCTCTGTTGTCCCTGTTGCCGCTCGTCCTGGAAATTCGCTCGGCGCTATGGCTGGGGCTTGTCAGTGGCATTTTGCTATTGCCGATTCTGTTTCTCAGCTTCGACACCAATACCGCCATTATCATTTGCTTGAGTATGACCCTCACCTGGGTTATCAGTGCCTGGCTGATCTACGCGGTGAGCGTTCAGTCCCGCCGTCTGAGGAGCATGGCCGAGACCGACCCCCTGACCGGGGCCTACAATCGGCGCTTTTTTCAATTGCAGGCACAGATGGCATTCGAGCAGTGGCAGCGAAATAAGCGTCCGGCGTCTGTATTACTGGTGGATGTAGACCACTTCAAGCGGGTCAATGACAGGCGCGGACATGCTGCGGGCGATCTCGCGCTGAAGAACCTGGTTGACCTCATCACGTCCCGGGTTCGTAAGGTGGATACATTGTGCCGTTATGGCGGCGAGGAATTTGCCGTGCTGTTGCCGGAGACCGATGCCAAGGGAGCGGTCTTTGTCGCCGAGGAAATTCGGGCAAAAGTTGAGAGCAGCCGACTGATTGAATCCGATACTATTACTATCAGTATTGGCGTGTGCGAACTCGTTGGTGTAGAGGATACAGATCAGTGGATAAATCTGGCAGACGCCGCCCTCTACCGCGCCAAAAAAAGCGGGCGCAATCGCGTGGAACTGGCGACTACCACAGATGCAACCGTGCAGGTGGCCAGTCTGGAGAAAGAGCTTCCCGAGTGGCGATGAAGTTCGCCGCGGTGCGGTTTTTTGAGAGACTCAAGCCACTACGATTCGGTTTGTTATTGTTATTGCCACTGTTTCTGGGAGCCTGTAGCAGCACCACATTTGTGTATAACCGCCTGGACTTTATCCTGCCCTGGTATCTGGATGACTACGTCGACCTTAACCGTGAGCAGCGCGCCTCACTGGATGCCTCACTTAAGCCCTTTTTGCACTGGCACCGGGTGGAGGAGCTCCCACAATATGTACAAATCCTGACCGAAATAGAAGAGGGTTTGGACCAGGACATGACGCCGGAGATGGTGGTTCATACATTTTCCGAGTTTGAACAGGCCTGGTTGCGCCTTGAAGATGAGGCCCTGGGATGGTTGTTTGAGTTGGGAGCCGGGCTCAGTGAAGAGCAGATAGCCGAGTTTCTCGATGTCCTGCAGGAGCAGCAGGAAGAATACGAGGACGAATATCTGGGTCGCGACGAAGTGCAGTACAGGAAAGATTCCTACGAGAATTTTGAAGATGGCCTGCAGGATTACCTGGGTCGGTTGGATAAAAATCAGCGGATCACCCTGCATCGGGCCACTGATGAACTGATGCGCATGGATGGCCCGTGGCTGGCGGAGCGGGCGGGTTGGCTGTTGAAATTGGGG
This sequence comes from Pseudomonadota bacterium, assembly GCA_015222725.1. GTDB lineage: Bacteria > Pseudomonadota > Gammaproteobacteria > Pseudomonadales > Halieaceae > JBALVT01. The sequence continues at coordinate 203 of JADFVW010000055.1, read as the reverse complement.
GCACTCTTACAAAGAGAGCCCGGCTGGCAACAAAAGCTCAGGGAGCAGAAAGCTGCGCGGGAGGAGAGCTACGCCCCCGAATACCGCGAGGCGTATGCCCACAATCTAAAGGTGAGCCAGCGGGCGATCGCATCGGTGATAAGTAGCCGCAGCGCCAAACAGGACCATCGCCTGCGCAAGAAGCTCAGCAACCTGAAAGAAGA
>JADFVW010000367.1 GCA_015222725.1 Pseudomonadota bacterium | reverse complement strand
CATCTGTATCGAGGTAGTCCAGATGACAATGTGTTTCAATTATTGGCGTACTGAACGTGGGAATATCCCGCCTTTTCTTTTTGCTCATGTACGTTAGCGGGGAGACCGCTTTCTCTTTGGTTTTGCTTTGGATTTGAATTTGGTTTTAGCCTTAGCCTTAGCCTTGGTTTTTGTCTCGGTTCTCAGCTTTGGTTTTACCTTCGCCCGGGGTTTTGATTTCAGCTTGGGTCTGGTTTTAGCCTTCACTTTGGTTTTTGTTTTGGCCTTAGGCTTTGCCTTGCTTTGCGCCTTTACACCCGCTGCCTGGCGCAACTCCTCGTAGGAGGCAGCCAGGCATTGCCGATAAAACTCAGGGTCGGGGATGATGTTGCGATCTGCCAGTATCGAGACTGTCAACTTCCCCGCGTAACTGAATACCAGGTGAAACATTCCCAGGCCGGGTGTCAGTACACCCAGCCCGTAGTAGTCGACCAGTTTTGCACCGGCACAATACAGTGGGAATGGAGGGCCGGCCACGTTAGAAATAACCGTCGAAATATTCACTGGTATATGTCGGGAGAGCTCGTTTCTGGACCAGAACCCGGCGACGGCTTTGGTGAGTACGGGCGAAAATACGCCAGCTATTTTCAGAATGTCCACCATGGGGCTGTGCTCGCCGTGCTCTTTCGCCTCCAGCGTGGACTGATGCACGGCCCGGACTCTGTCGATGGGATCCGAAATATCCGTGTGCAGGGATGCAAATACGGCCCCCACCTGGTTGTTGTCCTCGGTGACGTCTCGCCGGGTGCGCATATTGAGGGGCATACTGGCGGCCAATGAGCCCTCGGGAGCCTCGCCTCTTGCTTCAAGGTATCGTTGTAGTGCCCCGCCGATAACACCCAGTGCCGCGTCGTTCAGGGTTACACCGATAGCGTCTTTAATGTCCTTAAATTCGTCCAGTGGAAATTCTGCAGCGTCGAACACCCGGTGTGGCCCGACGGCTTGGTTTAAAATGGTCTTGGGTGCGGAGATGTCGGGGGCGGGAATTTCCTTGCGCGCAATTTGCAAGGCATACCTGCCCATATCCAGAGTGGTTTTTAGTGTGCCTTTTGCCAGGCCCAGGCCATTTTTAACGCTGTTAATAGAGGCTTTATAGAGCAGTTCCGAGGTCGAAGCTTCACTGTCCACCAGTCGCAGGGAGCTGTCTTGGTCTTCCTCCATTTCACCCGGGTCTGCAACCAGGTCGTGCAGTAATTCCATAAAAGAGGAACCGCCAGCTCCATCTACCAATGCGTGGTGCATTTTGGTGTATATGGCGAAGCTTCCCTTGGGCAGGTGTGGCATATTGTCCAGGCCCTCGATGATGTAACACTCCCAGAGCGGGCGTGACATGTCGATGGGGCGGGAGTGCAGACGGGCTACCTGAATACACAGCTGGCGCCAGTCACCCGGATGGGGCAGGGCGATGTGACGCAGGTGAAACTCCACATCAAAATTTGCATCCTTAACCCAGTAGGGGCGATCCAGCCCGCCAGGCACTTCCAGTATACGGGTTCTAAACAGCGGGTTGCTGCCCAGTCGCCGGTTGAAATTGGCGATAACATCCTTGAATCGAACGAAGCCATCGGGGGAGGTGGAGGGGTCGTAGATTCCCAGGCCACCAACATGCTGTGGTGTATTGGTCTGCTCCAGATTTAAAAAGGCAGCGTCAAGTATTCCAAGTTGTTTCATTTTGTAAAAATCTCTGGTATTTGGTGCGTACCGGACACGTTGGTAAAACAGGTGAGTAATCGTAGCAGCCGGTATATCATTGTAGCTCATACTACACTAGGTGAGTGCCTTAAAATTGGATGTTGAGCTGAATAATTACACTGTGTCCAGTGGCTGGGCGCGCCGTGTAGTTTCGAGTCGGCATGCCGGGCTTACACGGCTACTATTCTTATTTGCATTAATCTCCCCCGGGGCCTGGGCGGACTTACCCTCCTTCTACGGGGAAAAATTTGTTCTCAAGGGGAAGACCTGGGCCGAAGTCAGGCCGCCGGTGAGTATTGTCACGGCAAGTAGCGGGGCATTGAAGTCGGAAAAAGCCTACCGGCGCCAGCTCGATAGTGTTGAGTCTACCGGGGGTCCCTATGCGTATGAGTTGGCCGAGCCTCTGTTGGGGCTGGGGAGATACCATGCAAGTAATGGGCGGTACGGTAAGGCGAGAGACCTGTTTCGGCGGGCACTGCATAATGTTCGGCTTAATGATGGTCTGTACAGTGAGCTGCAGACACCCTATGTACGAGCATTGCTGGATACTATCAGGCTGTCGGGTGATTTAAATGCGCTCGATGATCGCTATAATTACTTTTTTCGCTTGTACGGTAGTGGCCAGCCTCCCTACACTCGGCTGCGCATGCGCGCGAGCCTCGAATACCTGCGCTGGCAGAGAGAGGCTCTGCGCCTGGAGTTTGATAGCCAGGAGAAAAAGCGTTTGCTGACACTTTACCAGCTCAATGAGAGCCTGTTGACGGATACCTGGGAGAGTAATTCCTCTTCGCCGGAGGACCAGTGGAAGCTCACCATGAGTCAAATTCGCAATCTCTATATACTGTT
>JADFVW010000366.1 GCA_015222725.1 Pseudomonadota bacterium | reverse complement strand
CCGGGAACCGGCGATCCTGGTCTCACCCAGACCAGTGGCGATCTGGATGATTACTATTCAATCGAGTTGCTGGCAGGACAGACTATTACCCTGCTGGTGGCAGATTTTAATGTGGCGGATGTCGATCTGTATCTGTTCAGTACCGATGGAGAAATTCTCGACTTCTCCGTTGAAGAGGGGGAAATCGAAACCCTGGTTGTGCCTGCTGACGGCACCTACATAGTTAACGTCTTTGCATTTTTCGGGGCAAGCAATTACATTCTTGCCATTGGTTCAGCAGCGCAGAAAATAGCCACCAGGCGCTCGCCTCCCAGCACCGACATTATCCCCTGGCAGGCCATTATTAAATATCGCGAGCAGACACTGCCCCGGGCAGCCAAAGAGGATATCGTCCATCGCTTTGGCATGTCTCACAGGGCCGGCGCTCAAAATCGGCAACAGCTTCTGACAATGGAGCGCATAGCCTTCAGCCAGCAACAACACAATCGCCTCGGTCTGGCCCGGGACAAAAAAGCCCGCCTGCTCAACCCAGATCTGCAGGCACGCTGGGAAACACTGGTCAGTATCAAGACCCTGCGCAGAGACCCGGCCGTGGTCTTTGCCGAGCCCAACTACCGGGTTCATGCCCTGGCGGTACCCAACGACACGGCCTACCCTACCCAGTGGCACTACCCACTGATTAACCTGCCCGCCGCCTGGGATATGACCACCGGTGTGCCCGAAGTGATTGTCGCTGTGATTGATACCGGTATCCTCGCAGGACACCCGGATCTGGCTGGGCAGACCGTTCCGGGCTATGACTTTATCCGCGACCCAGCCAGTGCAGGGGACGGCAATGGAATCGACCCCAACCCGGAGGATACTGGCGATGGCGGTAGCCTCGGGGGCAGCAGCTTTCACGGCACGCATGTCAGCGGTACAATCGCGGCTGCCAGCAACAACGGCTTTGGCGTCGCCGGAGTCGCCTGGAATGCCCGTATTATGCCCCTGCGAGTACTGGGCATAGAAGGGGGCACCAGTTATGACGTCAACCAGGCTCTGCGCTATGCCGCGGGATTGCCCAATGACTCCGGCACACTGCCCGAGCAGCGCGCAGATATTATCAACCTGAGCCTGGGCGGTGGCGGCTTTAGCCAATCGGAGCAGGCCCTGTATAACGACCTGCGTGACGCCGGCGTGATCGTGGTGGCCGCGGCGGGTAATGAGGGCAGTCGAAATTTTCATTATCCCTCCTCCTACGATGGTGTCATCTCGGTAAGTGCCGTGGACATACAACGACATATCACGTCCTATTCCAACTTTGGCTCCGATATTGATATCGCTGCGCCGGGAGGCGATAACGGCACCGATGTTAATGGCGACGGTTTTCCGGATGGAATCCTCAGCACCGGTGCTTCCAGTAACGGTTTTGTCTACTCCTTTCTCGCCGGCACCTCCATGGCCAGCCCCCATGTTGCAGGCGTTCTGGCCCTGATGAAATCGGTCAATACCAATCTGTCTCCCGAAGATATCGACGCGCTGCTGGAAAATGGTGACCTCACCGATGATCTGGGTAACCCGGGCCGGGACGATCAATACGGCCACGGCATGATAAATGCCGAGCGCGCGGTCTCGGCCGCACTCACGGCAAGCGGCAAGCCACCCGCCGACAATCCGCGTATTGGCGCATCCAGCTCGCTACTCAACTTCAGCAGCGCGGCTAACTCTCTCGACCTTGCCATCCAAAACCGGGGTAGCGGCGAGCTACAGCTGGCCAAAATTGACAGCTCAGAAGATTGGCTGTCGGTTACCCCCCAGGACACAGATACCAACGGCCTGGGCCTGTACAAGGTGGTGGTCGACCGCGACGGGCTGGGAGTCGGTGTTTACGGGGGCCAAATCACCGTGAGCTCAAGTATCAATACGATTACCATCAACGTACTGATGTCTGTCATCGATGAAAATGCCGGGGGTAATGTCGGCCAGCTGTACCTGCTGCTGGTGAAACCGGACTTTGGTGAAATTGTCGCGCAGTTGGAGGTGAGTGGTAATAGCGGCCTGTACCGCTACCAGTTCCAGGATATCCCCACTGGCAGCTATGAACTCCATGCGGGCAGCGATACAGACAATGACTTTTTTATCTGCGATGCGGGCGAGGCCTGCGGCTCATACCTGACGGCTGACCAACCCATTGTTATCGAACTCGAAGCGGATACGCACAGCATTGATTTCCCCATTGAATTTCTGGTGAACATCCCAACGGTCAACGCCAGTAATTCTGCAGGTACAGATACAAAAATTTCCAGACGAGCTCCCGAATCGGGCCGTAAAATTGAGAGGTAGGCAATGTTCAAGTCGATAATTCCCAGTGCGATGATTGGACTGATACTGGCAATATCATCAGGCCATAGTCAGGCAGCCTGTCTGGATAGGCATATAAAATTACAAGTTCTGGGCTCGGGAGGCCCGGAGTTGGACGATGGTCGCACCTCGAGCTCTTACCTGATCTGGGTCGACGGAAATGCCAGGGTACTGGTGGATGCAGGTGGTGGCAGTAGTGCTAATTTCGAAAAGTCAGGCGCCAGCCTTGATGATTTACAGGCGGTATTGTTTACGCATTTCCACGTGGATCACAGCGGCGACTTTGCCGCCTATATCAAGGCCTCATTCTTTGGCTCTCGGACCGAGGACCTGCCAGTATTCGGGCCACAGGGGAATGACAGGATGCCATCCACCGACGATTTCCTGGCCACATTGCTGGGAAAAGACGGGGCATATCGATACTTGAGCTCATACATTGAAACTGACCAGGCCAGTGATTTCCATCTGATCCCCCACAGTGTTGCCCTTAACTCAAAAGAGGCCCGAACCTTTGCCGTAAACAACAGCTTGAGTGTCAGTGCCATTCCCGTACACCACGGCCCCATCGCAGCAGTTGCCTGGCGCGTCGATATCGATCAGTGTTCCATCAGCTTTTCCGGCGACATGAACAACCAGACCGGCAACCTCAATCGCCTGGCCAAAGGGTCGCAACTGTTAGTCGCACACAATGCCATTCCCCAGGACAGCGCCGGCGTTGCCAGGCAATTGCACATGCCTCCCTCCGAGATTGGAAAAATCGCAGGACAGGCCGAGGTAAAAAAGCTGTTGATATCACATCGTATGAATCGAACATTAGGGAAAGAACAGGCGGTGCAGACCCTGGCTGAAATCAGGAAAAGTTATCAGGGACCTGTTATGTTTGCCAATGACCTGGACACATTTGATATTCAATGACTGAGCTTTTAGAAAGTCTTACTGAAGGAAAAACACCATGATCACGGCTCTCCACTTCAAACCTGCATTCGCGCTAATCGCTGCGATGGCCATATTCAGTTTAAGCCCTCTGGCAACAGCAGACAGCAACGAACCCTTTCCACGAATACACGTTACCGGAGAGGGTAGCATCGATATTGCGCCAGATATGGCCGTCCTCGGATTGACGGTGATGCGGGAGGCGAAAACTGCTCGCCTGGCGCTGGATGCCAACTCGGACGCAATGAAAAAAGTACTGTCTGCACTTCGGGCCGAGGGCATCGCCGATCGCGACCTGCAGACTTCCAACTTCTCGATCCAGCCCAAATATGTCTACCCACAGGAAAGGTCCGGGGAGCGTAAGCAGCGCCAGATTGTCGGCTATACCGTGCGCAACAGCTTGACGGTGCGTGTGCGCGACATTGCCCGTGTCGGTGCCATCCTGGACAAGTCGGTCACTCTGGGAATCAATCAAGGCGGTAACATTATGTTCACCAATGACGACCCCTCCGCTGCTATAACCCAAGCCAGGACACAGGCGGTGAAAGCGGCCCTGGCCAAGGCCAATACCCTGGCCACGGCAGCCGGTGTTAAAGTAGGAAAGATTCTGGAGATTTCGGAGCAGAGCTTCCCCTCACACCCCATGCCGATAGCGAGGGCGGAGATGGCGATGGCCCGGTCGTCCGATGCGGTTCCCATGGCGACGGGTGAGAGCACTTACCGGGTGAACGTGAACGTCAGCTTCGCGATAGAGCAATAAGCAGTTTTACTCCGACACGCGCAATACAATTTTCCCTTTCACGGCATGCTCTTCGATATAGCGATGTGCCACTGCCGCATCACCTAGCGGCAGTGTCTTCCAGATATTGGGCGTAATCTGACCTGAGTCCGCCAGTTCGAAAAGCGTAGTCAAATCCTCGCGGAACCAGTCCGGGTGCGCCGTCCGCGTATCTTCTATGGAATAGAATTTGGTGGTCTTGTTGTCATCAGGAAACCAGTTCCACAACAGCTGCTGCCACTTCATTCCCAGAAACTCGCCAATCAAACTGCTCATACTGCCCGCCTCTCCCGCGAGGGTAGCGGTGTAAAAACCATAGAGCACCAGCTCTCCCGAGGCATTCAGCGCCTCATAGGAGCGCTTGAAATTATCCAGGCCTATAGCGTCAAATGCAGCATCGACGCCGGTGCCTCCGGTCAGCTCTCGCGCCCTGCTGACAAAATCCTCAGTTTGATAGTCGATAGGGTGAACACCCAGGGAGCGGACGTAACCCTGCTTGCGAGTTGAAGCCGTGCCCACCATATTCAGCCCTGCGACCTGGCCCAACTGGGCGAGTGCTGAGCCCACGGCACCACTGGCGCCATGGATCAGTATCGACTGCCCCTCACTCACCTGGGCAACCCGATGCAACATCTGGTAAGCCGTGGTATAGGATAAAATCAGGGCCACTGCAGCCTCGTCACCCAAACCCTCGGGTACAGGCACCAGGTGTGTTGTCGGGCGTACTGCGTATTCAGTATAAGCGCCCCAGACTGTGAGTGCGGCGACGCGCTGGTCGAGCTCAAAATTTTTGACCCCAGGACCGAGCTTGTCGATGACACCTACCAGGTCGTAGCCTGGTACCAGCGGCGGCTCTGAGGGGGCACCGCCATACTGACCCTTGCGTACCATGACGTCGGTAAAGGAAGCGGAGGCAGTTAGTACCCGCAAGCGCACCTCGCCGGGACCCGGTTCGGGCAAACTATCTCGGGTGAGGAACTCAAGCACTTCCGGGCCACCAAACTCCTGGATAACAATATTTTGGTAGCTGTCGGCCGAGGTGGGCAATGACAGGAAAAGAGCAAACAACAGTAGAATTTTCATTGTCACAGCTTATCCCAATTGCGCCCCACCGTCGCGCACGGGACGGAAACAGGCAGAATCCCCACCATAGTCTATAGTAATTACACGTACTCACCGGGGTGGATTCCCGGTGGGTATTTTTAAAATAAACTATCGATAAAAAATGGTGGATAAAAATGAAAAGATTAGTACTCGTTGTATTGTTGTTACTGCCCTTCGGAGCCATCGCGCAAGATGACTACGATTTTGGAACCTATTGGACGGTAACTGCCGTAGACACCAAACCGGGGCACTTTGATGGCTACCTCACAGACCTGAAAGCAGGCTGGCGCAAGTCACTGGATATACAAATCAAGGACGGAAAAGTTGTCAGCTACCAGATGTTTGCCAACGTGAATCCCCGGGACGGTGAACCCAATCTGTGGTTGCTGGTTGAGTGGAAGTCGGGGGCAGCCATGCTGGACACACCCAAGGAGTACTGGGACGCCCACACCAAAAAGCTGTGGGGTTCTCAAAAGAAAGGAGAAGAAGAGGGGATGAAGCGAGGCGAACTGCGCACGCTTATGGGTGACACCCTGATGCGGGAAATCTCCTTCAACTAATCGTTTATCAGTACATGGGTTCGGCTTTTAGATGGTAGAATTTCTCCCTTGGAATCAGGAAAGCGGAGATCATGAAACCACAAAAGCCGGGCTCTTCTGCCACCACCAGACGTGGTTTTCTAAAAAATACCGGGGCCGTCAGTGCAGCGTTAGCAGGTACATTTGGCCTTAACGATGCGTTTTCGATTGAGGCTCAAACACCCTCCTCCTCTTCAGGCCAGTGCGGCTTCTCGCAACTGCCCCACGGATTTGTCTATCTCAACAGTGGCACAGAGGGCTCAATGCCGGATTGTGTCGTCAATAACTTCAGGGACGGCTTACACAAGTGGGCCGGCAATCCCACCCACGCCTACGAGACCGATGCTGTATTTAACAAGCGCCAGGACTTAAACCGGGAGACAGTGGGGAAGTTTCTCGGTGTCGAAAAAAATAATATTTGCCTGACGGACAACACCACCATGGGCCTGAGTATGACCCTGATGGGCTTGAATTTTCAGCCAGGAGATAGGGTTGTCGCCAGCAACCACGAACACAATGCCATTTTATCGCCCTTGGCAGTGCAGCGCGCAACAATGGGGCTGGAAGTTATTACCCGCGCCTTTCCTCCAGCCCATACACTCCGAGATATGAACTCGGACGAACTTCTCGACACCCTGTTTCCCGACTCCCCTTCTCTGCGAGGAGCAAAGGCATTATGTGTGTCCCACGTTTACCCGACTACCGGTGTGCGCCTGCCGCTGAAGGCTCTGCGCCGAAAAGCAGATCAACTGAACATACGCTACCTCGTGGTCGATGGAGCCCAGGCCATGGGCATGATTGACCTGGGCACTGATAACGACAACATAACGCTCAGCGATTTTTACGCCTGCCCGGGGCATAAATGGCTGAATGGCCCACCCAGTACCGGTGTACTCTACCTGCGTAATGCCAACATTCGGCCACCGGAATTTCACCCGACACTGTCCCAGAGAATGGGTGAGTACACCGGAGGAAATGAGGTGTTTCCAATGGCCGAGGCACTGCAAGTCAGGGGCTGTAGTAACACACCGGGCTTTGCCGCAATGATACGGGCGCTGCACTTCCAGCAGGAAATGGGCGGCCCCGCTCAAATTGAAAAGCAAATTTTGAGCATGTCCCAACGGGTAAAAAATCACATCCTCAATCGAGCACCCTCTGCCATGGTATCGCCCCACTTGGACCCCACACTGAAATCCGGCCTGAGTGTGTTTTTTCCTTTCAACTGGGACAAGCCGAAACAACTGTTCACCGACAAAGCCAGGGCGGACTGGGTGGTGCGCGAACTGCTAAAAAAAGGTATACAGATACGATCAATTGGGTTTACCAATGCCGGGGCCAAAAATAACAACGCTGAAAAAATGTACGCCCTGCGCGTCTCAACCGGTATTTTCAATACTGTCGATCAGGTCGAAATCTTCAACAGGGCCCTGACATCGGTACTAAAAAATATTGCATGATCGCCCGCACCGACAAAGTGCCGGTGATTTACTCTCTGACCATTGGCTATATCTTTTAGGGTACAAACTTCTCCAGTACCGCCTCGCGCAACAGCTCCGGTGGCAACAAACCCTGCTCCAGAATAAAATCGTGGAATTCGCGCTGATTAAACTTATCACCCAAGGCGATTTCCACCTCGGTGCGCAGGCGCATCAGGTTCATATAACCAAAGTAATAGGAAGTTGCCTGACCCGGCGCGTTAAACGCATACCGATCCGCTTCCGAGCTGGCCATGGGGCGCGACAAGGCGATCTGCTCCATCATAAAATCAATCGCCTGAGCGTGCGTCATCTGCCCGGTATTCACCATGGGGTCCATAAACATACGTGCAGCCCGCATCAGTCGGGTAAACAAATTGAACAGCTGTGCTTCCGGTGGCAGGAATTCATGCATGATCGATTCTGCATACAGACCCCAGCCCTCGGCATTGGCACTGTTAAACGCAAAGATAGCCCGCGCCAGAGATGTGCCATTTTCAACAAGGCTGGCGAATTGCAGTTCGTGGCCGGGCCGTGCTTCGTGCACCGTCAGTGCCCAGGTGATGGCATCGTGGCTCCAGTCATCCATTACATCATCCCCATCGAGTGCCGGATTGCTCTGCACCAGCACAAACTCACCGTACTGCCCCGTATTGTTTATCAACTGCGGGGGGCTCATAAACGAAGCCGGTATCGCCGCTGATTCAGCCTCGGTGGCCAGACGAATAACGGCATCTCGCTCGGGTAGAGTGATCAGGTCTTCACGAACAATAATCTCCTCAATCGCCGCCAGGCGCTGCTGATAGACCTCCAGTATCTTGTCCTGTGGAATCTGCTCTTTCTTCAGCGCCCGCATAACAGGTATCAAACGCTTGTCTTCCCAACCGCGCTGCTGGGCAATACGCCAGGCCAGAGCCTTCATCTCACTGCGAATAAACTGGTAGCTATACTGCGCTTCTTTTATGAGTTCTTGCGGTGTGGCACGCACGCCGTAGCCCTTCAGGTTATCGGCGTAGACTGCTGGCGGCAGTTGATTGTCTGGCCGGGCTTTTTTCAACATAACATCCTTCAGCCATGTCTCGTACTGTCTCTTAT
>JADFVW010000365.1 GCA_015222725.1 Pseudomonadota bacterium | reverse complement strand
GTGGTGATTGACGTGAAATCTGTACTGGATCGTGAAATGGTGGAGGCTGCCGGCGCGACGATCTGGCGTTTGTAGCTCAGCGGCCTATGCAGGTGTAGTCAAATCCGTGCTCTTCCATCAGGTGCCGCTCGTATACATTTCTTAAATCGATAAAAACCTTACCCTTCATCATTGATTTAATTTTTGCCAGGTCAAGGCCGCGGTATTGGTTCCACTCGGTCAATAATACTATGGCGTCGGCGTCTTTAACGGTCTCGTTTATGCTGTCCATATAGGCAATAGAGTCGGGCAGTAGAGGTTTTGCTTCCTCAATGCCCTGGGGGTCATGCGCTTTAATAAGGGCGCCTTTATCTACCAGCGCAGGGAGAATGGCCAGTGCGGGGGCGTCGCGCATATCATCGGTTTCGGGTTTGAAGGTGAGGCCCAGCACCGCAATGGTTTTGTCGGCCTCAGACCCACCCAGTGCCTCGCGAATCTTTGAAACCATCCTGGCTTTCTGGGATGCATTTACCTCTACAACCGACTCAATAATGCGGCTGGAAACCCCGTGTTCCTGGGCCATGCGAATAAGTGCCACTGTATCTTTGGGGAAGCAGGAGCCACCATAACCCGGCCCCGCATGTAAAAACTTCTTGCCAATGCGTCCATCCAGCCCCATGCCTTTGGCAACCGAGTGCACATCGGCACCTGTTTTTTCACACAACTGGGATATCTCGTTAATAAAGCTGATCTTGGTCGCCAGAAAGGCATTGGCTGCATATTTTATAATTTCAGCGCTTTCCAGATCGGTAACATGAATGGGTGCTTCCATTAAATTCAAAGGGCGGTACAGTTCGCGCAGCTTGGCTTCGGCCCTTTCTGACTCAACGCCCAATACCACACGGTCGGGACGCATAAAATCGCCGATGGCAGACCCCTCACGCAAAAATTCGGGGTTTGAGGCCACATCAAAATCGGCAGATGGGTTGGTTTTTTTGATGATGCGATGCACTTCTCTGGCGGTACCCACGGGCACGGTAGATTTATCTACAATTACTGTATAGCCCTGCAGGTAGGTGGCGATTTCTGCTGCGGCCGCGTACACATATTTTAAGTCCGCATAGCCATCGCCGCGTCGAGTAGGGGTGCCCACGGCGATAAATATCAGGTCAGCGGCTGGTATGGTGCTTTCAAGATCAGTGGAAAAACTCAGGCGTCCAGCGTCGACATTGCGTTTTACCAGATCGTCCAGGCCCGGTTCATAGATGGGGATGTTGCCCTCAAGTAACGCATTGATTTTTGCTTCGTCTTTGTCCAGGCAAACGACATCGGCACCAAATTCGGCAAAGCAGGCTCCGGATACCAGCCCCACATATCCCGCCCCGATCATTACAACGTTCATGCCGTTTCCTTCAATATGCTTTTTAATACGCCTTTCAAGGCGGTCACTGGGTGTACGCTCTATACCAGTCTACGAAATTTGCGATGCCCTCATCTACCGAGGTTTGGGGATGGTAGCCAACATATTCCGTCAGGTCATCGATGTCAGCGTAGGTGGCAGCCACATCCCCAGGCTGAATGGGCAGCATCTGCTTGGTGGCCTGCTTTCCCAGGGCTTTTTCTATTGATTGAATAAAATCCAGCAAGCTGACGGGGTTGTTATTACCTATGTTGAATAATCTGTAGGGTGCCGGGCTGGTTCCAGGGTCGGGTTGTTTGCTGTCCCAGTGTTCATTGGCGGTGGCTGGCTTGTCCAATACTGTAATAACCCCGTCAACGATGTCATCAATATAGGTGAAATCACGGCGCATCTGCCCATTATTGAACACCTTGATGGGCTCACCTTGCTCTATGGCTTTGGTGAACAGGAATAGAGCCATATCGGGCCGGCCCCAGGGGCCATACACCGTGAAGAAGCGCAGCCCCGTGGTGGGCACGCCATACAAATGGGAGTAGGTATGAGCCATCAACTCGTTGGCCTTTTTGCTGGCGGCGTACAGGGAAATGGGGTGGTCCACATTGTCGTGGATGGAAAAGGGCATGCTGCTGTTGAGGCCGTAAACAGAGCTACTGGAGGCATATACGAGGTGGCCGATGCTGTGGTGGCGACAGCACTCCAGAATATTCATAAAACCGACGATGTTGCTGTCGATATAGGCGTGAGGGTTCTCCAGTGAGTAGCGTACCCCGGCCTGGGCGGCGAGGTTGATCACGGCATCGAATGAGTGTTCCTGGAAAATACTCTCGATGGCCGGTCGGTCGTGCAGGTCGGCTTTTGCGAAGGTGAATTTGGGGTGATCTTTAATTTGGTTCAGGCGGGCTTTCTTCAAGCCTACGTCGTAGTAATCGTTCAGGTTGTCCAGGCCAAAGACACGGTCTCCTCTATTCAGGAGTGATTTGGCAACGTGGTATCCGATGAAACCTGCTGCACCGGTGACGAGTATCTGCATATTAGTTGTATCGAGAGCTAGTGTTTGGCCGCCAATGTTAACAATGTCAAGGTGATAAGCCCACCGCCCAGCCAGAAAAACAGAAACCCCAACCCGATATCGAAGGAGACAGTGTCGGGCGCAGCAGGTAGAAAACTCGCGATGAGGTAGGCTACCACAAGCAGCAATGCTACCAGGATATAATGGATGCGGTTTGAACGGCTGCTGTGAGCCGGACTATCGGGCGGAGTGTGCCCGGCGTGTGCTGAACCAAAGTTTTCCGTTGCAGATTTCATGAGTTGAACCCTTTCCTTGCTCCAAAAAGATAAGCTGGGATATGGAGCATAGACCACGTGGACATTTTTGCAGGGATTTGAGCAAAAATTGTGCGCCAGTTCTCACTTTTTCACCCAATGCCACAGTTGGGGGGAGTGGGCTGCGATTGCCATTTAATAAATTGCCCGATATTGACCAGATAGGGTGTACGTCGGGCATGTTAGTTCGGCTAGCATAAACCTCTTCTGCGAAATATTTGTGATTACACATTGGAGGTGTAATATGGCAGCAGTAGCCTTTGACCCTTTGGGTTATGCCCATGATTTGGAAGCGACAGGGGTTTCCCGCGAACAGGCCGAGGTACACGCAAAAGCGATGACTGCAATGTTTATCCATAAT
>JADFVW010000054.1 GCA_015222725.1 Pseudomonadota bacterium | reverse complement strand
GTGATATAGACAATATCATTGAAGTGTTCCGCAAAGAGCAGGGCAGCCTGGAAGTGGTTGAACGAGCCGCCGCCGAAGGCGACACAGTTAACATCGACTATACCGGTACCAAAGACGGCGAAGAGTTTGCTGGTGGTACTGCGCAGGGCAGTGATCTGGAGCTTGGCTCCGGGCGCATGATAGCCGGTTTCGAGGACGGTATTGCGGGTATGAGCGCCGAGGAAGAAAAAACACTGTCACTGTCGTTTCCCGACGATTACCACAGCGAAGACCTTAAGGGTGCTGCGGTGGAGTTTAAAGTGACGCTGAACAATGTTAAAGAGCTCGTGTTAGCGCAGCTCGATGGCGAACTGTTTAGCAAGTACGGCGTTGAAGATGGCGATCTGGCCAAGTTCCGTGAAGAGATCGGCGAGAACATGGCGCGCGAACTCAAGAACGCGATAAACGCCAATATGAAGCAGCAGGTCATGGCCGCTGTTATCGATGCGCACGAGTCGCTGGAAATTCCCAAGGCGCTGTTGCAGCAGGAAATTGGTGCGATGCGCCAGCAGATGTTCCAGCAGTTTGGCGGTATGAGCAAGCAGGACCTGGACCTCGATTCATTGCTGCCGGATGAAATGTTTACAGAAAAGGCTGAGCCCCGGGTGAAGCTGGGTTTGATTCTGTCCGAGATGATCAACAAGGACAAGCTCAAGGCAGACCCTGAGAAAGTGCGCGCCACTATCGAAGAAATGGCCTCCACCTATCAGGATCCTGAAGAGGTAGTAAATTACTATTATTCTAACCAGGAGCAACTTTCTTCTGTAGAATCCAAGGTATTGGAAGATGAGGTGGTTGAAAAACTGCTTGAGAGTGCCAATATAACGGATAGTGAGTGCAGTTATCAGGAAGCGATCAGCCGTGCGCAGGAGCAATCTGCCGCCTGATGCCAGCTCTCCAGGACGGCGTTCGCGCCGTCCACAATCTAAAATAATTCGGGGAAGCTAAACGGAATGACACACAACCCAATTCAAAACCTGGGCCTGGTTCCCATGGTCGTCGAGCAGACATCTCGCGGTGAGCGCTCCTATGACATCTATTCCAGATTATTGAAAGAGCGCGTTATTTTCATGGTCGGCCCTGTAGAGGACCACATGGCCAACCTTATTTGTGCCCAGTTACTGTTTCTGGAATCAGAAAACCCCGATAAAGATATCCATCTGTATATCAACTCTCCCGGTGGCTCGGTTACTGCGGGGCTGTCTATATATGACACCATGCAATTCATCAAGCCAGATGTGAGTACCATGTGCATGGGCCAGGCTGCCTCAATGGGTGCTTTCTTGTTGTGTGGCGGTGCCAAGGGCAAACGCTTCGCACTGCCCAATGCCCGTACCATGATTCACCAGCCCAGTGGCGGCGCCCAGGGCCAGGCAACCGATATCGAGATCCAGGCCAAGGAAATACTCATCATCAGGGAGAGGTTGAACACCTTGATGGCCGAGCACACAGGGCAGGATCTGGCCACGATTCAGCAAGATACCGAGCGCGATCGCTTTATGAACGCAGAAGAAAGTGTTAAATACGGCCTGATCGACGAAGTTGTCAGCCACCGTAGCGTGCCAGAATAGGCCATAATCGAGCAAAGTTAGCTGTATTTAGCGCACATCAGGGCTTGCAAAACCTGACAAAAAACAGCATCTTAGGTCTCAGGATGATAAAACAAGCAACTATAGGGTACAGGCTGGTTTAATGAGCGACGAAACCACAACTCCAGACGATGACAACAGCAAGCTGCTGTATTGCTCTTTCTGCGGTAAAAGTCAGCATGAAGTTCGCAAACTAATTGCGGGCCCATCGGTTTTTATCTGTGATGAATGCGTTGATCTTTGTAACGACATTATTCGCGAGGAAGTGCAGGAAGGTAACGACAAGGCCAAACAAGACCAGCTTCCTGTGCCGCATGAAATCAAGGCCATTCTCGACGAATATGTCATCGGCCAGAACAGTGCCAAGAAAGTTCTGTCCGTGGCGGTCTACAATCACTACAAGCGCCTGCGTTACGATGAGGGCAGGTCCAAAAGTAAAGGGGACGATGTCGAACTGGGCAAGAGTAATATCCTGCTGGTTGGCCCCACAGGTTGTGGTAAAACCTTACTGGCAGAGACATTGGCCAGAATGCTCGATGTCCCCTTTACCATAGCGGATGCCACAACCCTGACAGAAGCGGGTTACGTGGGTGAGGATGTCGAAAACATCATTCAGAAGCTGTTGCAAAAATGCGATTACGATGTTGAGAAAGCCCAGGTGGGCATTGTCTACATCGATGAAATTGACAAAATTTCGCGCAAGTCAGACAACCCTTCCATAACCCGGGATGTGTCGGGTGAGGGTGTGCAGCAGGCTCTGTTGAAATTAATTGAGGGCACCGTGGCCTCTGTGCCACCCCAGGGTGGACGCAAGCATCCGCAGCAGGAATTTCTGCAGGTCGATACGTCCAATATCCTGTTTATCTGCGGGGGCGCGTTCGCCGGGCTCGATAAGATCATAACCAATCGTTCCGAAAAGGGCGGCATCGGCTTCGGCGCCGAGGTCAAGAGCAAGGATAGTCGCAAGAAATTGGGCCGTCTGTTGTTAGACCTGGAGCCGGAAGACCTGGTTCAGTATGGCCTCATTCCCGAGTTTGTGGGGCGTCTGCCGGTGGTTGCAACTCTGGAAGAGCTGGATGTTGGAGCCCTCATTGAGATACTCACCGAACCCAAAAACGCCCTGACCAAGCAGTACAGCAAGCTGTTTGATATGGAGGGGGTAGAGATTGATTTTCGCGAGGACGGTTTGCGCGCAATCGCTGAAAAAGCGATGGAACGCAAGACCGGCGCCCGTGGTCTACGCTCTATACTGGAAGGTGTCTTACTCGAATCCATGTATAACATCCCGTCTCAGGACGACGTTTCCAAGGTTGTTATTGACGAGTCTGTTATAAACGGTGATTCCGAGCCTTTGCTGGTCTACCAGAGCAGTGAGCCGGCACGGGTTGCATCCACCGAAGAATAGCTATTGGGCGCTGTGTCCCGCTTGAATTTTGTGGGTTTCACCCCATATAGAGGGAAGCCGTTCGTTTTTCCCGTTACATTCGGAGATTTATATGGGTTCTTTATCAGTCACTGAACTTCCACTTTTGCCCCTGCGAGACGTCGTTGTCTATCCGCATATGGTCATCCCCCTGTTCGTCGGGCGGGAGAAATCCATAGAGGCACTGGAATATGCGATGTCTGCCGACAAGCAGGTGTTACTGGTTGCCCAGCGAAATGCCGGTGACGACAATCCCGGTGTTGATGATATGTACCAGGTCGGTACCGTCTCCACCATTTTACAATTGCTGAAGCTTCCCGACGGCACCATTAAGGTTTTGATTGAAGGTGGATATCGTGCGGCTATTGGCAGCATCAACGACGAGGGCGACTTCGCCATCTCCGCGGTGCGCGAGATAGAGGGCGAGGAAATTCCCGACGCCGAAGTGGAGGCCATGCTGCGCTCCACCATCAGTCAATTTGAAAAATACGTCAATCTGAGTAAAAAGGTTCCCGCTGAAGTGCTGTCCTCTCTCACCGGTATCGATGAGCCGGGCCGCCTCGCAGACACTATCGCTGCTCACATGAGTGTGGATCTGGAGGAGAAGCAGAAAATACTGGAAATATCAGGCACCCGTACACGCCTGGAGTATCTTATGGGGCTGATGGAAGCTGAGATCGATCTGTTCCAGGTCGAAAAGCGCATTCGCGGCCGGGTCAAGAAGCAGATGGAAAAAAGCCAGCGCGAGTACTACCTCAACGAACAGATGAAGGCCATCCAAAAAGAACTGGGCGATATGGATGAAGCGCCCAATGAACTGGATGAGTTGCAGGCCAAAATTAAAGACGCTGGAATGCCGGAAGAGGCCAACGAAAAAGCCCTGGCAGAACTCAACAAGCTAAAAATGATGTCCCCCATGTCGGCAGAGGCATCGGTGGTGCGCAGCTATATCGAGTGGATGGTTAATGTTCCCTGGAGCAAGCGCAGCAAAGTAAAGCACGACCTCAAGCGGGCCTCTCGAATATTGGATGAGGACCACTACGGGCTGGACGAGGTCAAGGACCGTATTTTGGAGTACCTGGCCGTACAAAAGCGCGTGCGCAAAGTAAAAGGCGCGGTATTGTGCCTGGTGGGGCCTCCCGGCGTGGGCAAGACCTCGCTGGGCGAGTCCATCGCCAGGGCTACCAACCGCAAGTTTGTTCGCATGGCCCTGGGTGGGGTGCGTGATGAAGCGGAAATTCGCGGTCACAGGCGCACTTATATAGGCTCCTTGCCCGGCAAGATACTGCAAAAAATGTCCAAGGCGGGGGTAAAAAATCCACTGTTCCTGCTCGATGAGATTGACAAAATGGGCATGGATCATCGTGGCGACCCGGCATCGGCGATGCTGGAAGTTCTGGATCCCGAGCAGAACCATGCATTTAACGACCACTACCTGGAAGTCGACTTCGACCTGTCGGACGTCATGTTTATTTGTACGTCCAACACAATGAACATTCCCGGCCCGCTGCTTGATCGCCTTGAGGTGATACGCATCCCCGGGTACACAGAGGACGAGAAGCTCAATATCGCACTGCGCTACCTGATTCCCAAGCAGCTTAAGGTAAATGGCCTGAAGAAAGACGAAATTACCATTACCGAAGAGGCGATCACCTACATCGTTCGCTACTACACCCGGGAGGCGGGGGTGCGGGCTCTGGAGCGGGAAATCGCCAAGATTTGTCGCAAGATGGTGAAAGCATTTGCCCTGGGAGATCATGAGGGCACAACAAAAATTGACGGAGAAATGGTCACCGAGCTACTGGGAGTCCAGAAATACAATTACGGTATCGCCGAGGAAGAGAACAAGATTGGCCAGGTAACCGGTCTGGCATGGACCTCAGTGGGTGGCGAATTACTGACGATTGAAGCGGTTGCCGTGTCGGGTAAGGGCCGCCATGTCAAAACGGGGTCATTGGGCGATGTGATGCAGGAGTCGATCCAGGCAGCCAACACAGTGGTGAGAAGTCGCTCCCAGATGCTGGGTATTCCCGCCAACCATCATGAAACCCACGACGTGCACATTCACGTGCCCGAGGGTGCCACACCAAAGGATGGTCCCAGTGCCGGTATTGCCATGTGTACTGCCATGGTCTCTGTGTGGACGAATATTCCCGTGAGGGCTGATGTTGCCATGACTGGTGAAATCACTCTGCGGGGAGAAGTGCTACCCATCGGTGGGCTGAAGGAGAAATTGCTGGCCGCCAGGCGCGGGGGAATAAAAACGGTGATTATCCCCAAGGAAAATGAGCGCGACCTGAAAGAAATACCGGACAACATCAAAGCAGAGCTCGATATCAAACCGGTAAAATGGATTGATGAGGTGCTGGCAATCGCACTTGAAACCATGCCACAATCACTTAGCGATGATGACTACCTCGCGGGTACCGTCGAGGGCTCGACTAAAACCTCACAGGACGAAAAAAATCGTATAAATACGCATTAAAACCCGCGTAGTTATTGACCGGAATCCAATCTCTGGTATACAGTTCGTATTCTAAATGCCACTGTGTTTAGGGTAATAAAATAAACATTTTAGACAAATTATAATCAAGGGGACAAGTGTGAACAAATCTGAATTAATTGATGCCATTGCCGCTGCGGCTGACCTTCCTAAAGCTTCTGCTGGCCGTGCACTCGACGCTGTTATCGACAGCATTACCGACTCACTGAAAAAAGGTGATCCGGTTGCGCTCGTTGGCTTCGGCACATTTGCAGTTAAGCACCGCGCCGCCAGAGCCGGACGCAACCCACAAACTGGTGCAACTATCCAGATTAAAGCTGCTAACGTTCCTGGCTTTAAAGCAGGTAAGGCACTGAAAGAAGCCGTAAACTCCTGATAAATATAACGTTTCACCGATCTGACAGCAGAGCCTGATACCATCTGAGGGTTCAGCTTGCGTAAGGTGTAATGTTTCATTTATAAAAAGGCGCACGCTACATGGTGCGCCTTTTTTTAGTTTTAATGGAAGACATCCATGCTCCAAAATATCAGACAGAACATCCAGGGTACCGCTGCTAAAATTGTAGTCGGTTTGATTGTTGTCTCATTTGCTTTTTTCGGTATCGAGTCGATTTTGCTTAGTGGCGGAGGCTCTGGTATCGCAGAGGTTAATGGCGAGCAGATTTACCCGGAGGAAGTCCAGCAACTGGTGAATACCGAAAAACGTCGGCTTATTTCCATGATGGGCGACAATATCAACCCCGCCATACTGGATGATCAACGGCTGAGTGCCCAGGCACTGCAGAGGATCATCAACCGCAAATTACAAATGCAATCGGCCCAGGAAATGGAGCTCACCGCGTCTGAGCGGGAGATTGGTGCCCTTATCGGAGGCATGGAGCAGTTCCAGATAGATGGCCAGTTTTCCCCCGATATGTATAAGAGCCTCTTGTCCAACGCGGGTTTTTCGCCCAGTTCCTTCAAGGCAGGTTTAAGAGAGGATATGATTTTAAATCAACTGCGCAGTGGCCTGGCGGGTAGCGATTTTGCCACTTCCGCAGAACTTGCGCTGACGGCCAAAGTAAGCGGCGAACTGCGAGATATTCGTTATTTAACCATACCGTTGCTGAGTTTCAGGTCTGAAATTGAGGTTGGCGAAGAGGAAATCAAACAGTACTACGACGAGAAAGGCGCAGAGTTCCTCAGTGCGGAGTCTCTGCTGCTGGATTACATCGAGCTGTCGATTGACGATTTCCGCCAGCCCGTAAAAGAGAGTGTTCTTCTCGAGCAGTACGAACTGGAAAAAGACAGCTACGCATACGCCACCGAAAACAGGGTTTCCCATATTCTGTTCGAGGCAAGAGCCGATGAAAATAATGAGGCGCTACAGGCGCGCGTTGTGCTCGCGGTTACTGCTTTGACCGAAGGAGAGGATTTTGCCGAATTGGCCAAAGCCTCCTCCGATGATATAGGGTCGGCGAGCGTGGGCGGAGACCTTGGCTTTTCTTCGGGAGATGCTTTTCCAGCGGAAATGGAAGAGGCTATCGCGGAGCTGGAAGTGGGGGGCGTATCGGAGCTTGTCGAAACCGATGCCGGGTTACACCTGATAAAACTCACCGAGAGACGTGATGGCAAGACGCCGACACTGGACGATTTGCGCCTGGAACTGACTGAGCGCATTCAGAGTGATGATGCGAGCGCTGAACTGTTGCGCACGACTGAGAACTTGCGTGACTATGTATTTAATGCAGAAGACCTGGGCGGTCCAGCCGAAGAATTTGGCTTAACGGTTAAGCGCAGTGAAGCGATCACCCGGTCTCAGCGCGAAGGGCTGTTCGCCAACGCCACACTGCTGGCCGCCGCCTTCTCGGAAGATGTGCTGGAAAGTGGCCATAACAGCGAAGTCATTGAGTTGAGTAGCAGCCACTATGTTGTATTGCGTGTTAACAAGCACAGCCCGGCAGAAGTCAAAGCTCTGGAGCTGGTGCGCGGTGAAATAGTCGAGCGTATTACCCGGAGCGCCGCCCTGGACGCCGTGGCTGTTGAAGCCACTCGTGCCCTGCAGGCTCTTCACAATGGAGAGAGTGTGGAGGCATTTGCCAACCAAAACAGTTATGAGTGGCAGGTAGAACTTGCAGCGACCCGCGGTAACCCTCTGGTTCCGCCCGCCGTTTTGCAACGAGCATTTGAATTGCCCGCCCCGAAAGAGGGCATGTCGGCATACGAATACGTGGTGACACCCCAGGGTGATACCCAGGTGTTTGAACTGGTTCGCGTGACAAAAGGCGACTATGCATTGATGGCAGACCAAGAGAAGCAGGGCCTGGAGCAGCAGCTCAGTGGTGAATTTTCAGGCCTGGTTGATGTGGAATACCAGAACGCCCTGCGAGAGCGAGCTGAAATCACAGTAATGTAAACAAATGACGAGGCGGAAATGGTTTCAAAAGTACTAATGCTCAACCAGATTTCAATTAAGGGCCTGGAGCGATTGCCCCGCGACGGTTACGAAATCGCGAGTGAATTTACGCATCCTGATGCAATTTTACTGCGCAGCCACAAACTGCAATCTGAAGACATTCCCGAGTCTGTTCTGGGAATTGCCCGGGCCGGTGCCGGTACCAATAATATCCCGATTGACGCGTGTACGCGGCGGGGTATACCCGTGTTCAACTCTCCCGGTGCCAACGCCAATGCGGTCAAGGAGCTGGTTGCGGCAGGCCTGCTATTGGGCTCGCGCGGTATCGTAGAGGGTATTCTCTATGTGCAGACCTTGCGTGACATGCAAGACGAAGCCGAGATGAACAAAGTGCTTGAAGCACAAAAGAAACAGTTCAAGGGCAGTGAGCTGGTCGGAAAAACCCTGGGTGTCGTCGGTCTGGGTGCCATCGGTTCCATGGTCGCTGAAATGGCACTGACTTTTGGCATGAACGTAGTGGGCTATGACCCTGCATTGTCTGTCGATGCCGCCTGGCGATTGTCCAGCAAGGTCAACAAAGCCAGTTCCTTGTCCTCGCTGTTTTCGCGCTGCGACTTTATAAGCCTGCATTTGCCGGTTCTGGATGCCACGCGCGGGCTGATAAATTCTGAGCTGCTGAACACACTCAAACCCGACACCTGCCTGCTTAATTTCGCCAGGAAGGAAATTGTGGATGGTGATGCAGTACTTGAAGCGTTGGAAAATGGAAGCTTACGGCAGTATATAACCGACTTTCCCTCGCCCGAATTAATAAAACGTGACGATGTTATTCTCATGCCGCATATCGGTGCCAGCACCGAGGAAGCGGAAGACAATTGCGCCATCATGGCGGCAGATCAGCTGCGCGATTTCCTGGAGCACGGAAATATCCGAAATTCGGTTAATTTCCCCGCTTTACAATTGGAGCCTGTAGAGGGCTTTCGGTTGGCCATTACCAACGAAAATGTGCCAAAGATTCTCGGCAGTATTCTGACGATTCTGGCGGATGAAAATATCAACGTACTGGATATGTTGAACAAAAGCCGCAATGACATCGCTTATAACCTGATCGACCTGTGTAGCGAGCCGACGGAAGATTTGGTCACGAAAATTTGTGATCTGGAAGGTGTTTTAAACGTCAGGTTGATTGCCTGAAACTGTTTCTGAGTAGGGGGTTTGTAAGAGCCCGTATAGGGAATTCCTGGTCTCTTTTTCAGACACGCTACAAGCACATCCATGTGGGCTCGGCAGCAGCCATCCGTGGCTGCTGACGGTCTGAAAAAGAGACCAGAAACTCCCCATACTCCATTAATCTATCGATCTACTCCTTTACGTTTTCTTCCTCCGAAGAATCTCTGTCAATGTAGTAATCCCGCTCTGCAGCGCTTAGTTCTGAGGAGCCATCCCAGGGCTTTAAACGCTGCTGGGCGTATTGGTGGAAGTCCAGGAAGGGGTACTTGATAATGTCGAAGTAGGGCGAGTAATCGAAATCGCTGGGTGTGCACAGTTTCGGGTTGCGCATATAGAGTTTTACCTGGTTGCCCTCGGTTCTTTTCACCAGCGGTAGGATGGGAAAATCAATACTGCCAAAGGCTTCGGCGATCATGGTCGAGCAAACTGTCTGGGTGCTTTTTCCCGGCCTGGCGCTGAACAGGCTGGAGCGCCATCGGCGCGGCAGGATAAACCAGGGAAACAGGAAGCGGGCCAGGTCAAATATCTGCCTGGTGTCATAACTTGTTCCCAGTCGGCCGATGCTGTAGCGGATCACTTTTTGGCTTCTCTGGAAATTAAGGCCTCGGGGGCGGCATATTCTCAGGTGCTCGCGTTCGTAACTGCTCAGGGGGCGTACGACGGTTCCTGTTCCCAGTTCGCTCTCTATAATTAGCTGTGTGTCCGGTGTTCCCATGTAGTGCGTACGCAGGCTGTCGCGCAGCAGGGGGTCCTCTATGTCGTGCATGCGTCCGATGTAGAGAACCGCGTGGGACCAGGTGCTCTGGGTTATCAGTTTAATAACCTCGCTCACCCGTGAGCGCCCCTCGATTAATACAACATCGCACAGTCGAACTTCATGCCTGGCCTTCTCAAAATCGCTGAGAGGCGTGTGGGGCAGGGGTTTTTTATGCTTCAGCCATTTAATGACTGCGTTGCGCAAAAAGTTAATCATAGAATAAAAAGCGTGGTATTGGTTTATAGTGTCCTTTTATAACGCAGCTGCGCTTAAGTGGCCAGCTTAGCGCTGTATTCGGGAACGGTGTATGAGCAGTGAGTTGGAGAAAATTGAAAAGCAGCTGGGCAAAGGGCGGAATTATGGCTCGCCGCCACTACATCTGTGGCATCCCGAATTGTCTGGTGATATTGCTATTCGAATAGCCGCTGACGGCAAGTGGTTTCACGAGGGCACTGAGATAGTGCGGGAGTCCATCGTGCGTCTTTTTGCCAGTATCCTGCGCCGGGAGGACGACGGCGAATACTATCTGTTAACGCCGGGCGAGAAGTGGCGTATACGGGTCGACTTGCACCCTCTGTTGGTTATCGATGTGTGTTGGGGTGAAGGGGAGAAAAAAGAGACACTACAAGCGACACTCAATACCGGAAAAATTATCGACATCGATAAACAGCACCCTTTGTTTCTGGAGCCGCGCGTGGAAAATATCGCCGCGCTAGAGCTGCCCCACGGCCTCACCGCACTGTTTTCCCGCAATGCCTGGTATCGATTGGTAGAGATGGCCGAACACCGCCAGGACCACGCGGTTGTGGTCAGTGGCGGCCAGTCTTACATATTGGGGTAGGTAGGCCCGCCAAAGCCCTCGGGCGTAACCCAGACGATGTTCTGTGCGGGATCCTTGATGTCACACGTCTTGCAGTGCACACAGTTCTGGCTGTTGATCTGAAAGCGCTTGCCACTCTCATCTTCCACGATTTCATAAACCCCCGCCGGGCAGTAGCGCTGGGCGGGCTCATCGTACATGGGTAGGTTTTTGGCCATGGGCACATCGGGGTCGATCAGGGTGAGGTGGCAGGGCTGATCTTCCTCGTGGTTGGTGTTGGACAGGAACACCGAGGACAATCGGTCAAAACTCAGCTTGTTGTCCGGCTTCGGATAGTCGATTTTCTTACACTCAGAGGCGGGCTTCATGGTGGCGTAGTCCGGCACGGTATCGTGCAGGGTGAAGGGCAGCTTGCCGCCGAATATATCCTGGTCTATCCATACCATCGCGGCGCCCATCAGGGTGCCCAGTTTATGCATAAATCCGGAGAAGTTTCTGGTGGAGTAAAGCTCCTTGTATAACCAGGAGTCCTCCAGTTTCTGGGCGTAATCCTGCAGGTCTGCGGGTGCCGATTCGCCTTTGGCGAGCGCTTCAACAACAGACTCTGCGGCCAGCATGCCACTCTTCATCGCCGTGTGATTGCCTTTGATCTTGACGCTGTTCAGGGTTCCGGCATCACAACCGATCAGCAGGCCTCCGGGGAAATGCATCTTCGGCAGGGAGTTCAGCCCGCCCTTTGCCAGGGCGCGAGCGCCATAGCTGATGCGAGTGCCCCCCTCAAGGTATTT
>JADFVW010000364.1 GCA_015222725.1 Pseudomonadota bacterium | reverse complement strand
GGTGAAAGGAATCACCTGCGTCCCGCAATAAGAATGTCGTGCTATTGCAGGCAAATTTGGGCTTGGCCGGGCCATAGATACCTGACTGAGGTGAGGGTATTATGGGTGGCCGTATATGGAATACTGACTCGGTCCCCAGTGGAATTGCTCCGATATGACGAAATTAAAAGCAGTTGAGGATAAAACTGCCACGAAGGCCCACAATCGCGCCTGGAGCACACCACGCACCAGGCTGACACCTCCGCCCGGCCGAGGCAAGCGGCTTTCCCGGCCCGTGCTTGATGAGTATTGCACCGCGCTACAACAGCACTCTTTCACCCTGCTGGTAGCGCCACAGGGATACGGCAAGACCCATGTTTTAAGCAGCTGGCATGCAGCCCTTCTGGACTCCGGCACCAGGCCCATATGGATAACACTGGATGACAGGGATAATGAACCCGGAAAACTGGCGTGCGTTTTACTGGATGCATGCGCCCCTTTGCTGCCTTCAGGGCACTCGGGTCCTGAAATTAGCCCGAATGAGAGCGCCGGGGAAAGTATCCAGCAGCTCTGCAATTTATTGCAAGATAGCGAAGAGAAGCTGGTAATCATGATCGACCAGTATGAAACCCTTGCCGATCCAGGCGCCAGGGAACTGTTCACTGACTTTCTGTTTAACCTGCCACCTGCCGCTCACAGGGTGTTGGCCAGCACATCCACTCCCCGGTGGATGACGCCGAAATTGCAACTCGAGGAAGGTGTACAGATTCTGAATCGGGAGCCCCTCGCATTTTCTGCCCCCGAACTGGAAGAGTTTATGCGGCTTGAAGGGCACGAATCCCTTAGTGACGAAGATATCCACAGCTTGATGAACGTGACCGGTGGCTGGCCCGCCGCCCTCAAGCTTGCCAGCCTGTCGCTCAATAAAGCAAAAACACCCCGTGAACATGCGGACATCGTACACGGGGTATTCCCCCTCCTGTACGAATACCTGGACCGAAATATCATCTCTGAACTGGCTCCGCCATTGCGGGCTTTCCTGCAACAGACCGCTCACTTGAAACGCCTGCGGGTCGATTTGTGTAATCATGTCTGCAGCTCCGATGATGCCGGCGACTGTTTGTCGGCACTGTTGGACATGGGCTTACTCGAGGGAAATCACTACGCCGATAACTGGTTTTCCTACCCACCACTATTGCACAATTTTCTGCTGCGGCAATTGCAGAAAGAAGGTCGTAGCAATCTGGCTGAGCGCCATTGCCTGGCCAGTGACTGGTACCTGGAGTTTGGCCTGACGGAATCCAGCTTCTATCACGCCCTGGAGGCCCAGGACTACGACCGGGCAGTTGCTATTCATTCGGCTCACTCGCGCGACTTGATCGTGGCTGGCGGCGCGGCCCTGATTGAGCAGTTCATTAAAACCATGCCACAGAAAATGTTTGATGAGCACCCCTACATCCTCTGGCCCTATACCTGGATGTTGGTTATCTCCCAGCGCTTTACGGAGGCCAGCAAGCATCTGCCAGAGCTACAGACTCGGCTGGAAGCGGGAGTCCAGGACAAGAGCGCGGATCTGCTGACCCCGGCGCCTGAAGATCTCAAAGTTATCGAGTATCGCATCAAGCAAGCTCTGGACCGGGACTGGACCGAGCCGGCGGTTTGGCTGAAACTAAAAAAAACGCGCGGCAGCAAGGATGATTTTCTACAGGAGCAAATAGAGTTGTCCCTGGGTTCCGCCTACCTGAGGTGCAACAAGTTCAGCGACGCCTATGCGGCGTTTCACGAGGCAAAACGCCTGGCGGACCTGAACCACACACCTATCACCACTGTGTCCGCAACCACCAGGATGGCCGAAATCCGCTATATGCAAGGGCAGTTAACGGAGGCGATGTACCTCTGCACAGAGGCCATGGATTTAGCGGCGCTGGTGCCAGGGCAGTTGTCTTCCTTTACGGGAATACCCTTACTGCTAAGC
>JADFVW010000363.1 GCA_015222725.1 Pseudomonadota bacterium | reverse complement strand
GACATGGACTCGACCGGGTTTCGTCTGCTCATAAATTATCTCCAGTTTACCCACTATAAATTATGTTTTATTCGTTTGTTGGCGGGTTATTCTAGTGTATATTCAACTCTAATATTCACTGCCGAATATAATTCTGCCCATGCCACCAAATCGCGACCTTGACCGAACAGACTACGAAATAATCAAACTTTTGCAGAACAATGCTCGCCTTTCCAATAAAGCACTGGCGGACAAAGTTGGGCTGGCCCCCTCCACATGCCTGGGAAGGGTGCAATCGCTAATCGCGGCAGGCGTGTTTCGCGGTTTCCACGCAGACGTCAACCCACAGGCTGTCGGCGTGTCGATACAGGCGATGGTTTCGGTCAGGTTGAGCAGGCACACCAAAGAGCTGCTGGAATCTTTCCGCGATCATGTGCTGGGGCTGCCTGAGGTTGTTCAGCTTTATCATGTCGCCGGCCCCATCGATTTCCTGGTTCACGTGTGGGTGCGCGATTCACAGCACCTGAGGGACCTGGCAATGAATTCATTCACCTCTCGCGATGAGGTGGAACATATAGAGACAGAGCTTATATTTGATCATGCGGGCTCGATTGACTGCCCGGTATTTTGAACTGTCGTAATGGAGTACTACCATGCATAAAGTTCAGAATATGCATAACTGGATTTCGGAATTGCCCGAAGGCGTTCGACAGCAGGTCATGCAGCGGTGCGCCCCCCGGACATTGAACGATGGCGACTGCCTGTTCCGCCTTGGTGACCCGGCGGACGCTTGCTTCCAGGTGATTAAAGGGCGATTGAAAATCTGCACGTTTAATCGCGCCGGCCAGGAAATGGTGCACTCCTACCTGATGGAAGGCGATTGTGTCGGGGACTGGGGGCTTATCATCAATGAACCGCGCATGAACTTTGCTTTTGCCTGCCGCGACACCCAGGTGAATGTTCTCAAAAAGCCGCAATTTGATGAGTTATACGAAAAATACCCGGAAATACCCAAGGCCTTAAATCGGGTGATGTCGCGACGCCTTCGGTTAATGTTTATGCTGGCGGAAGATGCGAGCCTGTTACCACTGCGCCAGCGCCTGGCGCGGGTGATTCTGCGCATGGGGCACAGCGTGGGGGAGATAGATGAGAATGGGCGCGCGACCATTGAGGATATCTCCCACGATGAGCTGGGAAAAATGGTGGGCGCAATCCGCCAAAGTGTTGGCCGGGAGCTGAAAAAGTTGGAGCGAGAGGGCTCCATCGAGATAAATTATGGAAAATTGATCATCAGGGATATCGCTGTCTTCGGTGAGCAGTATGACTCGCTGCTGGCGATTGAACCGGTGGTGCCGGACTACAAAGGCAGCAGCTAGCGGATTACTTTGTCCTATCCCCCACTACTCCCCTGCCACCCCACTACCACCCACTCTACTGAACCCCGACAAAAAATCACCATTTGCAGCATTTGATGCTGTCCGCGTATCCGCCAGGCGCTAAGCTTAACTGCATCAAACGTATCTAAGCTAAAAAGGAATCGACTCATGGAACAAACGCTGAACCCTGCGAAGCTGCAATTGACGCCTGAAGAACAGGCCATCATGGATGGTGAACAGGGTGAGATGTTACAGAAAGTGATGCAGACGGTGGTCACCTTTGGCGAGCTGTTTGGCGCGGAAAAACTGGTTGATCTGCAGGCGGCTCCCCACCTGGCCATGAGCTGGAGTACGGAGGCCGTAAGCCCCTTTATTGATATCTACGAGAAGGCCGCTGCTGCCGGGCTCAAAACCTACGCGCCTTTTACCTGTAACCCCAAGCCGATGGACCACGACAACCTGGATCCCGGTGAAGAGAAACGTATTGTGGTTCAGGATTTACACACCCACAACGACAGGCTGGGTGAGATATACAAAGAACTCGGCATGAAAGAAAACGCCTGGAGCTGTGCTTGTTTCGTCCCCGAAATTGGTAATACGCCGCAACAAGGTGATTATATTTCCTGGTCCGAGTCTTCCGCCATCAACTTCGCCAATTCTTTTTTAGGTGCCCGGACGAACCGCAACTCGGTTGGCATCGATATGATGACGGCATTATTGGGCAAAGCCCCTTATTTTGATCTGCTCACCGATGAAGGTCGCAAAGCGGATTGGTTGATCGACTGCTCCGGGGTTACCAGGCTACCGCACCCTGAATTGATCGGTGCCGCCATTGGCCTCAAAGTGATGGAAGATATCCCCTATATTGTTGGTCTGCACGACAAAGTGAACCAGCTTGACGATGTCATGGCCTACTGCAAAGACTTTGGTGCCGCTACTGCCAGTAATGGCGCCGTCGGTTTGTTCCACATGGAAGGGGTGACCCCTGAAGCCAAACAGCAGGGTCGGGATTTATTGAAAGAGGGTTATCAAACCTACGTTATTGACGATGAGTTACTGGAAAATTTGTTCAATAGCTACCCTGTAATGTGGGCCGATGAGAACGCCAAACCAGAGCGTGTATTTATTGGTTGCCCGCATAATACCCTGGCGCAAACCAGGTGGTGGGGCGAACGCCTTATCCGCGGACTGGAAGAAGCTGGAAAAGATGCCGTTAGCTGCCCGACGTATCTCTTTACCTCAGAGATCGTTACGGACAAGTTCAGGGAGAGCTACCCCGACCTGGCTCAAAAAATGGATGATATGGATATCATTATCACCAGAAATTGCCCTGCGCTGTATGCGACCACGCCAAAGCAGTCTGATGAAATTATCTGCACCAACTCCAACAAGACCCGCGTCTACAGTAAAGCGCGCTTCTATATGGATGACGACCTTGTACACATTGCGGTCACCGGAGAACTGCCGGACCAGCCACGCAAGAATACCGACAAATAAAGACTGAGGATATCCAATGTCAAATATTAAAACATTCAAAGGCCGCCCTGCGTTGAAAGGCGATGCGAGCGGCCCCGCCACGGTAACCAAACTGGGTTTCAATGCGACGGCTACTTATATGGAGGTTGCATTTAGTGGTTCAAAATCGGGGGTTTGTAAAGACCATGACAATAATCTCTATGGTGTAGACCTGGCTGACACCATACTTTGTATACCCCAATCCATTGGTTCCAGTGCGGCAGCCTGTACTTACATGGCCGTTGTTGAAGCAGGCATCGCACCCCGGGCCATGTTGTTTGCCAACCCTATTGATTCCGTTGCGGCGTGTGGCCTGATTATGGCCTATTATTGGTCAGATAAGCGGCCCATTATTGCGATTGACAACCTGGGTCCGGAGTTTCTGGATGCCGTTGCAAACGGTGACCAGGTAGAAGTTTTCAGTGATGGGACAGTCAAGGTCATTAGCCAGTAATACACCAGAGAGAATGTATATGTCGAATTCAGTAGACGTTTTTTGGTCATTTCGCAGCCCCTACTCCTACCTGGCGACGCCGGAAATGCTGGAGCTGGGAAAGAAATACGATGTAGAAGTCAACTTGCGGGTTGTTCTCCCTCTCGCATTGCGCAACCCGGACATTCTATTTAATAAAAGTAAGGACAGTGAAAATCGCGTCAAATACATTCTGATGGATTGGCAGCGCAGGGCTGAAATGCTCGGCCTGCCCCACAAGTGGCCGTCGCCGGACCCTATTGTGATGGATATCAGCACCATGGCCATCGCTGAGGATCAGCCCTATATTTATCGTCTCAGTTATCTGGGGGTGGAGGCTCAGCGCCGGGGGCGCGGTGTCGAATTCGCAGCGGCTGTATCGGGATTGATTTGGGGCGGCACCGCCAACTGGAATGAAGGTGACATTTTTGAAAAAACGGTCACGGCCGCGGGTTTCGATCTGGAGTCAATGGAGAGTGTCTGTGCCAGCGGAGATCATCGGGCAGAGATAGAAAAGAACCACCAACTGCTGGATGAAGCGGGACATTGGGGCGTTCCAACACTGGTCTTTGAAGGGGAAACATTCTTTGGGCAGGATCGTATTGACACCCTGCGCTGGAGACTGGATCAACTGGGCCTGGGTAAATAACTCCAACTGTTCGAGACCGCAGAAAGTAATGAGGTATTTTTTATGAGTTCTTCCGTGGCGGGTATCCCGTTGATTATCGAGGCGTCGTTAAACGGCTCCACCCCTAAATCCACCAACCCGAGCGTTCCCTACGCGGATGATGAAATCGTCGAACAGGCCGTAGCCTGTATGGAAGCCGGTGCCGCGCTGATTCATAACCACACACAAGAGGTGATTATCGGTGGCCCGGGGGTGTTGGATGCCGAACTGTACGCCGGCGCATGGCGCAAGTTACTGAAAATTCGTCCCGATGCGATTTTGACGCCCACCATGCCGGTCGGCCAGGAGGGGGTGCCTGTTGAAACCCGGTATTCCCATGTAGAGAAAATGGCCACCGAGGGTTTATTGTCCCAGGGCCTGTGCGACCCCGGTAGTTTTAACTTCGCCTTTCTTGATGAAGAGGGGCTATTCACCTCCTCTTCCTATGTTTATAAAAACGATATGCACGATTCCCGCTACTATGTGGAGACCTGTCGCCGCCTCAAAATCGGCTTGAGTATTTCCATCTTCGAACCCGGATTTGTGAAATTCATCATGGCTTACGTGCGTGCCGGTAAGCTACCTCCCGGAGCCATGATGAAATTTTATTTCGGTGCCGACTTTATGCCTTTTGGCCTGCCGCCAACGGCCAGGGCACTGGACGCCTACCTGGAAATGATCGAGGGCTCAAACTTACCGTGGCTGGTGTCCAGTTTCGGTGACGACTGTGTTGGCTGCGGCATTGCCGAAGAGTCCATTAAACGGGGCGGGCACGTGCAGGTTGGCCTGGAACCCTATGTTGGCGATCGCACCCCGAGCAATGTTGAACTCGTCGAAGAAGTGGTGGAACTGGCGAAAAAATACGACCGCCCCATAGCCACACCACCACAGGCGGCACAAATTCTGAATTTACCCACCTACCCGGTGGCTTATGGCGAGCGATCATGACCGGGCTCCCAGTACTCAGTGCCGCTGTTGCTGGCGCCGGTAGTGATCGATACCCGCGGCGTTATTATGCTGTATCATGCTCGCCATCATTATCGCCCAGGGAGCCATGTCTTTAAAATGATTGTTTTGTGCCCCGTGGTAACCGTCTTTTATTCTCATCAACAGCCCACAATTGAACTATCTTGTAATGGTCTACCGAGGAGCTATTAACATGAGCACAGCAGCACAAAAGCGCGCGCGTAAGAGCAAAAATGAAAAAG
>JADFVW010000362.1 GCA_015222725.1 Pseudomonadota bacterium | reverse complement strand
ATACTGTGATCCATGCCAGCCCTGTGATTGTTCAACTCTTGCGGGGTTTATCTCTGCTTAGCAATATTGACGCCAATAGAGGCGCTACGCCAAATAAATATGTGACAAGACGATTATATAAGCGCTGTAGCCAGAGTGAGCACTTACACATGGCGCCAGAAAAGCACTGTAAAATAAATACCGTTACACTGCCGGGACTGTTGGAACAATTACTTTTGTTTGCGCACCATTATGGTGCACCGAAAGAGGCGGGCTGTCCAGTGAGCTTGGCTGGTGCTCTGTGTCTTAAAGGCCGGCGCGAAGTACGTGAACTGTAATCGGTGGTGATTCTGCCAGGTGATCACCACCGGCATTTGTGAGAACCACCGTCAGGATATGGCTGCCCCGGAAGACGTTGTTA
This sequence comes from Pseudomonadota bacterium, assembly GCA_015222725.1. Lineage (GTDB taxonomy): Bacteria > Pseudomonadota > Gammaproteobacteria > Pseudomonadales > Halieaceae > JBALVT01. The sequence goes on along the minus strand of JADFVW010000362.1, from coordinate 15,187 downwards.
AGTGACCAGGCGTTGTGCGACTGGGGGCCGCCTATGGGCGTGCCGTCCATCAGCAACTGCGCGTAGATGCCCTTTGCCAGAGGGGGGGTTAGCTGCGCCTCTACCGAGAAATTACCCGCGTAGCCAATGGCGATGGTGGTGTCCTGTGCGGGGGAGACTATATTGACACTGATTTCGAACTTCTCCTCCGCGGCTACGGCTTTTTCTGGCCTGCTAACCGGTGGAGGTGGTGGCGCGCTATTTGTAGTGCCCAATTGAACCTTTTCTGAAGATCTGCCGGCGGGGGGCTTATCGGTAAATACCGTGTTGCCATTTTCGTCCACAGTCTTGTAAATCTGGGCGCTGACAGCGAGGGGGAAAGCCAGTAATAAAGCCAGAAACAAACGATTCATAGCCGAGCCACTCGATTTTGGGGATAGCCCACAGTAGCACATTTGGCAAAAAAAAGGCCCGCATTGCGGGCCTGTTACTTATTGCGATAAAGCTTAGAGCGAGTAGTACATCTCAAACTCAACAGGGTGAGTTGTCATGTTCAGGCGCTCAACTTCTTCATTCTTCAACTCGATGTATGCATCAATCATATCGTCGGTGAATACACCGCCGGAGGTCAGGAATTCCCTGTCTGCATCGAGAGCTTCCAGCGCCTGGCCCAGGCTGGAGCATACAGTTGGAATTGCCAATGCTTCCTCTGCTGGCAGGTCGTAGAGGTCTTTATCCGCCGCGTCGCCAGGGTGAATCTTGTTCTGGATGCCGTCCAGGCCAGCCATCAGCATTGCTGCAAAACTCAGGTAAGGGTTGGCAGTGGGGTCTGGAAACCGCACTTCTACGCGCTTGCCCTTGGGGCTTGGCTCGTAGGGAATGCGGATAGAAGCGGAGCGGTTGCGGGCTGAATAAGCCAGCATAACCGGGGCTTCAAAGCCAGGAACAAGACGCTTGTAGGAGTTGGTGGACGCATTGGTGAAGGCGTTCAGTGCGCGGGCGTGCTTGATAATACCACCTATGTAGTACAGCGCATTATCAGACAGACCAGCATAGCCGTCACCGGCGAAGATGTTGTCACCGTCTTTGAATACCGACTGGTGCACGTGCATACCAGAGCCGTTATCGCCAACCACGGGCTTGGGCATAAAGGTTGCTGTTTTGCCGTAGGCGTGGGCCACGTTATGTGTGCAGTACTTCATCACCTGTACTTCGTCTGCCTTTACAACCAGAGTGTTGAACTTAACCCCGATTTCACATTGACCGGCAGTGCCTACTTCGTGGTGATGAACCTCGATCTCCAGCCCCATTCCCTCCATGGCTGTACACATTGCGGCGCGCAGGTCGTGCAGAGAGTCGACTGGAGGAACAGGGAAGTAGCCGCCTTTAACACCGGGGCGGTGGCCAATGTTTCCGTCTTCAAAGTGCTCGCTGGAAGACCACGCAGCTTCTTCAGAATTAATGGTATAGCCAACACCGCTCATGCCTGCGTGCCATTTGACGTCGTCAAATACGAAGAATTCTGGCTCGGGGCCAAAATATGCGGTGTCTCCGATGCCGGTAGACTTCAGGTATTCTTCAGCGCGCTTGGCAACGGAGCGTGGATCGCGCTCGTAGCCCTGCATGGTCATTGGCTCAACGATGTCACAGCGCACAATAATTGTCGCGTCGTCGGTGAATGGGTCCAGTACGGATGCGCTGTCGTCGGGCATTAATATCATGTCGGATTCATTAATGCCTTTCCAGCCGGCGATTGAAGAGCCGTCGAACATTTTTCCGCCTTCGAAGAAGTCTGCATCGACTTCACTAGTGGGAATACTAACGTGCTGCTCTTTGCCACGGGTATCGGTGAAGCGCAGGTCTACCCAGCGCACTTCATTGTCTTCAATCATTTTCAGAGTGTTCTCTGACATGGTTCTTCCTCCATCGGGTTATATTCTGGTCGGTATTGCCGCCCTGTGTGCTAGCAGAGTGCAAAAGCTGTGCCAAAAGGAAGCTAAAGATAACTTACTGATTCGCTGAGAGTTTTGTCAAGGCTTATGCAGTCCGCATTCAGTAACGCACCAAAATAAAGCAGGGTCGCCCCAAGGTGGTGCGTCGAAATCCGGATTCCGTGAAATTGTACCGTATCTGTTCACTAAAGTCAGGGTGGAGCCCGTATAATACCTGCCCTGTTCAGTCCTGTGCCCGAATAAGCAGCCATGAAATTCATTATTAAATATTTCTCCGAAATTACGATCAAAAGTAAACCCGTGCGGCGCCGATTCGTTGGGCAGTTGGCTGATAATCTGCGCTCGGTATTGCGCGATCTGGATCCGGACGTGGTGGTACACAAGCAATGGGATAAGTTGCTGGTGGAGACGGCACAGTCCGATGAGGCTGTTTTGCAAAATATGCTCGAGGCGATGCGCAATACGCCCGGTATTACTTATATTTTGGACGTGCGAGAGCATCCGCTTTGCCCGATGGACCAAATAGTGACCCATATCCTGCCCATCTACCAGAAGCGACTCTCGGGCAAAACTTTCGCTGTGCGCTGTAAACGAACGGGCACCCACGATTTTCGCTCGATTGATGTGGAGCGGCAGCTGGGGGCTGATTTAATCGAGAGCACCGATGTGGGCCGGGTGCAGCTGAAGAATCCCGAGGTGACCGTTGAACTGGAGATCAACGATCAGAAGCTGTTTGTGATTGAGAGTCGACACCGTGGCCTGGGAGGCTTTCCCATTGGCAGTGTCGATGCGGTGTTATCGCTGATATCCGGGGGTTTTGACTCCCCTGTGGCCAGTTACCTGATGATGAAGCGTGGCATGCGTACGCATTTTTTGTTTTTTAACCTGGGAGGCAGGGATCACGAGCTTGGGGTGAAGGAGGTCTCTCTTTACCTGTGGCATAAATACGGCAGCAACCAGCGGGTGCTGTTTATCAGCGTGCCCTTTGAAGAGGTGATTGCCGAGTTGCTCACTCGCGTCCAGGATAGCCAGATGGGGGTGATCCTGAAACGCATGATGCTGCGGGTGGGGGATAGAATTGCCGACTCCCTGGGCATTGATGCCCTGGTTACCGGTGAGTGTGTGGCTCAGGTCAGCAGCCAGACCGTGCGCAATTTATCTGTGATCGACCAGGTGATAGAGCGCGTGGTATTCAGGCCCCTGATCGCCTCGGATAAAGGCGATATCATCAATGTGGCCACCAAAATTGGTACCGGGGAGTTTGCCGCCAATATGCCGGAGTATTGTGGTGTTATCTCAGTGAATCCCACCACGAAGGCGAGACTGGACAGGGTCGAGGCACAAGAGAATAAATTTGACATGGCTATTCTCGATCGCGCCATCGAAAATGCGGTCCATACCCGCATCGACCGCCTGGCGGAAGAAAACCTGGAGCGCATTGAGGTGGAAGTGCTGAGCATTCCACTGGCACAGAGTACTATCGTCGATATACGCCACCCCGATGAGGAGGAGCGGACACCACTGAAAGTGAATACTCCCGTTATAAAAATACCTTTTTACGAGCTGCACAGCCGATCGGCGGAACTGGCTCCTGACAAAACCTACATGCTCTATTGTGGCAAGGGTGTGATGAGTCGTCTGCACGCCAGCCATTTGCTGGAATCCAGCGGCCTGGATGTCAAAGTATACGCGCCCTGAGGGCTTGCAGTATGTCGCTTTTTTCACGCGCCGGTTTAAGGTACAATCCGCGCCCTTTTTTAGACGACTCACACCATTCCTGAGGTAACACCGTGATCGAGAAGCTTCGAAATATTGCCATTATTGCCCACGTTGACCACGGCAAAACTACTCTGGTTGACTGCCTGTTAAGCCAGTCTGGCACTTTAGACAGGCGCTCCGAGGGTGCGGAGCGGATCATGGACTCCAACGACCAGGAGCGCGAGCGAGGCATTACCATTCTCGCCAAAAATACCGCGATCACCTGGAGTGACTACCGCATCAATATCGTTGACACCCCGGGCCACGCCGATTTCGGTGGTGAGGTAGAGCGGGTGCTGTCTATGGTGGACTCGGTATTGTTGTTGGTAGATGCCGTTGATGGGCCCATGCCCCAGACACGTTTTGTCACATCAAAAGCCTTTGAACAGGGCCTCAACCCCATTGTTGTCGTCAACAAGGTTGACCGCCCTGGCGCCCGCCCCGACTGGGTTGTGGACCAGATGTTTGACCTGTTCGATCGTCTGGATGCCACCGAGGAGCAGCTGGACTTCCCGGTGATTTATACCTCGGCCATCGAGGGCACTTCCGGGCTGGATCACGAAGATATGGGCACTGATATGACGGCCCTGTTTGAAGCTGTGGTGGAGAAAGTGCCATCACCGAAAGTGGACTCAGCTGGTGCTTTCCAGATGCAGATCAGTGCGCTGGATTACAGCAGCTATGTCGGCGTTATCGGTGTGGGACGAATCGCACGCGGAAAACTGAAGCCCAATGCACAGGTTGTCATGGTCGATAGCGAGGGTGCCACCCGCAAGGGCAAGGTGCTGCAGGTGATGGGTTACCACGGGCTGGAGCGAGTGCCCGTAGAGGAGGCGGAAGCCGGCGACATCGTGTGTATTACCGGTATCGATGGCTTGAATATCTCCGATACCCTGTGTGATCCGGCGGAAGTGGAAGCGCTGCCAGCGTTGACCATTGACGAGCCGACGGTGAGTATGACGTTCCAGGTTAACGATTCCCCCTTCGCCGGCAAGGAGGGGAAGTTTGTCACTTCGCGCAATATCAGGGAGCGCCTGGATAGAGAATTGATCCACAACGTCGCCCTGCGTGTTGAGCAGGGTGACAGTCCGGATAAATTTAAGGTCTCTGGTCGCGGTGAGTTACATTTATCGGTACTTATCGAATCCATGCGCCGGGAAGGGTTTGAGATGGGCGTGTCTCGCCCGGAGGTGATCCAGAAGGAAATTGACGGTGTATTACAGGAGCCCTTCGAGCAATTGGTTGTTGATTGTGAGGATAAGCATCAGGGGTCTGTAATGGAGGAGTTGGGTCTGCGCCGGGCCGAGCTCCACAATATGGTGCCCGATGGCAAAGGGCGGGTGCGCCTGGAGTTTATTATTCCGGCCCGTGGCCTGATCGGCTTTCGCTCCCACTTCCTGACGATTACTTCAGGCAGTGGCATTCTCACGCATATTTTTGACCACTATGGGCCGGTAAAAAATGTCGATATGGCAGGTCGCAGCAACGGTGTGCTGGTCAGCATGGCCAAGGGCAAAACCCTGGCCTACTCGCTGTTTACGCTGCAAGATAGAGGCCGGCTGCTAATCGACCCCAACGTCGATGTCTATGAAGGTCAGATTATCGGTATCCACAGTCGTAACAACGACCTCACCGTAAACCCGACAAAAGCCAAGCAGCTCACCAACGTTCGCGCCTCCGGCACCGATGAAAACCTGGTGATGACGCCGCGTGTTCGCCATACCCTGGAGCAGGCTCTGGAATTTATTCAAGATGACGAGTTGGTGGAAGTGACGCCAGAAAGCATTCGGGTGCGTAAAAAATTACTGCTGGAGCACGAGCGCCGCCGTGCGGGTCGAATCTAGTACCCCCTGAGGTAACTCCGAGGTGAAGGCACTGTTGCAGCGCGTTACCCGGGCCAATGTCGATGTGGCGGGGAAGTGCGTAGGCCGCATCGAGCAGGGCTTGCTTGTGCTGTTGGGGCTGGACAAGGGCGATGACCGCTCCACGGCAGACCGGATGCTCGATAAGCTGCTGGCCTACCGGGTTTTTCCCGACGAATCCGGGCGCATGAACAACAGCGTTACCGACATCGGCGGCGGTGTTCTGCTGATATCCCAGTTCACTCTATCTGCAGATACACGCAAAGGACTGCGTCCCGGGTTCTCCACCGCGCTGCCTCCCACCGAGGCGGAATCCCTATATCACTACACGCTCGAACAGCTCCGTAGCCGGCATCCGGATGTGGCGGCGGGAGTTTTTGGGGCTGATATGCAGGTCAGCCTTACCAATGATGGCCCGGTTACTTTTTTGTTGGAAGTTTAAACGAGTCCGTAGGGTCCCCCTATCTTTTCCCCTCTCAAGACACGACGTGAATCCATCCATGGGGTCTCGGCTGCCGCGTCCCCGCGGCAGACGGGCTTGAGTGCGAAAAGCATAGCCCGACCCTACTCCTGGTAAATTTGGGCCAACAATAAGTTAATAGTCACGGTGGTTAGAGGTAAGTTCCGGGAGTGTATTTAGGTCTGCAAAACCGTCTGCCACATGGATGTGGCAGCCGAGCCTACAAGGATGTATTCACGGCGTGTTTTGATGACCTAAATACACTGGCGGAATGCCACAAAGCCTGTAATTACTCAATGTGCACCCAAGTTCATGTGAACATGCTCGATGCCATCTTCCATATACGGCTCGCCATCAGTGACAAATCCCAGACCGCAATAGAACGCCTCCAGGTAGCGCTGCGCACCAATCCGGATGTCGCTGTTGGGCCACTCCTGGAAGTTATAGGCAATTCCCCGCGTAACCAGCTCCCGTCCCAGATCGCGCCCTCGAGCTTTGGGTGATACTACTATTCGGCCTATTGAGCTCTGTGGGTAGCTGAGGCCGGGTTTCAGGCAGCGCAGATAGGCGAGTAAGTTGCCGTCTTCCCAGCACAGGATGTGCCCCGACTCAATATCCAGGCCATCCAGGTCGTGGTAGATGCAGTTTTGTTCCACCACAAAAACCTCCTGCCGAAGACGCATTACAGTGTACAGCTGGTGTGTGCTGAGCTCGTCGAACAGGGCGGTTTGCCAGCGCATCAGTGCTGGTGCCCCCCGGGCCCGTGGGCGTGTCCGTGAGCTATTTCATCTTCGCTGGCCTGGCGTACCTCCACTACTTCGATGTCGAAATGAACAGTTTTCCCGGCCAGGGGGTGATTAGTGTCTACCTCGGCACTGTGCCGCCCCGCTTTGACAATGGTTACCGAGCGCATGCCTTCGCTGGTGTTGAGCTGAGCCAACATTCCCGCTCGCGGCCTGGCTTTCCCCTTGCCCTCTAGCACCAGGTGTTTCATCGGTACACGCTGGACGTTTTTGGGATTGTGCAAACCGTAGGCATCTTGTGGTTCAAGGCTTACTTCCAGGGTGTCCCCGATTGATTTGCCTTCCAGTGCTCGTTCCAGGCCGGCGATTATATTGGATGCGCCGTGCAGATAGAGGGTGGGCTCTCCTTTTCTGGAGTCTTCGACTTGTTTTTTTTCAGTGCCATTGTCCCCTTCGCGAAGAACATAGTGAAAGGAGACGACGGTGTTTGCAGCAATATTCATAGGCGGGTACGGTGGTCGGGAGGCCAGGGCGGAATATTACGTGGTCGCGCAATAAAGTGGTAGCGGTGTTTTCCCACGACATCTCGATAATTATTTGCCATGGGCGTTCTCCCGGGTGAGATTAGTTGCTACTATGGAATTCAAATAATTAAGGGTATGCCGATGCTGGCAAACGCTGAGCTTACACAAGACTACTCCATCCTGGACCTGCAATATAAACAGCTGGTTGAGGCGTTATTAGAGGTCGTTAATGTTCCCCCTATTCCGTTAGAGGTGGACGCAACCTGGGAGGGGAACTTTCGGGGTTTCGACGGCGGTAAGTTCTATGTGGTCAGGAGCGGGGCGCTGTCCGCGCGCTACCAGGATAAAACGGTCTATATCTTGCAGCCGGGCGACATGTTGCTGCCCGATATCACGGGCACATCAGATCCGGGTGTGAGCGTTTTCTATGGCAGCGAGGCAGGGGCCAGCCTTGAGAGCTACCCTGCACTTGAGTTTATGGGCAGGGTATTTTCAGAGCCCGCAGCCATAAAGCTGTGGACTCGACTTCTCATTACCTACTCCGGTTTGATGGTACGAATTACCGCAAGCCTTTCTCAGGAAGACAGTGTGTCAACACCGGGCTTTGAAATGTTTGAGCCCGGCGAGATTATTATTCAACAGGGTGACCGCGCCGACTACGTGTTCAATCTCTCCAGCGGCGTTGCCGAAGTGCTGGTGGGTGATGTCACTGTCGGTCGAATCGGAGAGGGCGAAATTTTTGGCGCGATGGCGGCTTTAACCCACGCCGATCGCAGTGCCACCGTGCGGGCAAAAACCAGTTGCTCAGTGGTAAAGGTTCCGAAAGAACAATTTACCGAGCTGATCAAAAGCAATCCCGCCACCATTCACAGCCTGTTAATCGATATGGCGAACTCTATCGTCAATCTTAACGAGCAACTAGTAGGCCTAAGCGGTAAACCAAAGTAAAACATGTCCGAAATAGTGGAAATTGATAACGACGGCGTAGAGCAGGTTTCGTTAAAAGCCTATGCTGAAAAAGCGTACCTGGATTATTCCATGTATGTCATTCTCGACCGGGCGCTACCCCATGTGGGAGATGGCCTGAAGCCGGTACAGCGGCGTATCGTCTACGCGATGAGCGAGCTGGGGCTGAAGTCAACCGCCAAATTCAAAAAGTCGGCGCGTACAGTGGGCGATGTGATAGGCAAGTTTCACCCCCATGGTGACAGCGCTGCCTATGAGGCCATGGTCCTTATGGCCCAGAACTTCAGTTATCGCTATCCGCTGGTAGATGGGCAGGGTAACTGGGGTTCCCCGGACGACCCCAAATCTTTTGCCGCTATGCGCTATACCGAGTCGCGCCTCACGTTTTATGCGCAGTCCCTGCTCGAAGAGTTGGGCCAGGGCACGGTAGACTGGGTTCCCAATTTTGACGGTACTATGGACGAGCCTTCGGTGTTGCCCGCCCAGGTGCCCAACCTCCTGCTTAATGGCACCACCGGCATTGCAGTGGGCATGGCCACCGATGTCCCTCCCCACAACCTCAGGGAGGTGGTCGCGGCAACCATTCACCTACTGGACTCGCCGAAGTCGACAACCGCTGACTTGTGTGAACATGTATTGGGGCCGGATTACCCGACCGACGCAGAAATTATTACACCTCGGGAAGACATCCTGGAGATGTATGAAAGCGGCCGTGGTTCGATGCGAATGCGTGCCCTCTGGGAGCGTGAAGGGCCCGATATTGTGGTCAACGCCCTGCCGCACCAGGTTTCAGGAGCCAAGGTGCTGGAACAGATCGCAGCGCAAATGCAGGCCAAAAAGCTGCCCATGGTGGCCGACCTGCGCGACGAGTCAGACCACGAAAACCCCACCAGGCTGGTTATCATTCCGCGCTCCAATCGGGTGGATACCGAAGCTGTAATGAACCACTTGTTCGCCACTACTGATCTGGAGCGCACCTACAGAGTCAATCTCAATGTCATCGGTATAGACGGCCGACCCGGCGTCAAAGGCCTGGTTCGTATTCTCAAGGAGTGGTTGAGCTTTCGAACTGAAACGGTCAGGCGGCGGCTGCAATACCGTCTGGAACGTGTACTTAACCGCCTGCATCTATTAGATGGATACCTCGTCGCTTTTTTGAATATTGATGAAGTGATCCACATTATCCGCACCGAAGACAAGCCCAAGCCGGTGTTGATGTCCCACTTCAAGCTCACCGACATACAGGCCGAGGCCGTCCTGGAGCTGAAACTACGTCATTTGGCAAGGCTTGAGGAGTTCAAGATCCGCGCCGAGCAGGAAGAGCTGGCAGCGGAACGCGACGGGCTGGAAAAGACCCTGGGCAGTGCAGCGCGACTAAAGACATTGATCAAAAAAGAATTGCTGGCCGCTGCCGAGAAGTACGGCGACGAGCGTCGCTCGCCTCTGTCCCAGCGCGAAGGCGCCAAAGCCTTCAGTGAAACAGAATTGATGTCGGCGGACCCCATTACCGTTGTTATGTCTGCAAAGGGCTGGATACGTGCTGCCAAGGGGCATGACATCGACCCCACTACACTGAGTTACAAGTCGGGCGACGGCTTTAAAATGGCCGCCTGTGGGCGCAGCAACCAACCGGCGGTAATTCTCGACTCAACCGGTCGTTCCTATACGCTGGCATCCCATAATCTGCCTTCGGCCCGGGGCCAGGGCGAGCCGGTTACCGGGCGTATTAATCCGCCCTCGGGTGCGACCTTTGAAGGCCTGATGATGGGCGATGAAAGTCAGCTCTATCTGTTGGCAAGCGATGCCGGCTACGGCTTCGTCGCCAAACTGGGTGACTTGCAGACCAAGAACCGCGCCGGTAAGGCGGCGATCTCGCTGCCCAAAGGCGGTGAAGTTCTACACCCTGCGCGTATCGATTCCGAGGAGGGCGCCTGGGTAGCGGCGGTATCCAACGAGGGCCGCATGCTGGTGTTCCCACTGGCAGACCTGCCACAATTGGCCCGCGGTAAAGGCAACAAAATAATCGGCATACCCACCGCCCGAGTGCAGAGCCGCGAAGAATTTGTCGTGGCGGTACAGGTGCTGACCGAGAAAGACGTGCTGGTGGTCTCCGCCGGGAAGCGTTACCTCAAGCTGAAGTTTTCAGAACTGGAGCACTACTGCGGCGAGCGCGGTCGGCGCGGCAACAAACTGCCCAGAGGCTTCCAGAAAGTCGATAGTATGGAAATCGAAGTCCGCTAATACGCACCCGAATTGTTCATCGCTGACTGAACCCGTGGTGTAGCTCCAGCTTGTTCCCCATCAAGACACGACGTGAATCCATATACGGGTTCACGCCGTGTCTTAAAAGGGAAGGGTAGCTCCAGTGCAACGGAGCCATTAGTCTAACTATTCAGCACCCGTCAAACGCTTCCAGATCAAGCGAAACTGCCGCTCCAGGAGGTCCTGATATGGCCCTTCAAAGCCCGTCAACATTGCATAGTCACGCAACTCGGTTTCCTCGTGCTCCAGTCTGCCGGCGATATCAATGTCCTCACAGATAACCGGTGCGAGTAAAATCTTCGGCGGCTTGCTGGCACACAGGATTTGCAATTCGTCTATGGTGTGCTGCATGTACAGGCCGGGGTAAATATCCTCCCCGTCGCCTATGCCCAGCTCGCTCTGTGAAATTGCCATGGAGATAGCAATAGACAGGGTAATCTGCTTCTCCAGCGCGCGGCAGACGTTCTGAATAAGCCAGCCACAGGATGCCGCACGGAAGGCTGCGCTGCCGGCACTGGTGTTGCCATTAAAATAAATGGCAACGCCGAACTGGCGGGTCACGTGAATCTCCCCCGCGTAAAATCCTGCGGAGGCGTAGAGAACCTGGTGTAGACGATTGGTGTAGCGCTGCAGCGAGTGCTGGTCCAGAGTGTCCACATAGTCCATGAGACTGGACAGATGCAAGTACAGCACCGCGGTAGTCTGGTAGTTTTCGTCGCGCTGGGCAACGCTTCCCCGGGTGCGTAGCAGGTCCATGGGCAGCGCTTGTATATTTTTCTCCAGTAAATCCACTTCATTGATGGGTGGTTGTTCCCCCGAGGTGTCCTGTCCGTCCGTGGAGACAGTTTTTGCCAGCTTTATCAGTCGATCAGCCAGGCGTTGCCCCATGTGTCGGCTGGCTCCGTAGGCCGCCAGGCTGAGCAAGATAGTCAGCCCCAATAAGCTGAGTACCAGGCGCAGATGTGCCGCCTGCGCTGCATCGCCATTCAGGGTGATTCGCACTTCTCCGGCAATATCATTATCGATTCGCACCGAGGCTGCGTACTGCGACAGGTTCTGTCCTATCGCCTGCCCTGCCTGCCCCAATTCATTGCCCTCTACATCAAATATTTCAATTTGCGCGGCTGTTGAATTTGCAACAAAGCGCTGCAGCGATGCGGCGATGCTCAGCAGGTCCCCGGTTTCCAGCGCGGTACTGATGCGCGTTGCCATTAGCTGCGCCAGGGCAGTGCCGTATTCCTCCTGTTGGGATAACTGCAGATGGCGGCTGGAAATAGCGCCCAGGGTCACCATGGCGAGACCAATTATCAGGCATAAGCCTGCGGCGACCAGGGCAAGTTGCTGGCCTAGACTGGTTTTAGAGCCTGATTTATTCACGCGATTACAGAATCCTGTACTTATTCGACGCCCAGTATAAACCAGTCACGTCGGGCCTGTCGGACTATCTGGCGGTCAGTTAAATACAATAAGGCGGGCTATGAGCCGGCATTCGTGTTCCCCGATCTTTTCAGATACTTGTGTCAGCAGGTAGAATACAGGCCTACGTCCATCTTGGGATTATATTGTGAATGACATTCTGCTGATTACGATCTCTGGTGAAGACCAGAGCGGGTTAACAGCGAGCATTACCGGTATTCTGGCGGCGCATGAAGTTAATGTGCTGGATATAGGCCAGGCAGTTATTCACGATACTCTCTCTCTGGGTGTGTTGGTGGAAGTGCCGTCCGAGACGCATCGCTCGCGCGTGATTGAAGCCATACAGTCCCGGGTGGCTGAATTCGGCCTCAGTGTTCGTGCCAGCGACATCTCGCCCCAGAGCTATCAGCACTGGGTTGAAGGGCAGGGTCTGGCGCGCTACATCATCACTTTGCTGGCGCGAAAAATCACCGCCGACCAGCTTTCCCGGGTGACAGCTGTGGTGGCCAGACACAAGTTGAATATCGACACGATCAAGCGCTTGTCCGGAAGAATTCCCCAGGGTGAATTGCCGGCCCTGAGTAAAGCCTGCGTTGAGTTTTCTGTGCGCGGCGAGCTGCAAGACTCCAGCGCCTTTCGCACGGAATTGCTGGAAGTTGCCAGCGCTCTGGAAGTCGATTTGGCCTTTCAGCAAGACACCATGTACCGGCGCAATCGCCGGCTGGTGGTTTTTGATATGGACTCCACTTTAATAGAGGCGGAAGTTATCGACGAACTCGCCAAAGCTGCTGGAGTGGGTGAGCAGGTCAGTGCAATTACCGAGAGCGCTATGCAGGGGGAGATTGATTTCTCCCAGAGTTTCAGAAAGCGGGTTGCTCTGTTAAAAGGTCTGGATGAAAGGGCTCTGGCCGAGATAGCCAGCCAGCTCAAAATATCCGAGGGCGCCGAGCACCTGTTGGCGACCCTTCGTAAGTTGGGCTATAAGACGGCTATTCTCTCCGGAGGCTTCACTTACTTTGCCCGCTATCTACAGGAAAAACTGCGCATAGACCACGTGTATGCCAATGAGCTGGATATCGTTGATGGTGTTGTGACCGGTGAGGTAGTGGGTGATATTGTAGACGGCGCCCGCAAGGCGTTACTGCTGCGGCAATTGGCGCAGGAGGAGGGTATAGATCTGCAGCAGGTTATCGCTGTGGGAGATGGGGCGAATGATTTGCCCATGCTTAGCGCGGCGGGACTGGGTGTTGCTTTTCGGGCCAAGCCCTTGGTTAAGCAGCGTGCGGAGCAGTCAATATCCACCCTGGGGCTGGATGCCATTCTTTATCTTCTGGGCATCTCCGACCGCGATCAGAGCGGCGACTAAATACTGCTCCAGAGCGAGTCGTAGGCGGAGGTTAGTGGCCGGCTCTTGTCCTCGGCAACTACCTGTTCCAGGTGCTTGATATAGCGGGAATCAAACTGGGCGAAGTTTCCTGTGGCCGAAATCTGGCGCAATAACTGGATGAGAAACTCTTCTCCCTCGCGTAGCAGGGTTACTTTTTGGCGCTCTTTGAAGCCGGCCCGAGGTGTGATTAGTGTGTGTGGTTGACCCACCAGTTTTATTTCCGGCAGTAACAGGACGCGCCTCAGCGGTGCTTCGACTCCGGTTTTTTGTTGAATGCGGGCGCCGTAGGGCATTGCCTTGGGGCTGAGCAGCTCGACCCCGATCAGTGATTTGGCATCTTTCAGCTGACTGATCCAGCGAATCACTGCAATGATCCAGTCGCTGCGACCACCCTCCCGTACACCGACTAAGTCCCCGGTTCTCACCGTAGAGGGCAGAGAGACGGACCACTCCAGGCAATAGCCCCCGGGGCTGGCATCTGTCATGTGTACAGGGTAGATCGGGTAGAGTGTCTCCGGCGACAATTTATTGGGATCAAAGCCTTCCAGAACCATCAGGTCCGGATCGTCTATTGGTTCACCATGATACTCGTGATCCTCGTCCTCGGTGCGGTCATCGTGTGGATTGGCCTGCTCCCAGTCGTCCCGCGTTTCCGGTTTCTCCAGGAAGCGGTTTACCACGATGTGCTCTGCGGCTGAGGGGGCATAATCCAGGCCGTGCAGCACTTGCTCGAACGTCCTCCTGCCAGCAACATGATAATGGGTACTGGACAGACCAATACTTAGGCCCAGCATTTCACGGGAGACGGTCCGGGTGAAGTTGCGGGTACTCATTGATCCCAAAACATTGATCAAGTGGTCCAGCATATTGGGTGGCAATGTGGTGTCTTTGTCAAACACAACGCGGTCACTTTCGGCCTTCCCGCTCTGTTCTCTCAGCGTCTTCAGGTGGCTCACAAGGTCACTGGTATCCACCAGTCTGTGCAGGTTATTGCTGGAGGGTTTGCCCGGCGCACTGTAAACCGCCGGCTGGTCGGAGCCCAGGTCGACCTGGAATAAGCCCTCTCCCGTGCGAGCAGCCTGTAGTTTAATGAGACCGCTCCACTCCTGCAGGCCTCGATACACCGCGGCGAGATCGCTCTGGCGCAGTTGATTGGGTTTGCAGCAATCGAGTATTAGCGTCTGTAGATAGATGGTCGTAATGGTCCGGTTACCATCCAGCTTATCTTCTACTGGTAAGTCTGCAATTTGCTGGCGTTCTGCCATAGCATACAGCTGGTGTAACTCGAGCCAGCCATAACGCTGGACGGGTTGGTGAAGCTGAAATGTCTGTAACATTTTCTTACCGGCGAAACCCATTGCCCGGTGGATGGCTTCACACAGCAGTCGCGCCGGATTCACCCGGTAGATACTGTCTCGCTGCTGCAGTGTGTGTGCGGCGACTATGGTATAGGCTGTTGTGGCCAGGCTGTATAAATTGTCTGCCAACTCCGCCATTTGTCTGGGTTCCTCGGGCATTACCAGTGCCTGGTTGAGAAATCGCCTGGACATGGTGGACAGGGCCACATGCAGGCTGGGGCGCAATTCCTCCATGATGCTGAAGCGTAAATCGGGTGCCATATCGACCCGGTTTAACTCGGTAATGGCTATGCGCAAATTTTGTACGACCAGTTTGGTATTGGCGATGGGTAAATTCTGTGCCCAGAGTCGAGCGCCCTGCACACTGGCTCGAAAAACAGTGCACTCTGCCAGGTCCTGCCTGGGAATTCTAAGCTTGATTGGCGTGGATTCGCTCATAAGGCTAGTGCTCAAATTCGCTCTTTTTTTGTCATTTTTTTTGTGGCGCGTCGCAACAAGCATATCCTACACAGGGCTCTCT
>JADFVW010000361.1 GCA_015222725.1 Pseudomonadota bacterium | reverse complement strand
TTGCCAGGCTTCTAAAAAAGAAAACCCCCGTAGCGTCTTTGTGCTACGGGGGTTTTGTTTTTTAAGGACGCTATTATCTTCTGTTACTGAATATCGGGCCACATGTGAAAACCCCTGTACCGAAGGTACGGGGTTTGGGCGCCGCAGGGCGTCGCGCAGCGATTACGAGCAGCGCTCGTAACCCATAGTAGGTCATTGCCAGGCTTCTAAATAAAACACCCCGTCCAGCGTTGCTGGTCGGGGTTTTTTTATTTCCACAATCTATCCGCTATACTAGCCACTATCAAAAAAATGTGTGCCCAGCACAAGGAACCCCCATGCAACAACTAACCGGAATGGACGCCTCATTCCTCTACCTGGAAACACCGACCGCGCCCATGCACATCTCAAGCCTGGCTATCTACGACCAGAGCACGGCACCCGGGGGGAAGGTTCGTTTCAAGCAGATTATTGAGCACACCTCGAACCGAATTAAGCGTCTCCCTATTCTGTCAAAAACACTGGTAGCCGTACCGCTGGGCCTGGACCATCCCTATTGGATTTCCGATGGCACCTTCGATCCCGAATTTCACATTCGCCATATTGCGCTGCCCAAGCCAGGTGACTGGCGTCAACTCTGTATTCTTATCTCCAGATTACATGCCCGACCCCTGGACAGGAGCCGGCCCCTGTGGGAGATGTATGTGATAGAAGGCCTGGATGAAGTCGAGGGCTATCCCAAAGGCGCTTTTGCGATCTTTACCAAAATGCATCATGCGGCGGTGGACGGCGCCTCCGGTATGGAGATAGCGGCCACCATCAACGAACTTACGCCCGATGCCTCCCAGTCAACAGAGCCCTATACAGTCCGCGTCGATTCAAAGCCCGGCACCCTTGAATTACTCGCGCGGGCGCAGATAAATACCATCAAGCAGCCGTTCCGTTTTATCAGCGTCGCCAGAAATACCATTCCCGGTGTGGCAAAAATGATGGCTGGATTGCGCAGTGGAGATCTGAAACGGGTGACCGACCTTCCTCGCACGCGCTTCAATGGCAAGGTATCCGCCTACCGGGTGTTCGATGCCGTGACCTTTTCACTGGCAGACGTAAAGGCGATTAAGAATAGTCTGGAAGGGGTTACGGTTAATGATGTAGCGATAGCGATTGTGGGGGGCGCATTGCGCAAGTATCTCCAATCCAAGGGTGAACTCCCGGACAAATCCCTGGCGGCGATGGTTCCTATTAATGTCCGCAGCGATTCCGATAAGGGCACCGGGGGCAACGTCGTATCGCAAATGACGGTAGAAATATGCAGCCATGTGGACGACCCGCTGGAGCGCTTGAAGGCGGTCAACGCGGGGACCCGCAGTGCCAAGGAGTTGACCAATGCTGTAGGCGCCAAAACCATGACTGATTATACCCAGTTTATTCCAAGTACCCTGACCGCCCAGGCGGCACGATTGAGCAGTCGCTGGGGATTAATCAACCAGATGAAGCCCATATACAACTGCACCATTACAAACGTGCCCGGTCCCCCGATACCGCTTTATAACACCGGTGCCAAAATGCTGTCTAATTTTGGCGCGGGGCCTGTCATGGACGGAGTCGGCCTGTTTCAGGTGATTAGCAGTTACTGCGGTGATTTTACTATTTCGATAACCAGCTGCCGCGAGATGATGCCAGACCCCGCTTTTTACGTGACATGCCTGCAGGATAGCTTTGACGAGCTGAAAAAAGCCTGTGGCGTTCCAGCGGTAAAAGCTCCGCGGGTGAGAAAGAAGGTGGGTCGCGGTGCAGCAAAAGGGAAGTCCGCCGGGGAAGCAGCGGCTAAAAAGCCATCTTCCAGGGCCTCCCGCCCAAAGAAAGCACGCTGAAACGATTGCTCTAGAGCGATATCCGGCCCTGCTTTGGCTGAAATAAAGTGGTTTTATGCCAACTTGGTCACAGCTAAAGCGTGCCGAAACCAGCTT
Organism: Pseudomonadota bacterium; assembly: GCA_015222725.1. GTDB lineage: Bacteria > Pseudomonadota > Gammaproteobacteria > Pseudomonadales > Halieaceae > JBALVT01. The sequence continues at coordinate 23,774 of JADFVW010000361.1, read as the reverse complement.
GGCCTCTAGGATTAGGCCGCCAAAGGGGCTATGCTGATTCCACCTGTCACCCCAGCAATTTGTTACTGAAAAATGCTTGAAGTCCTGAAAGTCCTCACTGCCGACCTGGAGATTGGGATGTATGTTTCCAGTCTGGATAGGCCCTGGCTGGAGACACCCTTCGTTTTACAGGGTTTTCAACTGGAATCAGACAAGGACATTGAGCGCCTGCGCAAGCATTGTGATTACGTCTACATAGACACCCAGCAGAGCAACTTGGAGGAGAGCACGATTCGGCGTAAGGTCAGCTATCGCCCCCGCATGACCAATCAACAGCTGTTTCCCCAACGCACACTGAAAACCTACAAAGACAACGCCGACTGGAAAGACGAGTACCCCAAAGCGCAAAATGCGGTAAAGGTTCTGTCAAAGAGCCTCGATGATATTTTTGCCAATGTCGGTCAGGGCGCTGGACTCAATATGGCCAAGGTCAAGCTGGCGGTTGAACCGATGATCGACAGTATCACTCGTAATCCGGACGCCTGTATCTGGCTTGCACGAATGAAGCAGGAGGACCAGTACACCTACCAGCACTCCCTGGGTGCATCTATATGGGCGGTTGCACTGGGCCGTCAACTGGGCTTGCCAAAATCCGATCTCCGCTCCCTGGCAATTGGTGGGCTGTTGTTTGATGTAGGCAAGCTACAACTGGACAAGGAATTACTGAATGCCGACCGGGGTCTGACGGAAGAGGAGTTTGTAGCGGTCAAAGCCCACGTGGGCTTGGGTGTGGATGCTATTCAGAAGAGCGGCGTAATGAACAAGGATATCATCGACATGGTTAGCTATCACCACGAGCGCCATGATGGTTCTGGTTATCCCGAGGGTCTGTCCGGAGACAGTATTCCCATTTTCGCCCGCATTGCCGCCATTGTTGACTGCTATGATGCGATAACCAGTCACCGTAGTTATGCTCGGGCCACATCGCCCTCTATTGCCATTAAGAAACTGTATGAGTGGAAAGACATCGACTTTCAGGCAGAGTTGGTGGAGGAGTTTATTCAGGCTGTGGGAATTTATCCCGCCGGCACCCTGGTGGAGCTGTCCTCCGGGGAGGTAGCTGTTGTAATAGCCGAGTATCGTACTCGCAGGCTGCGCCCCAAGCTGATGGTGTTGCTGGGTGCAGACAAACAACCTTTGTCCGATGTAAAAATGATCGATTTACTCATTCAAAAGGAAACAGAGGACGGCAAGCCCCTGGATATTGTCAGTAGTCTCGAGCCCGAGGCCTACGGTATCGACATGACTGCAATCCAACTCTGAGCTGGCTGAAAATTTGGACGAGTTGCCCGAGATAAAACGCACCTCTTTTTCAAAGATTCTGGAACGTGAAGTAGGGGAAGCGAGGAGCGTCTCATCAAACTTGGGTTTATTATTAGTAGACCTGAGCAATCTCACTCGCATAAATCACTACCACGGATACGCAACGGGCGATCGCCTGCTGGCGGCTACCTACAAAAACCTGCTCAGCGTCAGCAAACTGCCCGACACGGTGTTTCGGATTGGCAGCCATCACTATGCTTTTATTCTTTCTGGATTGAGTAATCCAGCCTTCATCGCCCTGGCGATGAACAAAATACACCGGCTGTTGGAGCAGGAGCTGTCTATCGATGATGACGTTGCCGGAGTCGATCTGAAGATTGGCGTTGCGATTAACCGCCAGGGTCAGCGCGGGGCGATGGAAATGCTGTCTATGGCCGAGGCGTCGCTGGCGCAAGTCCGGCGCGGTGAGGCGTTACAGATCGAAGATCTGGTTAGCGAGGAACCGGATGCTCCCCAGGACATGCAGCTTGAACAGCTGTTTACCGAAACCTTGCACGAGAACGCCTTTGAGCTATATTACCAACCCAAGATAAATTTAATTACCGGAGAGGCGAATGCGGCAGAGGCACTGCTGCGCTGGGAAGTAGAGGGGCGTGGTTTTATCTCGCCAGAAATTGCTGTAGAACTTGCAGATACCACAGGTCGCGTCTATTCCCTGACAAAATGGGTGGTGCACACAGCCATGCGGCAGGTGAGAGCATGGCAGGACTCGATTGACGTATCGGTCGCTCTGAATGTACAGGCCGATCTTGTAAACAGTCCCGACCTGCTTACGTTGCTCAAGGATGCGATCGCAATTTGGGGTGTTGACCCCTCCAAGATCACCGTGGAGATTACCGAGAGCGCGATTATCGCCGACAAGGAATCCGGCTTTGATAACCTCCTTCAAATGAAACAGCTGGGTATCAACCTTGCCATCGATGACTTTGGTACAGGTTATTCATCACTGTCTTATTTCAAGCATATTCCTGCTACTGAGCTTAAGATAGACCAATCGTTTATACGTTCCATGCGCACTGACCCACAGGACCTGGAATTGGTTAAAATTATTATTCATATCGCGCATCAGTTTGGCTTGTCTGTCGTGGGCGAGGGTGTCGAGGACAGGGAGAGCCTGGAACTGTTACGCGAGCTGGGCTGCGACTTCGCCCAGGGTTTCTATTTTAGCAAGCCTCTTCCCAAGGATGAGTTTGAAGCGTGGGTTTTGGCGTGGCCAGGATTATAAACAGGAGACCTGCATGCATTATCGACCATACAGGCAATTGTTTCGGCACAGCCGAACACTTATTTTTGCCACTACCATGACAGTGCTCAGCGCATGCACTGTGAGCCAGGGACCCACAGCTGATCAAGGTGGACCGCAACTGTTGGGTGGTGGTCGGCCGCTGGATGCGGGTTATTCGAGAAGCCCGGTGTATGCCCGTAATGGCATGGCGGCTACCGCTCAGCCGTTGGCCTCGCAGGTGGCTATTGATATTCTGAAGGCCGGTGGTAGCGCAGTCGATGCGGCCATCGCGGCCAACGCTGCGCTGGGCCTGATGGAGCCCACGGGAAATGGTATTGGCGGGGATATCTTTGTCATTATCTGGGACCCGGCAACAGAGCAACTGTACGGCTATAATGGATCGGGCCGCTCACCGGCGGGCCGCGATCTGAAACAGCTACAGGCACAAATCGCCGAGCTGAAGGCTTCGGGTAAAGTCGCGCCCGACTCACAGGGCATACCCTCCCATGGTTCACTCCCGGTGACGGTACCGGGTACCGTCGATGGCTGGTTTGCGATACACGAAAAATTTGGTCGCCTGCCGATGTCGGAAGTGTTGGCTCCCGCAGTAAATTACGCCAGGGAGGGCTTTCCCGTTTCACCGGTTATCGCCTATTATCTCGATCGCAGTATGAAGGGTCTGCAGCGTGTTTCACCGATGATTGAAGAAACCGATAACGCGCACGCCACCTATTTTGCCAATGGCAGGGCGCCGGTGGCCGGCGAGATGTTCCGCAATCCCGACCTGGGGCAGACCCTGGAGACCATCGGCAAGGGTGGGCGGGATGTTTTTTATCGGGGCGACCTCACCAGAACCATGGACGCCTATTTCCGGCGCATAGGCGCGGATATGCGCTATGAGGATTTTGCCGCTCACCAGGGCAACTGGGTGCAGCCCGGCAGCGTGAATTACAAAGGGTATGACCTGTATGAGCTGCCCCCCAACGGCCAGGGCTATGCCGCTCTGCAAATGCTCAGTATTTTAAAAAATATTGACCTCACTCAGTGGTCCCGGGGCTCAGCGCAAGTCTTTCATTATATGACTGAGGCGAAGCGCCTGGCGTTCGAGGATGTGGCACGCTATTACGCCGACCCACAGTACTCAGATATTCCCCTGCAGGGACTGCTTTCGGATGCCTATGGCAGGCAACGCTTTGACCTCATTGACCCGGATAAGGCCAGCCCGGAGTTTGGCCCCGGTGAGCCCGTCCTGGAAGGAGAGGGCGACACCACCTATCTGACCGTAGCCGACAGCAGCGGCATGATGGTGTCACTTATCCAATCCAATTACCGCGGCATGGGCTCTGGCCTGGTTGCCGACGGATTAGGCTTTATGTTCCAGGACAGGGGAGAGCTGTTCTCCCTGGACGAGGGTCACCCCAATGTGTATGCGCCGGGCAAGCGCCCCTTCCACACTATTATTCCCGCTTTTTTGATGAAGGATGGCAGGCCGGTAATGAGCTTTGGCCTGATGGGTGGCGGTATGCAACCCCAGGGGCATGTCCAGATACTGGTTAACATGATCGACTTTGGCATGAATATACAACAGGCCGGTGATGCCGCCCGCTTTATGCACGAGGGTGGTCGGCAGAGTACCGGCGTCACCGATAGCCTGCTGGGTACCTTGTACCTGGAGCCCGGTGTGCCCGCCCAAACTGTACAAAAACTAAAAGAGATGGGACATCAGGTCGAAGTAATAGACAACGGCGTCATGTTTGGCGGTTACCAGGCTATCGCCATTGATCACCAAAAGGGTTCTTACTCTGGTGCCACGGAGATGCGTAAGGATGGCACAGTTGCCGCGTACTGATGCCCCAGCTGTAGGCCTGAGCCCTGAGGAGCACGAGCGCATAGCGCGCATCAGTGAGGAATTGCGGGAGGGTATAGAGAGCCTCACCGATATTGGCCCCGCCGTGAGTATCTTCGGCAGCGCGCGTTCAAAACCGGACTCCTGGGAATATCGCAGCGCCAGGGAGTTGGCCCGAAAGTTGGCGGCAGAGAATATTGCAGTAATTACCGGCGGTGGCCCCGGCGTGATGGAAGCCGGTAATCTGGGCGCAAGCGAGGAGTCCGGAACATCGGTGGGCCTGAATATCGTGTTACCCCACGAACAACTGGCGAATCCCTACCTCGATATCGACCTGGATTTTCGCTATTTCTTCACCCGTAAATTCCTGTTGATTCGCTACGCAATTGGTTTTGCCATTTACCCCGGCGGTTTCGGCACAGTGGATGAGCTATTCGAATTACTAACGCTGATACAAACCGGAAAACTCCAGCGACGCCCGATTGTGCTGGTGGGCAAAGACTACTGGTGCGGATTATACGACTGGCTTGTGGCGCAGGTTAAGGCCAATGGCTTTATTAGCCCGGATGATCTGGATTTTCTACAGATCGTTGAAGATGCGGATGGGGCGGCGGAGATACTGCTGGGGCAGAACCACAAAAATGGCAACAAAGGGGTTGGTGACAAATAGTACTGAATCTTTGGTGTATTCACGGGCGGAATCCGCGTAGAACTTACCGGGGCACGCCGTGAATCCATCCATGGAGGCTCGGCGACAGCACCCCTGCTGTCGACGGTCCCGGTAAGTTCTACGCGGATTCCGCCCTTGTTAAGGCTATAGATTGTAGTATTTGTTACCTACCCTTTTTTGCATTAGAAAACGCTGCCGCAAATGCGTTATTTGCCACTGGTTTATCTCGATGCTGCTTTGATCGGTCCGTATTTTTCCGCTCACTATTTCCGCGAGGCTTATCGCGATTACTATCCCTGCGATTCCCGGCAGCCTCTCCCGCCTTATCCGCTAGCCTCATACTCAGGGCGATACGTTTTCGGTCCTGGTCGACTTCCATCACTTTGACTTTCACGATGTCTCCCGCCTTCACCACATCTCGCGGGTCCTTGACAAAGCGGTCGGCGAGTACCGAGATGTGCACCAGGCCATCCTGGTGAACACCGATGTCGACGAAGGCGCCGAAGTTGGTGACGTTGGTTACGGTGCCCTCCAGTACCATGTCGGGTTTAAGGTCAGACATTTTTTCGACGCCATCCTGCAGGGCGGCTACTTTGAATTCGGGTCGTGGGTCGCGGCCGGGCTTGTCCAGTTCCCTGAGTATGTCCACAACGGTGGGCAAGCCGACGGTATCGCTGGTGAATTCTTCTGCTTTAACACTGCGCAGGAAACTGGAGTCGCCGATCAGGCTGGCAACTTTGCGCTGTCGCTGCTTCGCAATGCTTTCCACCACAGCGTAGGATTCCGGGTGCACGGCGGAGGTGTCCAGAGGGTTGGCGCCGTTCATTACACGTAAAAACCCGGCGGCCTGCTCAAAGGTTTTATCGCCGAACCGGGACACCTTCAGCAGGCTTTTCCTGTCGGCGAAGCTGCCTTTTTCATCGCGCATGGCGACAATATTGCCGGCGATGGTCTGGTTGAGGCCGGAGACCCGGGTTAGCAGTGGCACCGAGGCGGTGTTTACATCCACCCCCACTGCATTCACACAGTCCTCCACCACGATCTCCAACTGCCGTGCCAGCTGTACCTGGCTGACGTCGTGCTGGTACTGGCCTACGCCTATCGATTTAGGATCTATTTTTACCAGTTCTGCCAGGGGATCCTGCAGGCGCCTGGCGATGGAGATCGCACCCCGTATGGTAACGTCGAGGTCGGGAAATTCTTTGGCGGCGAACTCCGAGGCAGAATATATCGAGGCGCCGGATTCATTGACCATAATTTTTTGTACATTCAGCTCCGGGTGATCGCGCAGCAGCTCGCCGACGAATTTGTCGGTTTCGCGCCCGGCCGTGCCATTGCCGATAGCGACCAGTTCGATATTGTGCTTTGTAATCATTTTTAACAGCACCGCCGCAGCCTCCGCAGTGCGCCTTTGGGGTAGCGTGGGAAAAATTGCTCCGTGATCCAGTACTTTGCCATTGGCATCCAGCACCGCCATTTTCACTCCCGTGCGCAAACCCGGATCCAGGCCGATGGTGGCTCTGGGGCCGGCGGGCGCGGCCAGTAGTAAATCTTTCAGATTACTGGCAAACACCTGGATAGCTTCCAGGTCCGCTTGCTCTCGCAGCAGACTCAGCAAGCTGGTTTGTAAATGGGTCAGCATTTTAATGCGCCAGGTCCAGCGCACAGTTTCAGCAAGCCATTTATCGGCGGCCCGCTCCTTGTTTTCGATCTTCCAGTGCTCGGCTATCATGGCTTCACAGGGGTGGGCATCTGTGGGTTTTTCATCGGCATGCATCAGCAGGCTGAGATTTAAAAAGCCCTCGTTGCGACCCCGAAACATTGCCAGCGCCCGGTGAGAGGGAACTTTTCCCAGACGCTCTGTGTGTTCGAAGTAGTCTCTGAACTTGGCGCCCTCCCGCTCTTTGCCATCGACCAATCTGGCGGCCAGGAACACATTATCCTGCAAAAACTGGCGTACTTTAGCGAGCAAGTCGGCGTCCTCGGCAAAGCGCTCCATCAGAATTTGCTTGGCACCGTCCAGGGCGGCCTTGCTGTCCCCGATTTTGGCGTCGGGGTTTAAATATGCCAGCGCAGTTTGTTCCGGAACAAGTGTTGGGTCGCCAAGCAAGGCATCCGCCAGGGGCTCCAGTCCCGCCTCCCGGGCAATTTGCGCCTTGGTCCTGCGCTTTTGCTTGTAGGGCAGGTACAGGTCTTCCAGGCGGTTTTTGGTGTCGGCTCCCAGGATGGAAGCCTTGAGTTCGGGGCTCATTTTCCCCTGCTCTTCAATACTGGACAAGACAGTCTTGCGGCGCTGGTCCAGTTCCCGCAAATAATTAAGTCGCTCCTCCAGCTGGCGCATCTGGGTATCGTCCAGGCCGCCGGTTACCTCCTTGCGGTAGCGCGATATAAAAGGCACGGTAGCGCCTTCATCGAGCAGGGTGATAGCGGCGGACACCTGGGCTTCGCGCACCGATAACTCTTCCGCAATACAGAGGGAAATTGCTTTACTCATGGTTGGATAGCTTCCTGGCGATTAGTGGTGGCAGTTGAGACAAAACGAGAAGTGGATTATGCGCCAGTCTAAAATTTATTTCGATCTGGTATTTTTCTGGGATTTGTGTATGCCATTCCCAGTGGAAAACCGGGTCGCTATGACAGTGCGTACGAGTTTGCAGAACAAATCAGTTTTGTACTGTATCACCTGAATGTTGAGGAGTTCGCTGGCGCTGCCAAGCCAGCACCCTGAGCAGAAATGCCGCTAAACCTGCGCTGCTGATGAGCCAGTAGAGGCCACCAGACTCGATGGCCTTGCCCGTGTAGGCAGCGGTAAAAGCAATCATCAAGCTGTAAATACCAAAGCGGTGCAGTCGCTTCCAGTTTTTCCCCAGTAAGCGCTGGGAAAAGGAATTGGACGTTAAGGCCATGGCATACAGTATTACGTACACCGCGATGCCAGGCCCCAGGTCGGCCAGGCTTTGTTGAAAACTCATGCCTCCATCAAACAGCACCCAATTCAATAAAAAAATGGTCAGTAGATGGTAGCTGTGTGACACGGCCACGGAGATGCCAATTTGCCGGCGCTGGTGAAGAAGTGATCGGGCGAGTGATGAATGGTTAAGCTGGTACAGTGGTCTGGCAGCGAAGGCGCAGATTAAAAGGCCAAAGGAGGTAGCGGCAGTCAGGCGGATTGTCTGCCTCACGGCATCCTCGTTCAGGCCATGGGTAGCGAGTACGGCGACACACAGCACCGCCATCAGCAGGCAAGTGCTGTATACGAAGGTGTTCCCAGGCATCAGCTTCTAAAGCTTTTAACCGCACTCAGTAACTGGCGGCAGGTAATCTGGCCCACCAGCTTGCCATTCTCCACAACCGGGCGTCGCCGCTTGTTTTTCAGCAGCATATCCTGGGCGACATCGACGATGTCTTCATTCGGGTGTGCCACCACAAGGTTGTCGCTGGCCATATACTGCCCGACATTGCCAATGCCGCTCTCGTTATAAATAGCGCCCAGGGCTGCGCGCAGGCAATCGAGTTCGGACAATATTCCCACCAGGTTTTTATCCGCGTCGACCACACAAACGCCTGATATTTTGTTATCGATAATGATCTGCATGGCATCCAGCAAATTATCATCGGCTTTCACTTTAACCGGGTGGATTAACATATGGTCCCGGAGGTTGACTGACTTAAGCATAGTGACTCCTTTTGCTGGCTGTATTCAATTGACTACCTGAAGTATAGACCTCAAATACTCCATGAGCGGCTGCGGTACAGTACCCAGGAGTAAAATACTTGCGATCAGTGCACAGGACACGGCTTTTACCAGCCATCCTCCGGGTGCCACTGGATTGTTATTATGTTCTTCCACCTTGCGCGTCATATAGAAAATAACCCGCAGGTAGTAATAAATTCCTATGCCACTACCGACTACCAGGCTGCCCAGTAGAACCCAGCGAAAGTCGCTGACCGCTGCGCTGATCAGGTAAAATTTGGCGATAAAGCCGGCGGTTAGCGGAATGCCCGCCAGCGACAACAGGGCGACCATCATCAGGCTGGCGTATAAAGGCTGGTGCCAAAACAGGCCGCTGACATCGTGTAGCTGTACATTTTCGCGGTGATGGCCCTCGCTCGAGAGTAGGGTAAGCAGTCCGAAGGCGGCGATTGTTGTGACCGTATAGGCGATCAGGTAGTACATGCCCGCTTCAATGGCCAACGCGCGGTTATCCATATTGCTGCCCACCACCAGGATGATGACCAGGTAACCCATGTGGGCGATCGAGGAGTAGGCCAGCATGCGTTTGATGTTACTTTGTAGCAGGGCGAGTATGTTTCCGGCCAACATGCTGAATATGGCCAGCAGGGAGATGCTGTCGATGAGAATATCGAAGCGGAATAAGTCCGAGGCGAGGAACCAGCGCAACAGGGCCACAAACACCGCCGCCTTGGATACGGAGGCCAAAAAGCCTGTTACGGGGGCGGGGGCGCCATCGTAGACATCCGGCGTCCACATATGGAAGGGTACCAACGACAACTTGAATCCCAGGCCTGAAACCACCATCACGGCAGCAACCAGCAGGACGGCACTGCCAGCATGGGCATCCACCAATTGATCGCCCATGGCGGCAAATTGCATTGTACCGGTCGTCCCATAGAGCAAAGCGAAGCCGAATAACATGGTGGCGGTGGCGGCACCGGACAGTACCAGGTATTTGATAGCCGCTTCCAGTGGCAGTTTGGTTTTGTCGGGGTAGGCGATAAGCGCGTACAGGGATATGGACATCAGCTCCAGGCCCAGCAGCAGTGAGGCCAGGTGTGCAGCGTAGGCCAGTACGCAGGCGCCCAGCGTACTTAAAATAAGTAGCAGGAAAAACTCTTCCGGTTCATCCCCGCGCTGGCGTAGATAATCTATCGACAGGATACTGGTCACCGCCGCGGCGAGGCAGAACAGGCCAGAAAATACCAGGGCCAGGTGGTCCGCTCGCAGTAGGGGGGTGACGAAGCGTGGTACGTTGTCATCCGCCCCGATGATGGAAAATGCCGCGGCGACAAGTGTCGCCACAGTCAGGGCTGAGGTTAATTTGATGTCGCGCCGGAAGGCGATCTGCAGCATCAGTATTGTTGCGCCGCCGGCCAGTATTAAGAGCGGGGCCAGGCTGTAGAAATCGGCAGCGTTCATAGGTTCACTCCGGCGATATCAGCGGTGGGCGCCTCACTGACAAGGGACGGTACAATGTTCTGTAAGCTATCCAGTACCGGCTGAGCAATATCGAGAACCGGTTGCGGGTACAATCCCAGCCAAACCAGAGCCACCATCATCGCGGCCATAGTGGCCATTTCCCGGCGGCCAAAATCGGCAAACTCCCGGTTCTCAATGGGCTTGCCCTGAAAGGCCAGTTGCATCATCCACAGTGCGTAGATTGCAGCGCCCACCATTCCCAGTGCCGCGACGGCGGTAATCCATGGTTGCACGGCGAACAGCCCTATCAGTACCAGGAATTCTGCGACGAAATTACCCAGGCCGGGCAAGCCCAGTGAGGCCAGCGCAAAAAATAGTGCGCAGGCGCCCATGCGTGGGGCGTTGTGCCACAGACCGCCCATTTTATGCATGTCGCGGGTGTGCAGTCGCTGTTGAATGGCCCCCGCCATCATGAACAGTGCCGCGGTACTCACGCCGTGGGCCACCATCTGCATAACAGCACCCTGTAGAGCCAGAGTGTTCCAGGCATATAGGCCCAGCAATACAAAACCCATATGGCTGACGCTGCTATAGGCCACCAGCCGTTTGAAATCGCTTTGGGCGAAGGCCAGCACGGCGCCATAAATAACACCGGCGGCACCCAGTGCCATCGCTATCGGTGCAAACTCCATGGAGGCGTTGGGGAACAGGGGAATACAAATGCGCAGCAGGCCATAGGCGCCGGTTTTCAACAGGATACCCGCCAGCAACACACTGCCTGCGGTGGGCGCCTGGGTGTGGGCGTCGGGCAGCCAGGTGTGGAACGGGAAGCTGGGTAATTTCACGGTAAAGGCCAGGAAAAAGCCCAGCATCACCCAGAACTCCAGTTTGGCATTCAGCGTGGTGCCCAGCAGGTCGAAATAACTGTAGCTGTAGCTGCCGTTGGCCAGTGAAGCCTGCCAGGCCAGTATCACGATTGAGATCAGCATCAACAAGCCGGAAAACTGGGTAAAGATAAAAAACTTCATGGCAGCGTAAGCTTTATTCTCATGCCCCCAGATGGCGATCAGCAAATACATGGGGATCAGCATCACTTCCCAGAACAGGAAGAACAGGAACAAGTCCATGGCCAGGAAAACGCCGGTCACGCCCGCCAGGGTCCACAGTAAATTGGCCTGGAACAGGCCCTGTTTGAAATTGATCTCGCTCCAGGAAGAAGACACGGCTATCAATCCCAGCAGCAAGGTGAGTACGACCAGAAGGAGGCTTAGCCCATCCATTGCCAGTTCGAAGGAAATACCAAAGCGTGGAATCCACTCCAGCTTGAGGTGAATCAGCCAGCTGCTGCCAGCATCGGCAATGGTGAGCGGCTCTACGGGTAAGTTGCTGACAACACCCAGCAGGTATACCAGAGCCAGCACGATGGTGGCCAGTGACACCCAGCGCGGCATGTCTTCATTCATACGTTGGGCGAAAATGGCCAACAGCCCACCGCCCAGCAAGATGAGTATGAGTATCACCAGGCTCATGATGCGTTCCTCAGCATAATGGCCACCAGTACAATAAGCCCGAATACCATGCTTGTGGCATACCAGCGCAATTCGCCGGTTTGTATCGATGACAGGCTGCGATGGGACCAGCGCAGCGCTCCTGCAATAGAGTTATAAAACAGGTCCACCGGCTCGTTGCGGCACAGGCGTGCGAAGCCGGTGAAAGGTCGAACCAGCAGATTGTGATAAAGGTCGTCTATACGCCAACCCTTGAGCCAGAAATCCTGCAATGCCTTGCCCATGCTTGATTCGGTCAGGCTGGACAGGGACAGCTGCTTGCCCAGGAACAGTAAATAGGCAAGCAGCAGGCCAATCAGGGGTACCGCAATGCCTATGTATTCTATGACGTGCACTACATCGTGCCCCTGCGCGGGAAATACGTCGTCCAGGGGTTGGCTTATCCAGCCTCCGGCAGCAGCCAGCACACACAATATGATCAAAGGTACGGCCATTTTCCAGCCCGCCTGTTTATCTGGCTCGGTATTTGCCTCGCCGAAAAAGACCACAAAAACCAGGCGAAAGCTGTAGATGGCAGTGAGCAGTGCCCCCAGTAAGCCACCTGCCCAAAGGGTGGGGCCAATGTCGGGCAGTGACCAGGCCGCCAGCAGGATACTGTCCTTGGAGTAGAAGCCGGAGGTGAAGGGCAGCGCAGCCAGGGCGGCAGAGCCGATCAGGAAGCTGGCAAATACCACCGGCAACCGCGTGCGCAGCCCGCCCATGCGGAAAATATTGTGCTCGTGGTGCAGGCAGTGAATAACTGCGCCGGCGGCGAGAAACAGCAGGGCCTTGAAAAATGCGTGGGTCATCAGGTGGAAGATACCGGCGCTGAAGGCGCCTACTCCCAGGGCCAAAAACATATAGCCAATCTGGCTGATGGTTGAATAAGCCAGGATACGCTTGATGTCATTCTGGGCCAGGGCGGCGAAGGCAGCCAGCAGTAAGGTGGCGAGTCCCAGCCAGGCGACCGCCTCCAGCGTAGCCGGTGCCAACAGGAATAATTCGTGGGTGCGGGCGATCAGGTACACCCCGGCAGTTACCATGGTGGCCGCGTGAATCAATGCGCTGACCGGGGTGGGGCCGGCCATGGCATCGGGCAGCCAGGTGTGCAGGGGCAGTTGCGCCGATTTACCCAGCGCGCCTCCCAGCAATAATGCGGTGGCCAGTACGGGTAAGGTGCCGCCTACCTGCCATTGACTGTTGGCGGCGGCCATCAGGGGCTGAATGTCCAGGGTGCCCAGTTCGGTGAACAACAAAAACAAGCCCAGGGCCATGGCCGTGTCACCCACGCGGGTTACCACAAAGGCTTTGCGTGCCGCCTGGCCGTTGTCGGGGTCGCGGTACCAGAAACCCACCAACAAATAAGAGCAGACGCCTACGCCTTCCCAGCCCATGTAGAGCAGCAGTAAATTGTCCGCCATAACCAGCAACAACATGGCCGCGACAAACAAATTCATATAGGCAAAGTAGCGTGAGAACGACTCGTCTGACGCCATGAATTCCACCGAGTACAGGTGGATAAGAAAGCCCACGCCGGTGATCACCGACATCATTACGATAGTCAAGCCATCCACGTAAAAGGCGATAGCGGGGGTGAAATCCTCGATGGCGATCCAGGTCCACAGGGTGATTTCCCGGACCTGGCCATCCGCCATAAAACCCATGGCGACCATCGCCACGCACAGGGCCGACAAGCCCACAGAGCCCACACCCAGGATGGCGGAAATTTGCTTTGGCAGTCTTCCGGCGCTCACCATCAGCAGTATTGCGCTGAACAGTGGCAGGGCCGGAATGAGTGACAATGTGTTCATAGTGACCTAGCCCCTCAACCTGTTGGCAGTATCCATATCCAGGGTCTTGAAGCGTCGCTGAATTTGCAAGACCAGGCCCAGACCCACAGAAATTTCCGCCGCAGCCACCGCCAGGATCAACAGGAAAATAATCTGCCCATCGGCTTGTCCCCACCTGGCTCCGGCGGCGACAAAAGCCAGTGCCGCCGCGTTCAACATGACCTCCAGAGACATCAGCATAAAAATAATATTGCGACGCAACATCAGCCCCAGAAAACCGCAGCTGAATAACAGGGCGGCTAATACCTGCACGTGCTCCAGTGGAATTTGTAGTCCCCCCATCAGTCATCACTCCCGCTGCGAACGATGAACCGACGTCCCAGGTGGTAGGCACCTACCAATCCCGCCAATAGCAACATGGAGGCTAACTCGACCGCCAGCACATAGGGGCCAAAAAGCTCCAGCCCCACTTCCTTGGGTGACACGGCCGTGCCACTGGTCAGGGATGAAGTCTGCTCCACTGCATACATCAGCTCCACAAACAGCAGCGTTGCCATAATGCCGGGGATGATCCAGTTGCGTGCATGCAGGCCACTGCGCTCCAATTCCTCACCCGATTTGCCCAGGTTGAGCATCATGATAACGAAGACAAACAGCACCATAATGGCACCGGCGTAAATCAGGATTTCCAGAGCGGCTGCGAAGGGTGCACCCATCAGGAAAAACAGCACGGCCACGGCCAGCAGGGAGAGAATCAGGTAAATCAGGGCATGCGCGGCATTGGCTCGAGTCAGTGCCAGTATGGTGGCAGATAAGGCGATAACGGCGGCGAGGTAAAACAGGGTTTCCATCATAGTAGAGAACTCCTTCTTATCAGCGCCCGGGGCTTCTTTGTGGTATCGCAGGCAGCGCTCATGGCAACAGACTCTTCACGTCGATGGGCTGGGCTTCATTTTGCCCCTGCCCCTTGTCTTTGCCGTCTATGGCAAGCCCCGATACCCGGTAGAAATTGTAGTCGTGGTATTTCCCGGTGCCGCTGATCAGCAGATGCTCTTTTTCGTACACCATACTCTGGCGCTCGTACTCGCACATCTCAAAATCCGGGGTTAGCTGTATGGCGTTGGTGGGACAGGCCTCCTCACACATACCGCACATGATGCAGCGGGAAAAATTGATGCGAAAAAATTCCGGATACCAGCGACCGTCTTCCCTGACTCCCTGCTGCAGTGCAATGCAGTCCGGCGGGCAGGCGGCGGCGCAGAGGTTGCAGGCAACACAGCGCTCGTCGCCGTCGGGGTCCCGGGTCAATACAATGCGGCCGCGGTAGCGAGGTGCCAAATAGGGTTGTTCCTCGGGGTACTGTACGGTTTCTGCGGGCGTAAAGCTGTGCTGTAGAATTGTCCAGATGGTTGTCAGTTGACTGCGTAGAGATTTAAACATCGCCTCAGCCCCCCTTTAGCGTCAGTGCCACGGCACCGGTTACCAGCAGGTTAAACAGGGTCAGGGGCAACATATACTTCCAGCCCAGGGTCATCAATTGGTCGTAGCGCGGCCGCGGGATGGCGGCGCGCAGCAGTATGAAAAAGCAAATGACGATAAAGGTTTTCAGGCAAAACCACACAATAGGGGGCAACCAGGGTCCCAGCCAGCCACCAAAAAACAGGGCGACAATCATGCAGGAAATAAGAATCAGGCCCAGGTACTCCCCCAGCATAAACATGGCAAACTTCATGCCACTGTATTCGGTGTGAAAGCCCGCGGTCAGTTCGTGTTCCGCCTCGGGCAGGTCGAAGGGCAGGCGATGGCTTTCGGCGATGCCGGCAATCAGGAAGGTAAACAGCCCGAGAAACTGCGGGATGAAATTCCACAGGTCTGTCTGCGCCTCCACAATGGCGCGCATACTGAAGCTGCCGGTGAGCATGACGACACCCATCAGGGACAGCCCCATAAAGACTTCGTAACTGACCATTTGGGCGGCGCTGCGCAAGCCGCCCAACAGGGCGTATTTATTATTGGAGGCGAGGGCGGCGAGCAATACGCTGTAGACTGCCAGTGACGTCATGCCCAGGAAAAATAACAGGCCGATATTCAGGTCGATAACATAGAGGTCCGGGCCGAAGGGCACCACGGCAAAGCCGAGCATCATCGCCACCACAATGGCGGTGGGGGCAAATACAAATACAACCCGGTCGGAGAAGGGGGGCACCCAGTCGTGCTTGGTCAGTAGCTTAATCATATCGGATGCCACCTGGCCAACGCCGAAGGGGCCGAGGCGATTGGGGCCGTATCGATCCTGCCAGATACCCAGCAAGCGGCGTTCGAACCAGGTCAGTGTCGCGGCGCCGCCCACGGCTGCGAGTATGATAAACAATCCGAAACCTATGGTGCCCAGCTCAGACATGGTCACCCCCGGTACTACCGCCACCGTCACTGCCGATTATTTGCGGTTTGTGGCGTTTCCAGTTATCGGCTTTGCTCAGAACCAGCTTGTCGGCCGCAATAATATCTTCTGTTCCGGCCAGGCCCACGCTGTAACCGGCACAGCCGACCGCGATACTGTCGTTCAGTCGCACTTCCAGAGTGGCCACGGCTATGGTCAGCAGCTCCCCCTGGCTTGCGTTGTCGGGCTTGTTCAGAACCAGGCCCTCGCCATCGTTTACACCCAGGGCGCGGGCATCGTCGCTGCTGATCTCAATAAAGCCGGGGTCTACCAACTCTGCAATAGCCGGGCTGTGCACGCTGAGCTCATCGCTGCCGAAAATTTTGTAGCGAGGGACCATCTGCCACTGTCCAGGCTGCTGCGGCGCAGAAGGCGCCAGTGTCGCATCGGGTTGTGTGGCAGTGGAAGCGGATGTGCCCGTAGCGGGCAGCAGCAATCTGGCGCCGGCGGTGCCGCCCTTGAGATGCCCTCCCACTTCCGACTGGAATTTGTGCAGGGACTGGTTTGAGTTCCAGCCCGGTGCCCAGACAAAGGGCAGTAGTGATCCCGGCTGTGAACGATTCAGACCCTCCATGGAGAAAGCCAATGGTGACTCCTCATCCACGGGTTGTTTCGGTTCGTGAACGGAGACATCGGCGCGCATCGCCGTGCGGCCACTGTAGCGGTGAGTCTGGCGGGGAATTTTTAAGCCTGCATTGCGAAAATGGGCATCCGGGGCGGCGCCGGTGATGCCCGACAAAGCGGGGATATCGCTGGCACAGGCGCGGGTAATGTCGTCAAAGCTATGCAGCTCGCTCACCTCTTCGCGCTCGCTCTCTTTCATGACGGCCAACAGCCAGATCCAGCTGGCACGGCGTTCCTGGCGCGGAACAAAGACCGGGTAGTAGCGCTGGGCCCTACCCTCCATGCTCACCAGGGTGCCCTCGGATTCGGCGAAGCTGGCGGCAGGCAGGGCCAGGGAGCTGGCAGACAGGGTGGCGTTATCCAGTGTGTCCAGCACAATGACATTGGCGACATTTGCCAGCAGTGCATCGATACTCGCTTTCGGGCCGCGCCTGTAAAGATCATTCTCAAGGATAATCAGGGTATCCAGTTTTCCGGCGGCAGCCCGCTTGCTCAACTGGGCGAGGCTTTGGGCTCCCGGCCCGGTTAACATGGCCTGGCCCAGGCTGTTGGCCTCGGGCACTGCCAGTGCCAGCATGGCGCGGTTATGTGCCTGGCACAGGGCCTGGGCGATTTGCGCTGCGGCCTGCATTACGGCGGCATTCCCGCAACCGGTACCGGAAATAATCAAGGGACGTTGGGCATTCTGCAGTGCTGTGGCGATTGCCTGGGCGCGTGCCTGCAGCTCCGGCTCCAGTTCGCTAATGTTTTCTCCACCGATCAGTTTTGCGACGGCGAAACCGAGCCTGGCGATATCATCCGGTGCCAGGGCGACCCGGTCCTCGGCGATGTCGTCCAATCGGCTGTCGGCAACCGAAGCTATAAACAGCGGGCTGCGCTGGTCCTGGGCCAGGTTGCGAATGGCGGCATCCTGCCAGGCTTCCAGTCGTAATTCTGCGGCCAGCTCATAGGCCTTGTTGCGCACACTTTGGCGCAGCGCCAGGGCGATGCGCGGGGCGGTGTTGGTCAGGTCTTCACCCAGGATTAGAATCGCGTCGGCAGATTCAATGGTCTGGATGTCTGGAATAAGGGCCGGGCTGTCCTGCTGCAGTGCCAGCGCGAGCTCAATTAATGGTTGCTCGCGATCGCTGAAGCCGGGGGCGAAATTTTCTGCTCCCACCAACAGACGCAGCAGATAGTTTGCCTCTACCGAGGCCCGGGGCGAGCCAATGCCCGCAACCTTGTTTTTCCCCTCTTCGGCGTGGCAGGCATGCACCATGTGCATCAGGGCACTGTGGTGGTCCAGCGCATTAAAGCGTCCGTCTTCACCGCGCAGGCCGGGGTATTCCAGGCTCTTCTCGCTGTTCACGAAAGCGGCACCGAAGCGCCCGCGGTCGCACAGGAAGTAGCCGTTTACCTCGGCATTAAAGCGGTTGTGTACACGTTTCAGTTTGCCGTAGCGCTCACCGGGCAGAGTGTTGCAGCCCACCGCGCAGCCGGTGCAAACCGAGGGTGCAGATTGTAAGTCCCACTTACGCGTGTATCCCTTCATCAGCGACTTGTCGGTAAACACACCGGTGGGACACACCTCAACCAGGTTGCCGGCAAATTCACTTTGCAGTACGCCCTCTTCATGGCGGCCGAAGTAGGTGTGGTCGTGGGCTGCCATCGCCGCTAAATCGGTGCCGCCAGCGTAGTCGTTATAAAAGCGTGTGCAGCGGTAACAGGTGATACAGCGGTTCATCTCGTGGTGAATCAGCGGCCCCAGGTACTGGTTGCGGTGGGTGTTTTTCTTGCCCCGGTATTGCCGGTCCCGGTGGCCTACCATGACTGTCATATCCTGCAGGTGGCACTCGCCGCCCTCGGCGCATACCGGGCAGTCGTGGGGGTGGTTAAGCATCAGGGATTCGACGATGGTCCGTCGAAACTCACTGGCCTTGTCGCCATTCAGTGAGAAAATAGCACCGTCCATAACGGGTGTCATACAGCCCATGACGATGCGACCCCGGTTATCCTCGGGGTTGAGGTACTGCACCACCGCGCACTGTCGGCAGGCGCCAATAGAACCCATGGCCGGGTGCCAGCAAAAGTAGGGGAGATCCAGCCCCAGGGACAGGCAGGCCTGCAGGATGTTTTGCCCCGCTTCTACCTCGTACTCCTGTCCGTCAATATGGATAACAGGCATTAGCTCACTCCCCCTGTGTGGAAGGAGCATCCGCCCTCGGAAATATGCCGTTCGAAATCGTCCCGGAAATACTTCAGGCCGCTGGCCAGGGGTTCCATGGCTCCCGGCGCGAGTGCGCAGTGGGTGTTGCCCATCGCGCCAATAAAGCTCACTTGCCTGGCCAGGGTTTCCAGATCCTCGGGTCGGCCGCGGCCGCGCTCCAAGTCATCCAGCACCTGGGCGGACCAGGGCAGGCCGTCCCGGCAAGGGGTGCAGAAGCCACAGGATTCCTGGGCAAAAAACTCCACCAGGTTTTTCACAAAGCCCACCGGGCAGGTTTTGTCATCCAGGATAATCATGGTGCCGGTACCCATACGGCTGCCTGCCTTGCCGATAGTGTCGTAGTCCATGGCCAGGTCCAGATGTTCCTCCACCAGAAAGTCGGTGGAGCCACCGCCCGGCAAAAAGCCGCGCATTTTATAGCCGTCTTCCATACCGCCGGCGTAGTTTTCCAGTATCTCCCGTATGGGGGTGCCTATGGGGAGCTCCCAGCACCCGGGATTTTTTACCCGTCCGCTGACACCGTACATTTTGGTACCGGCATCTTCGGTGAGCCCAAGGCTCTGGAACCAGTCGGCTCCCCGCTCAATAATATGGTGGATATTGCACAGGGTTTCTACATTGTTGACGATGGTGGGCCTGCCCCATAAACCGCTGACCTGGGGGAAAGGTGGCTTGGCCCGGGGGTTGGCGCGCTTGCCCTCCAGGGCGCTAATCAATGCGGTTTCTTCACCGCAGATATAGCGGCCCGCACTGGGGTGCACATGCATCTCCAGGCTGAAGTCACTGCCCAGGATGTTTTTACCGAGATAACCTTTGGCGTGGCAGTCGGCTATGGCCTGGCGCAGCAGGTCTGCCGCCAGCAAGTATTCTGCCCGGATAAAGATGTAGGCCACATCGGCCTGGATAGTATAGGCGGAGAGAATCATGCCCTCTATTAGCTGGTGGGGGTCGCACTCCAGCAAGAGCCTGTCCTTGAAGGCGCCGGGCTCCATTTCGTCGGCATTGCAGATCAGGTACTTGTGCCCCGTTGAAACATTCTCCATAGGCACGAAGCTCCACTTCATGCCGGTGGGAAAGCCCGCGCCCCCACGCCCCCGCAGATTGGAGTCCTTGATAATTTGCAGACAGTCGCCGGGTGAGAGTTTGCCCATGGCCGCGCGCAAACCCTGGTAGCCGCCATTGGCTTCGTAGGCCGCCATGTCGGTGGGCGACTTGTCCGCGCGCACATTGCGGGTGAGTGGTCGGTCCAGGCTCATGTCTCGCCTCCACTGCCTGCGTTGGAGAATAATGCCTGCAGGGATTGAGCCGTTATTTCTTCGTGTAAGTCGTCGCCTACCATCATCACCGGCGCCTTGTCGCAAGCGCCCAGACAGGTCATGGGCAGCAGCGTGTATTTATTGTCCGTGGTGGTCTCTCCCATGCCTATGCCCAGTTGCTCGGTGATTGTTTGTTGCAGGGCGTCGCAGCCCTTCATCCAGCAGGTCACACTGTTGCACAGCAATATGACTTTTTCGCCAACAGGCCGACGGAAGATCAAGGTGTAGAAGGTTGCGATGCCATCCAGCTCCGCTGCGGACATACCCAGGTGTTTCGCGATGGCATTAAGACTTTCATCGGATATCCAACCCCGGTGGGCCTGAACGATTTTGAGAGCGTCTATTGCGGCACCAGCTGGAACGGGCACGTGCGAGAGCTCCGCGTCGATTGCGGCGATCTCCGCCTCGCTCAAGGCTGGAATTAATTCGCTCATCGGTCTACGTCCGCCATCACAAAATCAATGCTGGCGATGATGGCGATGAGGTCCGGAATCATCAGCCCCCGGCTGATCAGCGGAATCTGCTGCAGGTGGGGAAAGGAGGGTGTACGAATACGGGTCCTGTAGCTGGTAGTGCCGCCGTCGCTCACCAGGTGATAACTGTTAAGCCCCTTGGTTGCCTCTATGGGAATACAGGCCTCCCCGGCGGGGATCACCGGGCCCCAGCTGACATTCAAAAAGTGGTGGATCAGGGTTTCGATGTCCGCCAGGGTGCGCTCCTTGGGGGGAGGTGTGGTCAGGGGGTGCTCACTTTTGTAGGGACCCTCGGGCATATTGTCCAGGCATTGGCGAATGATGCGCAGGCTCTGGCGTATTTCCTCTACCCGTACCACGGCGCGGTCATAGGAGTCACCATTGCTGGCTACCGGCACTTCAAAGTCGAACTGATCGTAACCGCCATAGGGTCTATCCCGGCGCAGGTCCCAGTCCATGCCGGTGGCCCGCAGGTTGGGCCCGGTCACACCCCAGTCCAGGGCTTCGGCTGTGCTGTAAGTTCCGATGCCCACGGTGCGCTGCTTCAATATGCTGTTGTCCATGGTCATCTTTTGATAGTGGTCCAGGCGCGCCGGCATAAAGTCGATAAAATCGCGTATTAATTTGTCCCAGCCCTTGGGCAGGTCCTGTGCCACCCCGCCGATGCGGAACCAGGCCGGATGCATACGGCCACCGGTAATTGCCTCCACGATGCCAAACAGGCGCTCCCGGTCGGCGAACATATAAAACACCGGCGACATCTGCCCCACGTCCTGGGCGAATGTGCCGTAAAAAACCAGGTGGCTGGAGATGCGAAACAATTCCGCCATCATAATGCGTATAACACGGGCGCGGTCGGGTACTTTTATGCCCGCCAGGGTTTCCACCGACATGACATAGGCCATGTTGTTCATGACTCCGCCCAGGTAATCGATTCTATCGGTGTAGGGAATATAGGAGTGCCAGCTCTGGCGCTCGCCCATTTTTTCTGCGCCCCGGTGGTGATAGCCGATGTCCGGTACCGCGTCGACCACGACTTCGCCGTCCAGTTGCAGGGCGATACGAAACACCCCGTGTACCGAGGGGTGGTTGGGCCCCAGGTTGAGGAACATATAGTCGGAATCATCGGTGGCCCGCTCCATGCCCCAGTCTTCGGGTTTGAAGGTAAGCGCCTCCATTTCGCGGGCCTGCTTGTCTTCGTCCAGGGCGAAAGGTTCCATCTCTGTGGCGCGGGCAGGGTGATCTTTGCGCAGGGCGTGGCCCACCCAGGTGGGGGGCAGCAAAATGCGCCGCAGGTTGGGGTGACCGCTGAACTCTACACCGAACATGTCCCAGGCCTCGCGTTCATACCAGTTGGCGTTGGGGTAGACAGAAACGGTAGAGGGCACAGACAAGTCGTCCATCGCCACCGCCACTTTGAGGCGGATTTCCTCGCAACGGCTGAAATTCAGCAAATGATAAACCACGGTGAAATCTGATGTTGCCGCAGGCTTGTGCTCGCGCAGGCGCTCGTCGATGGCGAACAGGTCCAGCAGCATCGGGAAATCTTTTTTCAGATGGGCGAGGACTTCCAGTAATTTACCCCGCTCCAGCCACAGGGTCGGGGTGTTGTCGGGCGTGGGCTGAAGTTCGAACACATGGGCACCAAAGCGGGCGAACAATTCGTCCACGGTGCTACCGGTGCTTGTCGCCTGCGCGTTGAGCATGCATATTTCCTGGGCGTTTCAGCCTCTGTTTATTGTTTACCGCTCGAACTATCGTGTGTACTGCTTCTATCTATACTCCGTCGGGGCTACGCAACTCGGTAGCCAGGCTTCTCTGTTCCCGAAGTTTGTCGCGCTGCGACGGCATATCGGGTTTTATAATTCCCTGGTCGCCCACTACCCAGCTCAGGGGGCGGCGCTCTTTTTCAATAGAATCCTGCAGCATCATCAGGCCCTGCATCAGGGCCTCGGGCCGGGGCGGGCAGCCGGGCACATAGACATCCACCGGGATAAATTTATCCACGCCCTGCACCACGCTGTAAATGTCGTACATACCGCCAGAGTTGGCGCAGGAGCCCATGGATATAATCCAGCGCGGCTCCATCAGCTGGTCGTACAGGTGCTGTACAACGGGGGCCATTTTGCGAAACACGGTGCCCGAAATCACCATCAGGTCGGCCTGTCTGGGGGTGGCGCGAATAACTTCCGAACCAAAGCGGGCGATATCGTGGCGGCTGGTGAACGAGGTGGCCATTTCGACATAGCAGCAGGACAGGCCGAAGTTAAAAGGCCACAGGGAGTGGGCCCTACCCCAGGCGACCAGGTCTTCCAGCTTGGCGAACATGACGTTGCGCTCTATTTGCTCGTGGATGCTGTCCCCGACCATACCCGCAGACCCGGGTGTTTTTGCGATAGTGTCCTCGGGACGGGTCAAGTTCCATTCCATTATTTGTCGGCCTCCTGGGTGAGGGTTGAATCGGGGCTGCGAGCACGGGATTTAATACCCCAGTCCAGCGCGCCGGAGCGCAGCTCGTAGACCAGCGCGACACCCAGCATAAGGATGAAAATGGATATTGAGATGAAGCCGGCCCAGCCCAGTTCGAAGAAGGCCACGGCCCAGGCGAAAATAAAGACCGTTTCCAGGTCAAAAATTACAAAGAAGATTGCAATCAGGTAAAACTCTACCGCCATGTGTATCTGCGGTGAGCCCACCGATAGTGCGCCGGACTCGAAGGGAACATTGGTCGCCGCATTTGCCCGGCGTTGACCCAGTAACCAGGACAGGCCCAGCATGGTAGCAACCAGAATCAGTACTGCAATAAAATAGACTATAAAAGGCCAGAGGGATGTATCCGCCGCGGTCAAATTAACGGCCTCCCGGTTTGATATTCCAGCTGGCACGGAACAAAATTTGGGCACGAGAACGGACATGGCAGGTCGCAGAGGGCGATCTGTCGATAAGATGGTGCTACTGTTCTATGTCTAAACATCCGAACTCCACAAATCCCGAGGGTTTATGATGGTGCTCTTAACTCACACAAGTACGACATAAAGGTGAGTAAGTATTTGACTTGGGTACAGCTACCACTTACAACGCTACTGACTCTAGCGAGCTTGGAAACTAAACGCAAGA